>CALKNI010000059.1 GCA_938091115.1 uncultured Pirellulaceae bacterium | reverse complement strand
CAATCGACTGTCGTAATCGTTATCGTCGTTATCGGGTTCAACCTTTCCACCACCCGCTCCAACATCTTCGACTCGGCGATCGTGAAACGCGAACGTTTCAGTGATTAAAAGTTCAGGCCGTTCACAGCCCCAAACGACATTGGCATTACTCGTATCCCAAGTTCCATCCCAAGGATCCGGGTCAAATCGAAACCGGGTCATGACCGAATCAGGGTCACGAAAATCAACAACATTGACTGCCCACTGCGCAATCACTTGGGCATACTCAGCTCCGGTCGGATTTCCATCGCCATCCAAATCTACTTCTACCTCGTCCGATAGGAGCATCGCAAGCATGTAGAGATGGCGGGCAAACAAAACCCGCGCTCTCGACTCACTGTTCCATGGACCATTTGGACTAAAATCTCGATCTAGGTCAAAGGCTGGGTTTTTGAACTGGGTGAAATCACGATTGGATTCAATGTTGGCTTCAGCCGGTTCGTCAACTACTCCGTTTCCATTGTCATCCCATCCATTCCCCAATGGCCGATTTACATTCATTTTCAAACCACGCGACAACTCACTTGCGAACATATTTTCGATAGTTGGGTCAAGCATGTCATCTGCCAAATTATTCAAACTAGTCAGGTTTGCATTGGAAAGCGGCGTCGGAATACCTAACTTTGTCGCCAACCGAGCAATCAATTTTGACTTAAAATTATCCGGAATCATTGGGACATCCCAACTCTCCGTGGTGATCAAATTACGTTTCGACTTTGGAATACCACCAATAATTCCGTTACTTACGTTTGTCTCACTGTCAGTCTCGCTATCGAACGGAATTCGTTTTGGCAACACATTGGTATCTACGTCGAACGGCCGCAAATGCCTTTCCAAATCAGCAGGCGAGAACGGCGTATTCGAATGACTTGAACCCGATTGGGAGTCGAACGTCATCTCGTAAGGGTTGTTGGCAAATTCAAAATCGGTTCCAAATTCCGAAGCGACCATATCAATGACGGGTAGACCGTTTGGAAAATTAGCCACATTCGGATCACGGAAATCATCAATCGTATTACCGTCAATAACGAAAGCAGCCTGAGGGAAACCAAAGCTAAATCGACCATGGATGTCCATCGCACTCGAGGCAAACAGGGAACCATTGTCTGCCGCGTCTCGATTAACCGTTCCAACAGATGCTGGCCAATTCACGACCCCGCGAGGATAGCCGAACAGCTTCCGCAGCGTGTCCGGTTCAGGATCGTTGTAATATCCAGGAGTTCCGCTTTGGCCGTATCGGCTTTCCATCAAATACTGATATTTTTCCAACCTCAGATTCGGATCTGACAATGAATCATTGAAAACAACCTCCGCGAAAGAAATTTCGGGGGGACCGTATCCCTGACCACGGGGTAGATTGGAGTTATGAATTTGCTGCGAGATGAAGTAATCATCTTTCGCTTGTGCTAGGCTGCCGTGGGCATTCAAGTTCAGACGACCATCAAGATCGACCACCTTGTACGCAACCAATGGTTTAAAACGTCTCCCATCCGCAGCCATCATGACTTCGTAGCCATTATCGATAAATACCGCATCTTTTTCACCGTCGTTATCAGAATCGACGTCTAAAGAAACGTTACCGTAAAGATATTCGCTATTCGCAGTATCATCACCAGTATTAGGAATGAACTTATTGGAACCCTGGCCAACCCCCGGTACAACGACCGAGCCGCCCCAACCACTCAGTGACTCTCTATGAAAACTTGGGATCACAGATCCATTTCGATCGCGGCCGCTCAAAAACATATTTTGAAAATCAGCAGCATCATACGACTCGTTGGGGCTGTGGCCTCCATCATAAAGGTAATTGGTGAGAAAATTACCCAAGTCCTCGCCAGAACGATTAGGCGCTAGCGCCGACGCACCAAGCTCTTGTGCATCTGGTGCACCACCCGCTCCGGTACCAGAAAAATCACGACCATTCACGATCACTTGGGATCCAACCAGATCCGCAATTGCGCCGCCTGCACCACCAAACTGCCCAACTCGAGGGAAAGGAATAATAAACTCATGATTCTCGCCTGGCGCAGCTATATGCTCATAGACCCTCGTCGAATAGCCAGTTGCCGATTTTGTAACAAATGAAAAAACTAACCCGTTATACAGGCCTTTGACCGGGACACCATTCTGATCTAGAGAATCAGTGTAATCATCGGGCGAATTTCGCAAGTCCTGAACCTGATTCCTAATCCCAGCGTCAGACCCGAGACTAAGGCGCAAAAACTGCTGAGGCTCAAAATTACTCGCTTCATCCTCATCTACGTTGCCATTTCGGTTAGCATCAGCCACATCGTATGCGTCGGTAACAAAAGCTTTGAATCCATAACCGTACTGATCTGATAACAAATCATGGGCTCGTAACGGTGACGACTGATTGAGTAAGCTTGGACCACGAACAACATCGTAAAACGCGCGGCGAATCACTGCTTCGTGATCCACTATATGCAGTTTTGCCTGCCCACGTTTTCTGGCAGCCTTGAAATAGTCATTGGAGATCACGACGAATGTCGTGCCCATCAATAAGAACAGAACAATCATGCTGACGACAAACAGCAGCGTGATCCCCTGGCGATTTTTCGGATTTCTGATTTTCATGGCTGCCTCCAAAGGACAGGTTTTGGTTGGATTGAGAGAAGTCTAAGTGAGGAGAAAAGTAGGGTGAGGAGCGTTAAAAATTAACCGTCCAGTTGGATTCGGTTTCAGGAGTAAACGTATGTTCAAACACGCCGATCACATCCTTGAGGTGAACGATGTAGGTGTCAGTGGGCGGCGTGGGAGGAACAGCGTTGTTATCCCCATAAAAATTAAAATCGGGGCCGTCCAATGTAAGAGCAGTATCAACAGACTGATTCTCCGAATCGGACATCAAATTTACGATTCGACAAAATGCAATCTGTTTACTAAAAGCTCCAGGGGTCACATTAAGATCAACGTCTGGATCTTGGTTGATTAACATGACCCAGTCGTCTCGTTTCAGACTGCCGTCGGGCACCAAGACGCTTTTATCGATCAGAACGTTCGTGAGCGGACTCTGATAACCGGTGTTCAACTCCGATAACTGAGTAACCGCCATCTGGCCGTCTTCATCGTCCGCGCGTGTCTTACGGATCTTGTAGGCTAGGATATACAGTTTATAAGACCACTCACCACTGTTCGCTGTCGCCGACTGATTAATATAAGGAACAACAATCGCACTCCAGGAGATTCGGCCTTTTGACTGGCGTATTACGGCTGCCCCGTTATCATCACGGTCAAAAATTTGCCGCGGCGGGGAAAGATCGTCTACCCCACCCCCGAATGAAAGATCATTGCCACCCCGGAAAAATCTCTGGGCAACACCGAGCGTCATTCCAGTTTTACCAAACACCCATTGGCCATTATTGTCCTGTAGACCGGCAGGGATCGCGAGATTAAGTACAGGAAACTGCAGTTGAGGGGGGAGCGATCCATTGATCGTTGGATTCAGTGGAAAAGTTCCCGCTCCATTCTCAATCACGCCTAACGGATCCAACGCGAATATTTGGGGACCATCATTAGCAGGATCATAAGATCGGTTTTGTGCTGGAATCCACCAGTTTTCAGGATTTCGGTAACCGCTAATTTCGAACTGCGAGTACGCATTACGCGCCAATTGGACTGCGGCATCACTATCCATTCCTACCTTTGCCTGCTTGACTGCAAAAGGGATCAGGACCATGACTCCGAAAACGCCAATCATGGCGACCACGATCGAAGTCAGCACTTCGATGATCGAAAGACCGTTTCTAGGTTGGTTGGTTTTTGTTTTTTTCATGGAAGGAACTCGGATGAGGAGAAGCGTTACTGAGCAGCACTCTGAAAATCTTTGGCAATTCCGCGAGCGTACTCGATGCGGGCTCCAAGGAAAGCATTTTGATCTGTTGGAACCGTGTTGGAGGCTACGTTCGTCGCGCCTGTACTATTATTGAGAGTGACCCATAAATTCGCCGGCGAATCAAGCACGCCATTGTTCGGAAGCGACTCAATTTCATACTCAGAGATGTAAAAGAACAGTGGCCCATTCGGTATGCGTGAATCAATAAACCCACCGATCCGTCCGTCCTGCGGAAACTGGGATGGGTCTTCGAATTCATCGACATAGTTCACGTCTAAATAGGGGTTATAGTAATAGACCCGATCCA
Organism: uncultured Pirellulaceae bacterium; assembly: GCA_938091115.1. Classification (GTDB taxonomy): domain Bacteria; phylum Planctomycetota; class Planctomycetia; order Pirellulales; family Pirellulaceae; genus Mariniblastus. Next base: position 18,471 of record CALKNI010000059.1, on the reverse strand, counting down.
CGCCGCCATTTGAATTGAAGATGATCTGAACTGTCCGTGACGCGTAGGCCATTTCTAAATTCGCCACCGCACCGGCATTGGGATCAGGAGGTAAAATAATCTCATCAAACCAACTTCGCGTTGGTTCTAACAACGGTCCAGATGTATTCGCGTTTTCATTGATCGGTCCCGAATAACGCATATCAACCAAAAATCCATTGGGAAGATCTACTCGACTGGAAGCCAACTTTCGGGGTTGCCGATGAACTACAAATGGAACTCCTGAATTAGGCGTCGGCAGGGAAGGCAACACAGCGCCGCCCATCCCCGAGCTCAACGTTAGTATCCTAAAAGGAACATTTTGAGCATCTGTCCTTGTTTGGGAATTACCAATTCCAATGATTCGATATTTCACCGAATTGTAATTTACGCTGATGTAGTCATTGACCAAGACAGCGTCTGACTCGAATGGTGGCGGCACCTCAATCACGTATTCAGAGACTGGATACGCCAAATTATCGGCTGGCGCGAGGTCACCTGCGTACGGCGGAACTTTTCGCATCAAGTACATGGTGGTTGCGCCGTACATCACGCCTTCATCATCGACGAAGTTTTCATTCCGTTCGATAATTACGCCGGCGGTTCCATCGTTGACTGCATTTTGACTTGCCTTTGCCAAAAGACTGCCAACCACACGTGCTGATTCGCGAATATTTCGATCTTTGTTAATCGTTCTCAACCGCGGCAGCATCACCGCCGTAATTACAGCGAGTATGGAAATCACAACCAACAATTCAACCAGGGTGATTCCGCTATTTCTTTTGAAAGATTTTTTCATCATATTTCTCTCGTCAGCGGATCAATTAAAATCCTGGGTATCACGGCTGGAAAACACAATGATTCGAATATTGTTAATAACCTGAACGCCATCCCTGAGAAGCGGATCGTAAGTCCCATTTTCATCACGTGCATCGGGGATCCCATCACCATCGTCATCAGAATCTTCGAGGTCAGGTACACCATCCCCGTCATCATTCGGGTCGGTGACATCATTGTCTCCATCCTGGTCAGTATCCTGATTTTCGGGGGCACGCTGCTGGACCTCGTAAAGGAGTGGCTCGCCAAAAGCATCAACCACTTCCATCAACTGGTCGCCATCGGTGTCAGCAATTGCCTGAGCACCAAGCGCCTCAACCGCGGGAGCCCCATCAAAATCATAGGCGTACAAAAATTGATAGAGGTACTCACCCGGCAAATTCAAATCGTTGGGATTCTGCTGAGCGAGTAGCTGCCAGCGCTGCATGATGGCTGAGTACGGGGCGTTGGAATTACCTAAGAATGAATCGTCGCGGTAAACACCAATTGGATCTGAACCGATTGTAGGATTCCCAGACCCCACGTATCCTGGCCCGGGTAAAAATGGACTTACAACTCGATTTGAATTGGGAACGTACGATTCGGAATTTGGATTATACAGCGGACGGGGCAATTCCACATCAATCAACTCAGAAAGCACTTGGTAACGTGCCTCTCGTAACATCTGCCTTGTTACCGGCGGATTGAGTGCTGCCCTCAAATCGATTGGCATTCGCCGAACCGAATAATCTTCCATCACGACTTCCATGATTGCATTGATCTGCGTGAGTCGAGCTTCGGTCGCCGAAATCTTGGCATCAGTCTGAGCTTGACGCATTACTCCCAACGCCATGGTTGAGAGTACGGTCACAATCGCAATCACCAACAGTAATTCAACCAATGTGAAACCACATCGACCGGCATCGCTGGAAATGATTCGTTTTCTTGGTTTATGTTCCATGATCGAAGAGCCGCAAGGAGGGAATTAGAAGAGAAGAAAACCGAGGCTATTTCACCGCCGAACTATCGAAGGTACCGGAGAGATACCGATCAAGCATTCCATCGCAGAAGTTACAGAGGTTGTCGGAAGCGTACTTGTCAGTGCCAAGAACTGGATTGACAAGCCCCGAGGCAGTCTGCACTCCCCATTGAGTTGGATTCGCAGGAGGATTGTCGGGATCAACTGGCAACTTATCCAGGCCCCAGGTTATCAGTTGGAATGATTTTGGATTTTCATAAGACCGGAAAGGCGTGCCAATATTATTTTGGACATAGTAACCATCGTATGATGTGCCGTTGTTGTAGCTCCCAGCATCGATGTAAAGGAACGGGGCTTCTGTGTTGGCTTGTTGCATATAAGAGGCAACCAAACCATTTTCAATCAACTGCTCCCCTTTGAATTCATAAAACACATCCCGCTCAAGCGTCGCATCATCGTAGGTTGTGGGATACGAACCGGGACCAACACCATTGGTGATCGGATACTGCTTGTTTTTCAACATCCCGGAGAGCCAAAACACCAAGTCCTGGCCGGAGCCATGATCAATATTTTGACCGACGTTCTGCCACCACAAATCAATCCGGCGGCTGGTACCACTCACCACTTCGCCTTCACGATTATTCGGAGCAACTCGGTTGATGTATTTCAACAGTGCGGTCGGAGGATTGGCGGAGTTTCTAATCCTGACCCAACTTGGAGGATAAAAACCGTGATGTGTCTTGAAATTCTCAATCGACTGTTCGATCTGTTTCATCTCCATCAAGATGGCAGTTCGCCGAGCGGATGACATCGCAGGAATGACCGCAGCCATCAACATGCCCGCCAAAATAGCAATGACCGTGATGGCAACCATCAGCTCGGTTAACGTGAAACCGGATCTCGATCGAAAGCGGCGTTGATTAGTCATTTCATTTCTCCGGAAGAGTTTCTTCTATAGGTTGGAAAAGCGGGCTGGATTCTTGCGTTAAATTCTTACTTAACGGAACAAGGAGCGATTGCTGTTCATTCGGGCAATCGCACCGAGACTTAGTTACTTGTTACTGGTCAAACCGGAAATGATCGCGATTAGCGGCATGAACAGAGATGCCACAATAAACAACACCACCAGTCCAAGGAAAATGATCATCAACGGTTCGATCATCTTCATCATTCCTTCGGTCAACTGCTCGACTTCTTCTTCATAGTAGTCGGCGACTTTGTAGAGCATCGTATCGAGCTCACCGGTCTCTTCACCTACCGCGACCATGTTGACCACAAGATCTTCCACCACAGGCTTTTTGTAGTTCAGGAAGTACCACGCACTGCCAATTAGTGACATAAATGCACAGCCGTACATCACAAAGAACCAGAGATCCGGCTTTACAAACAAGATGGACAAAGGCGGTAAAGAAACACTGATCAAAAAGAAGAAGCAAGTCACCGGATGGAACGCAGGAAATGAGTTCGCCTTCATCGGGTTGGCGATCGTGTCACCCTCACGAATCGAATCGGTCACTTTACTGTAAACTTTTTCATACATCGCATTACCGGATGTTTCCCGGGTAATGGTCAATCCTTCGATAATTGGAACACCCGAAGCGATCAAGGCTCCAAGCGTTCGGGTCGTTCGAGCGAGATTTGATTTCTCGACCAACTTACCCATCACTGGCAGTTTGAGCAGGAACAGGTGCCAACCCATGCGTCCCGCGCGAAACTTACAAACCAGGGAGATAAACAGGATGACCGCAATCGGCATCAATGGGAACAGGAACCACAGGTTCACAACACGATCTGAAATCGCCATCAACAACTGAGTCATCGCCGGCAACTCAATTCCAAACTCGGTGAACATTTTCTGGAATTCAGGAATAATTTTGAGCATAATGAAAGTCAAAATACCGATCGTGAACAGGACGACCATGATCGGATACATCATCGCGCCGATGACTTTGTTTTTCAGCGACTGAGTTCGCTCTTTAAATTCGGCCAAACGACGGAGAATCACTTCCAGCGATCCCCCCGCCTCACCCGCTTTGATCATGTTGACGTACAGCCGGTCAAAAACCTTAGGTGATTTTGCGAGCGCTTCTGAGAGTGACGCTCCACCTTCAATTTCATCGCAAACGTCAATCAGGCCGTTCTTCAACGCACCCGGCTTAGCTTGCTCTTCAAGAATTTTCAAACTTCGAAGAATCGGGAGTCCAGCGTCTTGCAAAATCGACAACTGACGTGTGAACGTCACGATTTTCTTACCACCGGCACCACCAACCGCAAAGGACTTGCGGTTTTTTCCTGACGAGGCCGCAGCACCTTTGGCCTGTTTTTGAACCGCAATCTTGGTCACGAAATAGCCCATCGATCGAATCGTGGCCTGGGCATCATCCTGCGTGGCCGCTTCGATAATGTCCTTGATTTCCTGACCCTGTGGGTCCATCGCTTCAAACTGATAAGTTGGCATTTTCAGTTTCCTTTTCGACTTAGGTCGACTCGCTCAATTGGCCGAGTCTTTTTTCAGGTCGTTCGTAAAATTAAATATTAAAAATATGTTTGGTTATTCGCTTGAATGATTTGTTACGCGTCCAGTACTGTCTCGCGCACCACTTCTTCTGCTGTGGTCGTGCCGTCAAACGCGAGTTCGACACCCATGTCGCGCAGCAATCGCATCCCCTTGGACTGAGCTTTGTTACGCAAATCGTCGGTGTTGCAATTGTCATTAATCATGTCGCGTAATTCATCGTCCATGATCATCAACTCAAACAACCCGACACGCCCCTTGTAGCCCGTGTTGCTGCAACTGGCACAGCCAGCACCGCGGTAAAAACTTTTGCCTTCGCATTGTTCAGCATTCAGATCGAGCTCGAGCATCATCTCGTCACTCACAGCAACCTCCTCTCGGCATTCAGCACAAATTCGCCGCACCAAACGCTGCGCCAAAATTGCCTCGACCGTTGCGGTAATCAAGAACGTAGGAACACCCATGTCCTTCATCCGAGTCACCGTACTTGGAGCATCGTTGGTATGCAAAGTGCTGAAAACAGTGTGGCCGGTTAGAGATGCCTGAACGGCAATCTCCGCCGTTTCGAGATCTCGAATCTCGCCGACCAGAATTTTATCCGGATCTTGCCGCAAAATAGCTCGCAACGCCTTGGCAAATGTCACGTCAATATCGTGATTGATTGGTATTTGAATAATACCGTCAATGTCATACTCAACCGGATCCTCAGTTGTGATGAGCTTGTCTTCGATCACATTCAATTCAGACAGGGCAGAGTAGAGCGTTGTGGTTTTTCCGGAACCCGTTGGCCCAGTAACTAAAATGATTCCATTCGGCTTCGCAATGACCGTACGGAACTCCTCCATAATATGTGCGTCCATCCCAACGTTGTGGAGATCCAGCGAAACCACGGAACGATCAAGCACTCGACAAACAACACTTTCACCAAACATGGTTGGCAAGACGCTAACACGCAGGTCAACCGGGTGACCACCAACCATCAGTTCAATTCGACCATCCTGCGGCAGACGTCGCTCGGAAATATTTAGATTCGCCATTACTTTAATCCGCGTTGTGATCGCAAACGCGAGGTGACGTGGCGGAGGAACCATCTCGAACAATACACCGTCGGCCTTAATTCGAATCCGAAATTCGTCTTCAAACGGCTCAAAGTGAATATCACTGGCGTGGTCTTTAATCGCCAACAACAACACCATATTGAGCAGTTTTCGAACCGGCGCGCTTTCAACCAATTCATTCACATCCGAAAGGTTAATCGGCCCATCGGCAGAAAGAGCTTCGGTAGCTCGCTTCAAATCGTCATCGTTTTCCAGATCACTAATGATCTTCTCGATACTCTCTGACTCTTCGTTAAAGAATTTATCAATCGATTTTAGAATCTGAGATTCAGTGGCCACCAGCAAGCGAATGTCATAACCCAAAAAGCGTCGCAACTCATCCTGCATTGAAAGGTTCTGCGGGTCGCAGGTCGCGAGGGTCAATACGTTTTCATTGAGCTGTAACGGAATGACCCGATAAAGCTGAGCCATCGCATCCGAAACCGATTCCCGGGCAGATTCCGGGGGAACCACACCTTCGATATCAACATGGTTGAGTCCAAATTGCTCACCAAGCGCCTGGATCAATTCGTCGTCAGAAACCAGCCCCATATCCTCAGCCACACGGCCAATCAATTGACCTGGATTTTGAGCTTGTTCTTCGACGAGCATTTCCAGTTGATCGTCGGTAATGAAACCTAAGTCGACAAAAATTTGACCGAGTCTTCGGACGGCCATAGGACACCTAATTCTTTAATGTTTAGTTATTGATTTGTGAATTTCAGTTTTGTGAATTTCAGTGCTGCAAAACAGGGAGCTAAATTTCCTCTAGTAATCTTCCTCGTCGTCCATCTCCAAATCGCCCTCACCCAACGGCATACCCTCTTCCATCTGCCGACGTGCAGTAGCAATCCGTTTGGCAAGTGCGTCCGGGTCTTGCGCCTTACCAAGGGCATCTTCCATCTCAATTTTCTCATTGACCCAATGCTCAAACAGACAATCGTCCATCAGCATCATGCCAAATTTGGCACCCGTCTGAATCGCCGAGTTGATTCGAAAGGTTTTGTTTTCGCGAATCAGGTTAGCCACACCCGGCGTTACTACCAACGATTCAAATCCAGCAATTCGACCGCCGCCAATCCGCGGCAACAAAGTCTGGGCAAGCACTCCAATCAAGGACGTCGAAAGCTGTGTTCTAATTTGCTCCTGAAGCTGACCGGGAAAAGCGTCAATGATTCGGTTCACCGTACCCTGAGCACTATTGGTGTGCAGAGTGCCAAACACGATGTGACCTGTCTCTGCTGCCGAAATAGCAGCTTCGATGGTGTCCAAATCGCGAAGCTCACCAACCAGAATCACATCCGGATCCTGACGCAACGCTCGCTTGATCGCTTCAGAAAACGAGGGAACGTCGACGCCCACTTCTCGCTGATTGACCGTTGACTTCTTGTGATAGTGATAAAACTCAATCGGGTCTTCAATCGTAATGATATGATGGTCAACCCGCTCATTAATAAAGTTGACCATACTGGCCAGCGTTGTACTCTTCCCCGATCCGGTCGGTCCGGTCACCAGAATCAATCCACGTGGACGCATACACAGTTTTGTGAAAATATCGGGAACGCCGAGCACCTCAGGGGGGAGCATCTCGTTCGGAATCTGACGCAACACCATTGCAATGTCGCCGCGCTGCTTGAAGATGGACACGCGAAATCGTGCCTTGTCGGCGTAGGCAAATCCGAAGTCCGAGCTTCCGATTTCCTGCAACTCACGCTGACATCGCTCCGGAGCAATACTCTTCATCAACGCCACTGTGTCTTCAGAATCGAGAACCTTAGTTTCCAGTTTTCGCAATCGACCATGCAGACGGAAAACCGGTGGTTGGCCGGTCGTGATATGAATATCGCTCGCCCCCTGTTTTACGCAGGCCTCAAGCAGTTTGTCGATAAGTACGGTTGCCATAAGTCTTGTTCTCTTACGTTTCCTATTTAACCGATTTCCAATTGGAAATCGCGTCACTCAAACTCCAACCCCATCCCAGTGATGGAGGCCGACTCTTGTTGTTTCCAGTTATCTAGCGTCCGATTCAAAGGACGTGCTTATAATCCAAACAAGGGAAGCGTTGAGTTAGGACCAAGAAAGGATAAGTGAGTTGTTCGTGGCTTTTCGTTAGACGAGGAGGGATTGGTGATCTTCTTAATAATTGAATGAATATAAATCCGAAGATCGCCCCTATTGTTCGCACCTAACCTCTCGACGTCCAAAAATCTTCCCATTTTACCACTAAAGCGCCTTAAAACAGGAAATAACCACCCATAAGAACCACTTACACGTCTTGTTCCGTCCGCTTCGCTACCCGGTAGACTTCGTCGAATGTCGTAAAGCCCTTCAGTACTTTGTCGATGCCATCTTGATAGAGCGTGGTCATTCCCGCCCCCATCGCGTAGGTTCGAATCTCCTGTGCCGGAGAATTAGCGAAAATCATCTCGCGAACCTTGGAATCCACGATCAACATCTCGTAAATGCCGACTCGGCCGCGAAAACCTGATTTTTGACAGCTATTACAGCCCTTCCCCCGCATAAACGTCGCACCCTCAATCTGCTCTGGCGTCAAACCCGCCTCTTTAATCGCAGCCTCTCCGGGCACATGCCGCGCCCGACACTTGGGGCAAATCGTTCGAACTAAACGCTGAGCCAAGATCGCAACCACGCTACTGGCCACCAAATACCCTGGCACCCCCATGTCAATCATACGCGTTACAGCGGTGGGCGCATCGTTCGTATGCAGTGTACTGAAAACCAAGTGTCCAGTAAGACTAGCCTGGATTCCCATGGAAACCGTCTCGGCATCTCGCATTTCACCGACTAGAATGACGTTGGGCGCCTGCCGCAACATCGAGCGAATGATCCGGGCAAAGTCCAGCCCGATGCGGTGTTTCACCTCCACCTGATTGATTCCCGGCAGATAGTATTCGACTGGGTCTTCTGCAGTGATGATCTTTCGGTCAGGCCGATTGAGGCCATTGAGGGCCGCGTAGAGGGTCGTCGTTTTTCCAGAACCCGTCGGCCCAGTAACCAAAATAATTCCGTTCGGGCGACGAATCAGATTGTTAAATTTCTTATACATCTCCTCGGAGAACCCGAGCTGACGAACACCGATTCGAATATTGTCCTTATCGAGCAATCGCAACACCGCCGACTGCCCCATGCTAGTGGGAATGATACTGACTCGAAGATCCAGCTCTTTTTCACCAACGTTTACCTTAATCCGTCCATCCTGCGGTCGGCGTTTCTCAGCAATATCGATCGACGACAAGATTTTGATGCGGGAAATAATGGCACCCAACTGACGCTTCGGCAGGCGATCACGCTCGTGAAGCACGCCGTCAATTCGATAACGAATCCGGACACGATCCTCAAACGGTTCGACATGAATATCAGAAGCCCTCAGCTGAACCGCTTCTGTGATCATAAGCTGAACAAGCCGCACGATTGGGGCGCTCGACTCTTCATCCCCCTTCCCGTCACTGCCGCCGTCGTCATCAACTGTTTCGGTAAAGTCGATCGCCGTATCGGTAAATTCTTGCAAAATCGAGTCAGCCGATTCACCTTCGACCTGACCATACATTCGGTTGATCGCGAGGGTGATACTCGATCTTGTCGCCAACGCAACTGTCACATCGCGATTAAGAATAAACCTCAGCTTCTCAATCGTATCAACGTCACCTGGCTCGCTCATTAAGACCTTCAGGCCACCGTCGACTTCGCTCATCGGCAAAACGGTGTTCTCGCGGGCGACCGCCTCGGGCATTAACTCGATCACCATCTCTGGAATCTCGACCTCGCTAAGATCGACATACTCCATGCGATTATGCTCTGCTTGAGCACGCATTACTTCTTCCTCGGTAGAATAGCCGAGCTGAACCAATGTCTGCGCAATCGCCTTATCCGTTTGCTTTGCCAGATTCTCGGCGTCGACGACTTGGTCTTGGGTGATCGATCCGGAATCTAAAAGGAGTTTTACAAACCCCTGAATTTTGTTTGTTGCCATATCTCGCTGAGCTTTCGATTCGCAGCCTGTTTCATTTTCACACGAAGCAGCTGCGACGCCTTATTTGATATCTAAAATCAACTGTATATTGATCCATTTTCGTCATCCTTGTCAATCAAATCCCCATCCGATTAAGTTCTCGGATTGATCAAATCTTTTGATACAGTCCCCTAAAACGCCAATTGGACCCTGGAAATTTAGACCGCGTGGATCAATTATAACGGTCTCACGAACGGTTAGCTTCAATTAATCAAGGAATAAGCTCAATCAAGTCCGGTTTCTTCGAGCCAAAAACGCTCTGAAACGGCTTTTCTTATTAATTCGCCAAATCACGAAAACCATCTCGGCAAAAGGGAGCTTATTTTTTTTCCTCGAGAGCACCCAACGGGAGCACGCGTAACTCTGACTTCCTTGGAACGGGTTGCATTTTACGTGCTTTTTGCCAGTAGCTCTCCGCCAATTCTCGCATCGAATCTGCCTCTTCGTAATAACTGGCTTCTTCCAAATCTGCAGTGATCCCATCGAGTTTCCTCGCAATGGATTGGTAGAGTAAACGACCACTGGGCTTTGGACGCGGGGAATCCTTCAAAAGACGGGGGGAAAACAATCTGGGATTTGCCTGAGACGGCCTGGCGGGAGCGATTCTTAATCTTTTTGGTAAATCACCGTTTGTTTTTGCTTGAAGAGATGGCCCACTCTCACTGGAAAGCCTCTCCAATTCGAGGGCAAATTCCTGTTGGGCGACCTTCGGATCAAGCAACTCACCAAGTGACTCGGCTACACCACCCCCAATTTTTTTCCGCAAATCTTCAATTTCAGCAATCTTGGCCGCCTGCTCTTGAGACGGTGGTGAATTCTGCTGAGCCTCTAAATTCCCACAAAAGGCTGCAAAAATAAATACATTCCAGCCAAAAATCACTCGCAACTTTTTTGATTCCAGTGGCATAAGCCGTGCCTCTTTCACTTTCGTTTCACCGTTAAAGTTTGCCGGCCAGAGCCAAGCCTCTAAATTTCGCTTTCCCGACTTAACGAATATAAGGAATGACCGTTTTTTTCCGAAACCTCAATTTGAACCGACCATTGTTCGAGTTTTTAGAACGCCAGCATTTTCAATGATCAAAGCCAAATCAATGCGAACGAATTATTCGGACTTCATTCACCGCACATCGGGCAGAAAAGCCACAAAAAATTGACAATTTGCTCGTTCAACGAGTATCTTAGAAATAGACATATGTGTAATGTACGAGGAAAAATTCCCCGCACATCGTGTTTTGTATTGCGACGATTTCCCCACTTGAGGCATTCATGGCCATTTCCAGTTCTTCGAACTCCGTAAAACCCGCTTTAACTCGCGGTTTCCAATTCTGCCTGACCAAGATGATAACTAGAGTGATCGTCGCCGGAATTGCAGTGTTTGCGATTGCAGCCTGTAATCAGTCTGCACTGGCCCAGTTCGAATCCATTCCGATGAACGCTCGTTATGCAACCGAGTTGCCTCCCTTCGACGCCGAACAGGACGAAATGGATGAAGTCAAAAATGCAAATCGAGCCAACGAAAAGAACCAGCGAGATGACCTCGCGAAGGTTAGGGCATTTTTGAGCAACGGCGGAAACCCAACGGAAAATCCACTTGTGGAACAATATTTTAAGGGTTTCGTGTTTCCCTCGATGACCGTGGTCGACAATCGCGTACTATCGCAACTTGGCAACATGCGTGCAAAATTCCTAAAAGATTTCTTCGGCCCAAAAATCGGCCCGGCTACCCGCAGTGCCCTGATTGACTTGACGATTCAACAGGCCCGCGAAGCCTACCGGAACAACAAGCTACACCCGGCCGCACGGCTGAACATGGTGTATTTAATAGGGATGCTAGACCAAATGCCCGGTGTACGTTCACCACCTCAATTTCCGGTGCCTTCCAAATCCGCTTTTACTTCACTTGGTGACATCCTCAAATCAGCCGACTTACCTGCGTTTTTGAAAGTCGCAGCCCTCGCTGGAATCCAACGACACGTCGAAATTGACAACATCACCAACAACGGCCAACTATCTGATGCCGACAAGACCTTTCTCAACGACAAGGGAAACGAGTACTTGGATGCACCCGGCAACGACGAACTCAGCTATTGGCTGAAACGACGAGGAATGCAACTGCTCGGCGAGTTGGGATCCGCCACAACACTCAAAAAAGCTGTCTCGGTAATGCAGTCCAAGGACGCAGGGTTTTGGGTTAAATTTGATGCCATGGAAGCCATCGGGAAACTCAATTTAACCGGTAGTAGCCCCGCTGAAAATCTCGAAGCAACTAAAGCGATCGCCGAGTTCGCCTCTTCGTCTCTTCGGCAAGAATCCGAAGCCATCAAAGGAGCGATCAAGCAGCTCGTTTACGACCAAATCCTTTTTCAAGATCTCGATCTAATAGCAACCCCATCCGATTACTCAAGCGGAAATTCAGTCGCTAACTCCAGCGGTGGCGGCGGTGACACTGACGGCGGTCGTTCTGGTGGCGGTGGCAATTCGGGCAAATTCACTGGTGGCTCTGGCATGGGCATGGGTATGGGTGCCGGCATGGGTGCAGGTGCCGGTGGCTTTGGAGGAGACGACGAGGCACCAGTTGGTGAAATTCTCGAACTACCCGTCTATCAATTAAACGTTTTTCGGCGACGCATTAAAACAGTCGCGTTCACTACATCACAAATCCTCGGCGGCACAGATGGCACTGGTGGTATGTCCAAGCTTGTCGATGATACAGGCAAAGATCTTATCAAGAAGCTAAACAGCGAACTGTCTTCGCTCCTTCAGGAATCCAATATTGGGATTGTCGACCTCGACGCCCGCAACAAGGATGATGATGAGGACGAAGATGTCGAACCTAAAAGCGTTGCCAACCAACTTTCCGAGTTATGCGACGAATCAAGCAAGAAAATTGACAAGTTACTCGGCAAAGAGGCGCCTCCGGAAGAAGCTCCTGCGGCAAAGGCTCCTGCGGAAGCAGATCCCCTTAGTGGCTCGGGGAACTAATTCTCGACTACCCATTCGCTGACAAGCTGGAACCAAAAGAACACTTTCATAACCTCCGATTCCATCGGAGGTTTTTTATTGCGCGACAGACTCGCAATTCCAACGCTCAACTTGCCCGCGAAGATAAGGTATGGCAGAGGTGGCTCTTGCTAGTTGAAGATGCCGCCGGCCTCATCGTGCACCGCCGAAGCCTGATCAGCGACTCGGAAGATTATCTGGCAAAGGCAGAACAATGAAACATGACCAGCAGGCCTGAGTTGGCAATTTCACTTGCCAACGAATTCGCCAGCGTTCAAGAATCAGAAACAGCGATTGCGACCCTACCTTGCCAAAGCGAAGCTCGGGCACAAACGGCATCCATTGCCATGTAACCACCTACTAAGGTACCGGTGAAAAACAAATCGCCAATCATCGTTGCCCGATAAAACGGCAGTCCAGCGGCATAACAAGTCGCCAACCCTGACCAGCTTGCCGGGTACCACTGACCAAACCACCACACGACTCCGTTTGTCAAAACAAAGAAAACGGTCGACATGATCAACGAAGCGATAGTGAATCGCCCAATCTGACCAATGCCCATCCGGGTGCGTGCCGTCGGACTTACAGACGCTTTTACCCAACAGCCCAAACCGGCAGCAACCGCGAGACTAAGGTATACACTCGCCATCAAGCGCCAGTCATAGGCTCCAATACCCAAATCGCTAACTACCATAATCAGCACCAAGGCCAACAAGGCAAAGCTGACGCGGCGAAAAAAGAAAGCACTGAACAGAACCAATGCGGCGACGGGCTTGACGTTCGGCCAGTCGACTAACCAAAACCGACTAGCCACCCCGATAGAAACCACAGCCGCAAAAAAAGCAACTTGAATCCATCTCTCTTGATCCCAAGCTTGAAAGAAAACTGACTTTTCTGATCGAGGCTGTTTCATGGTTCAAAATCTCGCTTCGCACGCGAGGCGGTTAGCTTTAAAACGGAGGTAAATAAGAGGTCTCGTAGTATAACAACCCACCAGTACTTCGCTATGCGAGTTTCGGGGAATCCCAACACACAATAGGATTACTCGGGTTCATATTTACCAAACGACCAAACAACCCGGTCTTGCGGTTTCACAGCAAACACCCCAGCTCCTTTATCACCGAGCTCTCCATTAACTCGATATATCCAATTTTTGCCATCTCCGGCAAGATTTTTGACTCCTCCAATCGAGGTGATGAATTTATCACCCTTTAGCACTCCGGTCGACTCAAAAACAAACTCCGCTCGATCCGAAGCAGCTTGAAGCACGGAAAATACAGTCGAATCGTTCATGCAGTCGACCTCGCTCTGAATACTCTCTCGGCCAGAGCCAAACATAATTTCCACCTGCACGGTACCAATTGCCAGATCCGGGGTCGAGTTCTGCTGGCTCGTTCCAACTCCCGCTGAATCGGCACAGCCCGACAATGCCAAAAGAGCCGCAAATACCAACAACTTGGCCAACTTTATCCTCTGTTTCATCAGTTTGCTCACCTTTTCACCACGTTGATTACTTCCCGCATGCCATCCACGCCGCCGTGTGTCCTGAAAACCTTTTTAGGTCGAATCTCAAGACGCACTATAACACAAACAAACCTTGCTGATATTCGATTTAACTTTCCCAAGGACGGCGTTCTTTAAACGGCAGAGGGATCAAACTAGGATAACGGCATCCGGAGATTTCAATTCGAAGATGAAATTCATTAAAGCCAAAACATGTCAAACCCGACGAACATGATTACCAAGGTCACCTACCCGCAAGAGGGTATCGCCATGATCACCATGGATGCACCGGAATCAGCGGCTAATATTCTGGACGAACAACTGTTTTCAGAACTCGATCGCACGATGGCCGAATTAGCAGAACAGACAGACTTAAAAGGTGTCATTCTAATTTCTGCCAAACCGACCATTTTTGTTGCAGGTGCAGACCTAAAGAGCATTGCCGCGACACTCGATTGGCCAGAGAAAAAAATTGTTGAATTCTGCCAACGGGGCAGGGCGGTCATGGCGCGGTTTAGCCGCTGCCCTTTTGTCTCCATCGCTGCCATCCATGGGGCCTGTGTCGGAGGCGGACTCGAACTCCCGATGTGGTGTGACTGCCGAATTGCCTCGGATGATCGCCGCACAATTCTGGGACTGCCCGAAGTCAAGCTAGGGTTGGTGCCAGGTTGGGCTGGCACTGCTCGACTCCCTCGAATCACAAACTTGGAAGTCGCCGTAGACTTGGTTACCAGCGGAAGACTGATCTCCGCCCGCGAAGCGAAATCAATCGACTTGATCGATGCGATCGTACCTCAGGAATTATTGATCGAAGAAGCGATCAAAATAATCCACCGCGTCTCTACCTCTGAATCGTTCATCTTCGACCGAAAAAAAATTATGGGGCCCGTCGAAAACATGGGCGACATGGAGGCGATCGTCCAAAAGCATGGCAAGCAGATCATTGAAAACAAAAAAATCTTTCCATTCGCACCAACAGTTGCCTTGGAACACATGACACGCTCAGCCAGTCTACCGATCAAAGCAGCCTGGAATTCGGAATCTGTCGCAATGTCCCAAGTTTACGGCAGTCCCGCCAGTCGCGGATTGATCAATCATTTCTTCCTCATCGACCACAATAAAAAACAACCTGGTCTGGTCGACATGAGCTTGTCCCCTGCCAAAATTCACACCGTCGGTATTGTTGGGGCAGGATTGATGGGAAAGGCCATCGCCGAAAACTGCTTGAAACGAGGCCTTAATGTCATGCTTCTCGATGCGAACTCTCAAATCCAGCGGGCAGTCACCAGCCAATTGAAATGTAATTACCCCGATCGCTCGATCCATTCTTGTGAAAACTACGACTCCTTTGCCAGTTGTACATTGGTAATCGAATCGGTTGTTGAAATCGTTGCTGTCAAATCCCAAGTCCTTCAAGAAATTGAATCTGCTGTCGACGACTCAACCGTCATCGCTTCCAACACATCGGCAATCCCAATAGAGACGCTCGCCAACCATCTTCAACGGCCGGAAAATTTCTGCGGCATTCACTTCTGCCATCCAGAATTGATGTCGCTGGTCGAAGTCGTGTGCGGCCCCCAATCCTCCGAACAGACCATCGCAACCGCCGTCGAATTCGTGAAAAACCTTCGCAAGATGCCGGTTGCCATGAACGACGGCGCGGGCTTTGTAGTGAACCGGTTGCTTGCGGCCATGATCGACCAGTCCCTTCGAATTTTTACCAATGGAACTTCGATTGAAACCATCGACAGGGCAATGAGAGACTTTGGATTCCCTGGCGGGCCATTCGAAATCATCGACGTCATTGGAATTGACACCTGCCTCTACGCCGGTCGCACAATGTGGGAATCTGGCTCTCAGTGCGTAACGCTTTCACCAATTCTTCCCCGATTAGTAAAAACCGGTTTTCTCGGTCGCAAACAAGGAAAAGGATTCTACGCCTACCCAGAGATGCAGGGAGAACGGCAATGGAACGACAGCCTACTTTCAATCATTGAAATCTATCGCGACGACAAAGACGAATCCTCAAAACCCAACGAAAAACAAATTGTCACTCAAATCCTCTCAGCAATCGTGCTCGAGGCAACTCGAATCATCGACGAGGAAATCGTCGCGGACTTCCAAGATATTGATCTTTGCATTATCGAGGGCTTTGGATTTCCGGCGCACCACGGGGGGATTTTATTCTGGGCTGATCAGGTCGGAATCGAGACCGTGCTGCAAACACTCGAGAACATTAGCAAGGTTGAACCCCGCATTGTTCCAAACGCAGTGATTCAACGGCATGCAAAAAATCAAACCCGTTTTTACCCCGCATTAACACCTTCTGAAAAAATTTAAACTTGATCTGAACAATTTCGCCCGAGTTAAGCAGCCAGACTCGCTGCGTTATTTTTGCGACGACAATGTCCGAAACCATGGAAAGACGAGCCGTAATGACCAACGTTTTAAAACGAACCGCCTGGTATCTGCTTAGCGTTTACCTGCTTGCAATTTACCTGACTTTTTTTTACCTGCTCAACGCTGCAGACGCCGAGCAAGTCCAGAGACTTGGTGCAGCGTTTTCAGGGATTTGGCTCTCAAGCTGTTTTGTCTTTCAAAACTGTTTCAAAAATCGTTTTGAATTCAGTATTCACGTGTTACTGACGTTGGACTTCTGCTTTGAATCGCTTGTGGCCGGGCACGCCGGATATTCGTTCTACTTTTGTGCCGCCGGGTTTTGGAGCGTTTTCCTGACCTATCACCATCTTCCTTTGCGACAACGAAAAATTCGCCTTGAAGAATCGATTGCCACGGCGTGATCACGGGAACAAAAACCTAATCTTGGTAAAGTTCAGGAAAAACTTCTTGAGACAATCCTTGTCGCTTGATCAATGTTCTCAATCGCGAGAGAAAATCAAACTTGAAGTTCGCAACTTGCTGTTCAGTCATCTTCAAAATTTCTGCTGCTTCTTTGTTGGGGTAGCCACGCACAACCAACAACTCGATACACTTGAGTTTTTCCCAATCGCCTTTCGCCTGCCACTTATCAACCTGAGAAGCGATCGCTTCGGTAATGGCATCCTCTTCGATTCGCTTACGCTCGACGCTTCGAGCAATACTGCTTGCTGGACGCGCGGAGCCTGGAAGCTGCCACTGGCCGCTTGATTCAGAACCAGAAGATAATGGAATCGCAGGTCTTCGCCCCTCTCTTCGCAAATGATCCGTCAACTTGTAAGCGCAGATTGAAAACAAATAAGACTCTAAAGCTCGACGACCATCATAATTTGGAAGGCTGTTCAAAAACCCGACAAAAGCTTCTTGAACAATGTCCTCACTAGCCGATCGGTTCGACAAACGGCTGTCAACAAAAGACAGCAGTCGCCCTTCATATCGGGCAATTAGATCGGTCCAAGCATCCGAGTCACCAGAACGAATCCTGGCAATTAAAATTCGGTCGATTTCGGTGGAACGTTTCATAAGCCTGTTATGTTAAAAATTGGTTTCGTCGATCGTGTCTTAAGCACCACGGAAATGCAAGTCAAAGTGAAAAAATGACTCCCATTTATCTGAGATTTACCGCCTCCACCACCATAGCAGAACGGAATCAAGGCAATTCGCTGGCAAAAACCAAACTCCGGAAACATGCCGGTTGCAGCGGCGACATTTCAGCACGACTGAGCTTCTAGAAAATACGCAAAAAATTCAACAACGCTATTTCGGGAAATTTTTGAGAAAATCATTTAGCGTTGAGACATCTTGATCGTCCGCTTTTTCTTCTCGCGGGACTTCCGGAACTTCAGTCGATTTAGAGGGCGCGGTTTGACCATCCGAACTAAATTGAAACACCGAGCTGTCGGTGATAGTATCTCGCCCGACAAAACTAGCGGCGGTGTCCGACGGCAGGTGGGTACCACTCAAATCCTGAAACGAAACCAGATCGGTCGGTTGACTTGAAACGATTTCAGCAGGTTCGGTAACTGGCAATGAGGTCGCTACTGGCAACTCGCTAAACGAACCATCACCAAGCTGATTTGCTGAGGCAAGAGGAATTGGCTCGACCGCCTGAGGCAAGCAAACCTCGGCGCCATCATTGAAAACAACCTCTTTCACGGCGGGACTTGCCGAGGTCTCTGATGGGCTGGCTAAATCGGCGAGCGTTTCGTCCCCGGCAGGACTGGTCACTGCGGCGGAGCTTAACTCATAAACAGCACGAAACGTAATATTTCCGAGTGTCAACAATTGATTGGGATCCAATGGTTGGTCACATTCAATTCGAGTATTGTTGAGGTAGGTTCCGTTGAGAGACCCGAGATCTCGTACGAAAAGCCGCCCGCCACGCTCGTAAATTTCGGTGTGCTTCCGACTAACTAATGGATGAGGAACAGTGAGCCCCGCCTCTTTCCCCCGACCAATCACGACAGGGAGATCCAGACTAACCTCTGTTTTCTTCGCATCACCACCGACCACTACAAGCTTGGCTTCGAGCATATATATTCCTAAATATCCATCAGTTGATGTTCAGACGCCGCCT
>CALKNI010000058.1 GCA_938091115.1 uncultured Pirellulaceae bacterium | reverse complement strand
GTGTCTCCAAACAGATGGGCTACTCCCCAGGCGTCGCGGTGGATAGTGACCTGTTGAGCCAGTGCGTGGCTGGTTAATCGTAGCTCATCCTTCGGTAAGTCTCTAATTGGTGAAGCAGCATTTATTACAAGACAAGACACGAAAGTGCACGCCATGATTAACATTGAGGTAAGAATTCGAATCACTATCATGGGCCCTTTGTTGGAACAAAAGTATTGCTGATGACTTTCTTAAAGGTCAGCATGCTGGTGGGATAAATGGAAGAGGACAACTCTGGAAATGGATATTCCCAACACGAATGAAAACTGATAGGGATTTGAATCCGCTACGCACACGTATTTTGGGGTTCTTTCTAACGGTTGTCAAACTTTGGGCCTCAAGCCTCGCTTGCTCGTTTGACAGGTATTGTCCATAGCCCTGAATGATTGTTTTGTTAAAAAATGCATCTCTGTAAAAGGTGAGTCACAGCGATTTAAATAACAAGGGAAACTTACTGAATTAGTATGTATCTTCAATTGGCACAGGGCCTGCAAAGGGGAGGGTGTGTTTTCGATTGTTCTCAATCTGAGCACCAGTAGGGCTGACGTGTCTTGCTGAGTTGTTTTCTTGTGTTGATCCTCTGTTTACTTTGGAATGCTAATTACCCGCCTGGCGATCAATTGGCTTTATCGTAAAGGGAAAATATTGAATTCCCGAGATAAGCTAAATCAACGGTCGAAAACGGGCGTGAGTTAGTCACCGTTTCTCTCGTTCATCAATCTAGGGGGCATTCGGCAAACTGAAGAATATGCGTTATCGGTTGGGAAAAGATAGTTTCTTTCACAGAACAAACAAGACGCCTTTTAAAAAAGACCGATACGGGCATAACAATGGAATGAATGCGGCAACGGCTTGCGCTTCTTAAATGAATGATCGCTGCTTGAGGCGGGTTAGGCTATCATGTTTTACGGCAACCAATCCGCTCTTATGAACTGTACACATGACTGCACTTAACGTTCAATTACAAGCGATGAACAACTGGAAAGACGTGCGAAGGATGCGGATTCGGTCACTTAGGCTCCACCCTGGTTTGTACTGTGACGGTTTTGAGTCCGCAATCAACTTTACCCCGTCCTATTGGATGGAGCTGGCTGCAGGAAATGGCAATAAGTTTTTTGGATTATACGATCAAAATAGATGTATTGGCTATACCGGAATTGTTAACCTTGAATCCGATCCCGCAAATCAAACTGCGTTAATCGGTTATTCTTTCATAGAGCCGGAATATCGTGGCAAGGGGTATGTGAGCCTGCTCTACGAGGCTCGGCTGAAGCATGCAATTTCAAATTTGAATTGGGAAACGGTCATTACCGATCATAGGGAAGGCAACGAAATATCTCGAAAAGTTATTCTAAAGCACGGGTTTATTTTAACCGAGCGCGCTTTGGTTGATTGGCCGGACGGAAGCCAAGGCTATGAACTTAGATATCAACTTGATCTTAACACTCTCCGCTTCCAATAACTTTTGCTGCCATATAGGAAATTAACGGATCAGTCAGCCACTAAGGAACGGGTTGACAGCGCGGTTGACGCTTTCTGTGGTTTGCGTCGTGGCTGAGTTATTGGAAACCTACGGTTTCTTGAGTGAAAAGAATCGCTGGTTCTTTAATCCCGCTCAGCGGAGGCGACTCTGGCAGTTGGTGAATTTTTCTGGTCTAGGGTTAATAACTTAGAGGACCGCAACGTGTTCTGAAGCGGATCGCTTGAAGAGTCACTTTTAAGGCAGGTAAGTTGATCGTCTCCACGAATAAAAATTCTGTTGCCAACCACTGAGATTGGAACCCAGCATCGCGCGGCGAGGACGTCGTATTCTCCATTAATGAAGATTCCTTCTGTCGTTGCATTTTCACTGTCGAACACAGTCAGTTTCCCTCTTCCCCCGAGGGCGAATAAGGCCTGCCCTGCAGCTGTGACGTTCCCATGGTAGTAACCTCGCCAACGCCCGAGAATAGTACCATCGTTAACATTGATTGCCGCCAGAAACTTGTCAGTGCACCCAACAACAATGCCAGAAGGCAGCCTTGTCCAGTTGGTATAGATAAACTTTAGATTTGGGATGTGCCAATTTTCATTGATCTGCCATTGACCTTTCGTCTCTGTAATTGAAAGGCAGCGTGTGCCATTGCAGCCGTTTCCCGAGATAAGCAAACGAGATTGATCAATTGCTAAAGGTGTGGCTGCGTTGGTTTGACCTTTTTGGGCAAATTCATAGTTCCATAATTGAGTGCCGTCGGTTTTGGAAATTCCAAAGACTTCGTTTTTGGTTTCGACCACCAGTTGCTTGACACCGCAAAATTCAGCGGGGACCGGCGTCGCATAGCTTGATGACTCGCATGGGGATTTCCAAACGACGGTTCCATCTAAAATGTTTAGGCAGAAAAGGCCACCAGTTTCTCCTCCAGCGAGGACGTAGACTCGACTTTGATCGGCTGGATCAATATATGGACTCGAAGCGAAACCATATTGAATAGGGTGAGCGCCAAGATCTGCCACCAGATTTCGCTGCCACTGCAATTTTCCATCATTTCGACTGAGACAGATGAGTTCTCCGGTAAAACTGACGGTGATTAATTTTGTCGCAGTGAGTGCTGGTGTCGCTTGAGGCGTCGCCTCCTCACTTTGAAAAGTTTCCTGACTCGAGTGCAGCTTCGAGGAAATGTTATGAGTCCAGGTCGGGTTGCCGGTTGCAACGTCGATTCTCTGGGTCGTCATTGTGGCCAGAGTTTTATCTCCGTCGTCATCTCCAATGCTACTGGTTACGAAGATTTCTTTTTCGCTTCCTACTACTTGGGATCGGCCATTCCCGATTTTAATATTCCATGCGAGGGAAAGAGAATTGGGCACTTCCGAATTCGCTGAAGAACTGCATCGCGTCCCGTGGCCGAACTGGTTGCAGTTGTCCATGGGCTCAGTTTGGGCCGAGGCAATAGGGGTTGTAACTGCAATTAATGCAAAGACCAAAAACTGCCACAAGGGGAAGGGTAAGGTGCGCATTGTGGCCTCGCAATTTATCGGATTCGAGCTTCTAAGAGGGAGTAGTTTAAAAAATGCTTACTTAGATAGTTTGACTATCGGAATTTAAGCTGTTGGCAAATCATTGATTATGGGTGGTTACCGTTTTGAGGATTAATCGGTTTGGGCGGAAGTGTGCTGATATGGCGTGCCGACGCTTGATATCAGCGAGGAAATTTACGAACGAATCAAGCGAGGCGAGTTCACTTGGAAAGATGATTTCAAAGGGGTGCATCCATTCCCCCTCGGACAGCAACTCTATGCCGACAGTATCGAGCGGCTGCTCGATAAAGCGTGGTCGGACGCACTACGTCCTGTCGTTGCTCATGCGATTCCTGGAAAACTCGATTCAGCCTCCTGGGACAAAGGCAAACTGTTTGCTCCGCGAATCGCCAAAAAACTGAACGGGTTTGCCGTGGAGAAAAACTACGACGCCGCAGGAGAAGGCGGGAAGGTCCGGGTCGGCTGGAACGAGCGGCCGGAGTTGATAGGACATAAACCAGGCGACAGTTTTGAACTCAACTTTCAAGGTTCCGCGGTTGCCATTCAGGTCATCGCCGGACCGGAAGCCGGCATTATCGAACACAGTTTTTATGGATCAGATTGGGTAGAACAGGATTTATTTGTTGAAAAAAACAGCTTCAAACTGCATCTGAACCGCATTTATATCCTGCGAGATGGACTCGACCCGAACAAGGAACACTCATTATCTGTTAGAATCACCGGGAAACAACATAAATTGAGCAAGGGCAACAACTGCCGCATCGTCTATTTTGGGCTCAGCGGTGATCCACGCACCCCCAAAGGCGTCAGCGTGGACGGGGTCTACTTCGATGGCTCAAAGGGGTATGGCCCGGAGAAATAAACAATGAAACTGTCAACTTATATTTTATTACTTGTATTGACCGGCATTCTCGCCGCTCAGTTCTCCGCCGAAGCAAAAGCCGTGGAGAAACCCAACGTGATCCTGATCATGTGCGATGACCTAGGTTGGGGCGACGTTGGCTTCAACGGTGGAAAAAAAATTCGCACGCCACACCTCGACGAAATGGCAGCCAACGGCCTCAATCTCACCCGCTTCTACGCTCAGGCTCCGGTGTGTTCACCGACCCGCGCTTCGGTGGTGACCGGTCGGCACCACGACCGCACCGGAATCTACACAGCCAATAACGGACATCTCCGGGACGGGGAGTTCACCCTTTACGAGGCGCTTGCTGCGGAGGGCTACGCCACAGGTCATTTTGGTAAATGGCACATGGGTACCCTGACCCGCAAATTGAAAGACTCCAATCGCGGTGCCAAAGCCAAGTCCAACTACTCTCCCCCATGGCAGCACGCCGTAAAAACTACCTTCGCAACGGAAGCAAAGACACCTACCTACGATTCGATGTGGCAGCCGACCGGTTCGAAAGTAAAGAAAACAAACAACAAAAGCAAAGGGGATTTCCGCGAAGCATCGGGCCGGGGTTGGCATGCCATCGCTGAGGAAACCAACCGCGAGTTCTACGGCACACGCTATTGGACCGGAGAAGAGACTTTCATCGACCCAAATTCCACCGATTTGCTTGGCGACGACTCAGGTCTGATCATGGATCACGCGCTTGATTTTATCGATACACATCGCGAAACTCCCTTTCTCGCCATTGTCTGGTTCCACGCACCGCACCTCCCCGTCGTCGCCAGCAAAGAAGACACCGATAGCTATGCCAACGGTGATGGCAAATTGGACGGATACCACCTCAATTACTACGGATGTGTCACCGCACTCGACCGGGCCGTCGGCAAACTTCGCACCCGTCTCAGGGATCACGGCATTGCCGACAACACGTTGGTCGCTTTCTGCTCGGACAACGGTCCTGAAGGCAACGACAACGCTCCCGGTCGCCAGGGGCAATTTAAAGGACGCAAACGCAGTCTTTACGAAGGTGGCGTCCGCGTCCCAAGCCTACTTGAGTGGCCGGCCAAAATAAAAACCGGGATCCGCAGCAACGTCGCCACTTGCACTGTCGATTACTTTCCAACCATCCTTGACATCGTTGGTGTCGACATGCCTGACGACCGCCCGCTCGATGGCGTCAGCCTACTGCCCCTGCTCGAGGGCGGCATGGAAACACGTCCGCTTCCACTCGGTTTTCACATTCGAGGGCAAGCCGCTTGGCACGACGGTGATTGGAAAGCCTACTGCGCCAAAGTCAATTCGAGCGACTGGGAACTCTACAACCTTAAGGATGACCCCGTAGAGAAGAATAATCAGGCTGGGGCTCAACCCGCGAAACTCGAAGTCATGGTCGCTGCGTGGGAGCAGTGGAAAGCGTCCGTTGAAGCCAGCGATAAGGGTGGGGATTATTGATCGACTGTGATAAAGACACAAATGCAATAGTCTCCATTACTGGTTGCTTTAACTGGGGGCCGAGCACTATCAGTGCGCTGCACGAGCGCCCAGCTCTAAACTCATTGGAATCAAAGGGCCCACCAGCATTAGTGGCTGCAGCTGTCTTTTTCAAATCGCAATATATAGTTTAATTAGTCGAGCAAGACGCTTTTACAAAGAACGACAACAACTACCCTTATTTTAACGCCAGTTTCTATTGGCCGTCAAAGGTTTGGTTATTGCAAGAGAGTGACGTAGAATTGTAGTACCAGTACGATCCAGTTAACCGCATAGAAAACCCTATGATTGAGCGGTTTCCACGACTCAGCTGGGGCCTCCGGTCGCCGGATTTTTAAATTGGGATTTGACCGGACTGAAAGTCTACTGATTTAAAAAATATGCACCGTGAGGTTTGTTAGATGATTACTAGAAGAAAAATGCTACAAGGTTCAGCTGCAGTGACGGCGGGTGTGTTCCTTCCGAAATTAAATTACGCCGCTGGATTCAAAGCGGCAAACGATCGTCCTGTGATGGCAGCCATAGGAACAGGTAGTCGTTGGTATCAGAAAGCAACGGGGTTGAATGGAACGTATGGATCCGCCCCTGATATGCAAAGGTATGGTGATTACGTAGCGGTCTGTGACGCGGATAAAGCGCGCGTCAATCTTGCTGGGGAGATAGTCAAAGACTGGACCAGAATTGCCCCCACCGTCCAGGCAGACTATCGCCGAATCCTAGATCGTGACGACATCGATATCGTTCATATCTCGACCCCTGATCATTGGCATGCAAAAATCGCCATTGAGGCCATGTTGTCTGGAAAAGATGTTTATTGTGAAAAACCTTTGACGCTGACGATTGAAGAAGGCGTGGAACTCTGCAGAGTCTGCAAGCAGACAGGGAAAATTGTTCAGGTTGGCACGCAACAACGTAGTAATCAGAATTTTATCAAAGCCATCGCTTTGATTCGTGAGGGTCGTCTGGGCGAGGTCACTAAAGCGACCTGCAGTATCGGTGGCGCACCGCAAAGCCCTGAGCTGCCGATTGCAGATCCTCCTCAAACGCTCGATTGGAATTTATGGCAAGGACCTGCTCAACAGGCAAAATTCCGTTCCCTTGCCGGAGATCACGGCGAAACGAAGAGTTGGTCGCGTGGGCATTACGAATTCCGCTGGTGGTACGAGTATTCAGGTGGCAAACTGACCGATTGGGGAGCGCATCACGTTGACATCGCCACCTGGGGGTTGGACAAGACATCAACAGGACCGGAATTGATCGATCCCCTCGTGGTTAAGCATCCTGTGGAATTCGTCGACGGTATTCCGGTTGACCCTTCGCGCTACAATACCGCTACCGAGTTTCTTATTCAGGCAACGTTTTCAGATAAAAAGCAAATTGAAATTCGGCACGACCAAGGTAACGGCATTCTATTCGAAGGTAGCAAGGGACGTATTTTTGTAAATCGCGGCCGATTGACTGGTAAGCCGGTGGAAGACCTGGCGAAAAATCCGCTGCCTGCTGGCGCTTTGGAGGCAGCTTATAAGGGCCGACCCCTTGTTAATCACTTTCAAAATTTCTTCGAGTCGGCGGCTGGCCGGATGGAACCGATTTCAGATGTCTTTAGTCATCATCGTGCATTGTCGACGTGCCATTTAGCTGGAATCGCCGCACGCCTCAATCGAAAGATTCAATGGGATCCCGTAAACCAGAAAATCTTGAATGATTCGCTTGCCCAAAGCTTCGTCCAGCGCAAACCCAGAAAAGGTTACGAAACTGACATCTAGGCCAGGACATAGCAAATCCCAATTTTGTATTGATATTTTAGGGGCATTTTTTATTTCGCAGCCCTAACCGGCAGTTCCTTCTCGGACATCAGCCTTAGACGATCAGTGAATAATAATCGCCCAGAATAGACTGACCTTCGCTTGCTAATCGGAGCCAAGCTGTATTTTAAGTGCCTCTAGAGGTGGGTTGCTGCGCAACTTTCCCCATCGTTGCGTCATTAAAGTTCCTAGGGACGACTAGCCAAATAATGCAGCGTTTGCCAGCAAAAATGTGGCAATTGTATTGAGTTTACCTGGACAACCAATTGCAAAGTTCAAGGTCGGTAGAACACCAATCAAGTCGTCGTTTTCGGGATCTATTTTCGAATGAAAGTTTTTTGTATTATTTCTCCGCTAGTCTACTCAAAAATTAAAAACACTTTACTTTGGAAACTTGATGCAAACAGAACCAGTCCTTATTTCTCCCGGAATTTTTGAGCAAGAGAATCACTTTTACCCACGGGTTCTAAACGCCCATATCCACCCATTAGTTCGCAATCTCATGGAAATGGGAAACGACCGGATCGCGTCCCGATTTTGTCACCTTCATCCGGAAACCAACCCCGACTCAGTCCAATTATTGCTGAGTTCTGTTCCAAAATATTTTCGCTGGGGAGGGTGCGACCTGTTTCATGTAACTTCTGAAGTTGGAATCCGCAGTGTTGTCGTCATCGAGACGAACTCCTGTCCGTCAGGTCAAAAATCAATGCCAAGGGTAAACGAATCTGTTGAAATGGCAGGTTACGAGCGCCTGTTACGAGATTCATTTCTTATGCAGGTCAGGGCTCGCAAGAATTCCGTCAAAGGAGATATCGCTGTTCTCTATGACAAAAACCACATGGAAAATTCTGGCTACGCGGCGACGCTGGCAGAATTGACTAACGACAATGTTTGGTTAGTCCCATTTCATAAACAAGATGTCGGACGGACGGCTGAATTTGATGATAAAGGCATCCTGCATGTCCTCTATAACGGAGAACGAATCCCAATCCGGGCTGCCTTTCGTTACGTGACCCAACAACCCTGGAATCGTATTCCTCCTTTGACTAGAACCCTAATCTACAACCCGGTTTTGGTATGTTTGGCTGGCGGACGTAACAAGTTGGTCGCTTCGAAGGCTTATGACATTTATAATGCAGGGCAGTTCGAAACAGGCCTGACAATCAACACGCCGGAGACTATCTGGGATGTCTCTAAAGAAGAAGTTCCGCTGTGGGTCAGTCGAATGGGTGGTATCGCTGTTGTAAAGGTCCCGTACTCAAATGCAGGTCAAGGCGTTTACACGATTACTTGTGAGGAAGAGTTGGAAGCATTCATGGCGCTTGAGCACAAATACGACCACTACATTGTTCAGTCATTGATTGGCAATTCTAAATGGAGTTCGCAAAGTCAGAATGGTCGGTTGTTCCACATTGGCACAATGCCAGACCGAAAGCTCAACATGTTCGCCGCAGATATCCGGTTCATGGTTGGCACAGGGCCTAATGGGTTTTTTCCGGTTGCGGTCTATGCTCGGCGAGCTCGAAAACCATTAACATCAAATTTAAAACCCGGTGATGACTCTTGGGATATGCTAGGAACGAATCTTTCCGTCAAACAAGCTGATGGTTCGTTTACTACTCAACCCGAACGGTTGTTGCTCGTTGACAGTCGGGATTTTAATCGGCTTGGCTTTGGAATGGATGACTTGATTGAGAGTTATCTGCAAACGGTTATGTCTATCGTAGCGATCGATGATATGTCAAAGACGCTGATTAATACAAAAGGGAAATTTAGGAAGAAGCTTTTTAGTTCCATCAACCCTGATCGCCGTTTCAATGAAGAAATTTCACTTTGATAATCAAGCACTCATGATGGGCTCAGTCGTCCAGGAATTACTCGATTTCCAAAACGATTTGACCGGTTGGATCTCCGGGGCATTCTCAGCGTGGGATTTAAGAAATTTCTTACAGAAAAAAAACAGAATTGTGCGGCGATAATGAGCTGCCTAGTTCCATTAAGTGCTGCCATGAGTACGTTTTCGCTATGATTTCAGCGTTGGTCTGAGAATTTTTAAAAATGCATGTCCACATTTTTTATCTCGCGCATAATGTATTTCATGGACCACAGCGAAATTCTCAGTATCTTGATGCCCGAACGAACGAAGCAAATCGGCCTCGCGTGGTCGATCCTTCGCCAGTCCCACCTCTCAGAGGATGCGTATCAGGACATGTTGGCCAAAGTGTTGGCGAATGATCGTATTTTTGAGGGGCCTCAGCACCTGCGTGATTGGTCGTGGAAAGTGCTCCGCAACCAATGTTACGAATTGATCCGGCAACGAAGGTATCAGGTTAAATTACTAGACGAATCAATCCTGAATCTGGTAGACGCGGAGCTTGAATGTCGCGACACGAGCGACGTTGCTATGCGGGCGGACGCACTTCACGACTGCCTTGATGGATTGAGCGAGAAGGCACGCGAAACGATTAGGATGCGTTACTTTGACGGATTGCGTGGCAAGCAAGTGGCGGAGATGCTCGGCCAAAAACCGGAAACAGTCTACAAAGCTCTGCAGCGTAGCTATGTAGCCCTTGCCGAGTGCATTAAAAGGAAACTAGACGCACCCGAGAAGGGAGCTTCCATCTCATGAAGGACGAAGAATTCCTGAAGCTGGCCACGCTATATATCGAAGACGCAATTGTAGCCTCCGAGCTGGAATTGCTAAATCGTGAGCTTGCAAATTCAACCGATCGCGTACGGCAATTTAACGATCTGCGTTTGTTGGTTGGCTTGATCAATGAACATGGTCGCGAACGTGGGGCTGAATCAAAAGCAACGCCACGCTTTCGCCCTGCAAGACGCACAACAGTGATCCTATTGGCAGCGCTCGCAACTGCTGCAACGTTTTTACTTTTTGTGGACTGGTTTGGCATTAAATCAAAGGAAGGAACTGGCGTTCCAAAAATTGCCACCCTTGCGTACACATCCAATGCGACATGGCGAAGCGGAGAACGAGCGTTGGGACACATGTTCGGCGAAGGCAAACTTCATTTGGAGGTTGGTCTTGCACGACTGGATTTCCGTAATGGTGCTACGGTCACGCTTCAGGGGCCTGCCGAGTTTGAGATTTTGTCAATTGGCAAGACAAGCTTGAGCAGTGGAATTCTCACGGCGTCCATTCCAGAATCTGCCATAGGGTTCCAGATCCTGACACCGGCAATGGATATCGTTGACCGGGGAACTGCGTTTGGTATTTCTGTCGGAGCAGACGGAGAAACCGACGTTGGCGTCTTTGAAGGTCAAGTGGAAGTGAGTCTGACGGACAGCGGAAATTCGCCCCAGCTTGTTCGGGAAGGCAGCGCCGTCAGGTCGAGTCCGAAAGCCAACGCCATTCGTACCGTGGACTACTCGACTAAGCGATATGAAAATGCATGGCCGGTGACGTCGGGAGTATTGCAAGCGACTGGTCTTATGAAGTTTGTCTCGCCTGGCCCGGATTTTGTTCCGGGAAAATACGAAGATAGTGAACACATTTTGGTTTTCCCCGAGCGTTCGCAAATCCGGCTGCCATCAGATTTTAGAGTCGACGTCACCGAACCCGGGAAATACATTCGCGTTCGACGCCGTGATAGACAGTTGCTCGCTGCCGGACAGATGATTCGGAGTTATTTGCTACAACTCAATCCGATTGGTGAATTCCCTCGAAAAGAAGTCGACGAAGCGAGAGTCATCGGGCAAATCACATTTGACCGACCCATTATTGGACTTATTGGTGGTACTTCACTGCTTACCAAAACTGACGAATTACTCGGTCATCCTTTGGGCGAATACGGTGAGAACCGTCGCGGTATTGAGCCAAGCCGCTCGGACGATTCGCCCAACTCCGGCCGAGACGACGTAACACTCAGTCGGGATCGTCGGACTTTATCACTTGATCTTTCAGCAAGTTCGGCTATCGATCAGATTCGGGTCATTGTTTCAGAACAACAGTCAGAAACTATGTCACAACTCGATTTTGCAACAACCTCTCAATAACACGAAGATGAACATTTGGATTTTGAAATCATGCCAATGACTCCACGAGCAATCAGATTTTCCATTTTACTGCTTTGCCTCACAGTTGCAGCGACCAGTGTATGTGCTGAAGATTCGATCGATTCGTCCTCGCGAATTGACGCGATTATTCAACTCGATCTAAAGAAGCACAATCTAAAATCAAATCCGCCCGTTAGCGAGGCTCAATTTGTTCGCCGCGTATATTTGGATGTAATTGGTCGAATTCCAACCGAAGAGGAACTTGCAAAGTTTTACGCTGACACTCGGAAAGATCGTCGATCCAGATTGATCGAGGAACTGCTGGATTCCCCCGGCCATGAGTCTCACATGTTCAATTGGCTAGGAGACATGCTTCGTGTGAAAGACGACTATTACCGAATTGGTAAGACCTGGACTTTTCATACATGGCTGAAATCACAGCTTCGGGAGAATCGTCCTTGGGACGAATTGGTTCACGACCTGATAACCGCAGAAGGCCGTCTGGGAGAGAATGGAGCCACCGCGTACCTCTTGCGGGATGCCAGTATGCCGCTGGACAGCCTTTCGAGTACGTTGACTACTTTTCTTGGAGCCAATGTTGCCTGTGCTCAATGCCACGACCATCCGTTCGCCGAATGGACCCAGCGGGATTTTTATGAAATGGCCTCGTTTTTTGGTTCCACAGCTTTTGAGCGGGTGGACACTCGCAAACCGGCAATCACCCTACGGGATAAAAATTTTTCAAAGTCGAATCTCGTAACCTTGCTTCAGCCCAATATGGAACGAGTCATCTTCGATAGTACTCGTTCGACCGCGTTCCCGGAGGATTATGCGTATAGCGATGCGAATCCCGGCGACAAAGTTATGCCACGTTTTATCACCTGGGATGATAAAAAGAATTCAACTCTGAATGGCGCGCGGCCGGAACAACTTCGAAGTCATTTTGCAGATTGGATGACCTCAACGGAAAACCCTCGGTTCGCCGCTGCAATTGCGAATCGCTTGTGGAGGAAATTCTTTGGCGTTGCGGTCAAGGAGCCAGTCACAGATCTTGACAACATCGAGGATGCCACCAATCCTGAACTGCTTCGTTTTATCGCACAGTTGATGAAAGAGGTCGATTTTGACATTCGGGAATTTCAACGAATTGTCCTAAATACTGACGCCTATCAAGCTCAGGTCAGCACGACACCAGCTGAGGGTGAGGACTTTAGATTCCCTGGTCCTTTGTTACGCCGCATGACGGCTGAACAGACCTGGGACTCGATTGTTCTCCTGCTACGAGGCTCAGAAATTGACAAGCTGAAGACGGACAATGCACCAATGTTGGAGCGTCTGGTATTCCCATTCGAAATTAACCACGACAGAAAAGGAATCGCTGAAGATCGCGAGAAGATCCTCGACTTTGCCAAAACTCTACTGCCTGAGGGCAAGGTTTCGAATGGTGCGGGGGGCCGCGGTCTATTCATGAAATCAAGCAAACGAAAGGTCAAGCTTCGCGGCGAAGATTCATGGTTGCGTGCTTCAGAACTACCCCAACCAATGCCACCAACGCACTTTCTGAGAATCGCCGGTCAATCGGCCCGTGAAGTTGCTGATGATGGATCAACTGAAGGCGGAATTACCGAATCATTAGCAATGATGAACGGAGAAGTTATAGAAAGCCTGATGTCCAACTCAGCGGTCATCAAGATAGCAGGAAAGAAAAAAAACCAAGTGGAACAAATCGCTTTCCTTTACCGAACATGTCTCTCACGGCTGCCGAGTAACCGCGACACAAAACAGTGTATTGCCGCACTCAATGGAGGTCTCGATTTGGGCGAAATCGCCTGGGCTCTTTTGAATTCACGCGAGTTCATGTTCATCCAATAGACATCATCTGTCATTCAACGCTAAACAACAAATAGAACGTCTGTTATTAGAGGTCCGACTTAAAATGAAGCAACGTCTTAACTCTCTAGATCCTGCGACGCGCCGGCAGTTTGTGGAACGGTGTGCTGCGACTTCGTTCGGCCTGAGTATCCTTCCTGCCACACCATTCATTTCTGGAGCACCGATAAACCAAAAGCCTGGCGCATTCGGCAAAGCAAAGAATGTAATCTGGCTAATGCTCAGTGGCGGCTTAAGTCACATCGACTCGATGGATCCTAAGACAGGAAAATCCAAAGGGCCAGCCAAAGCGATTAATACGTCTGCTGATTTTCAGGTAACGGACTTTTTTCCAAAGTTTGCGACGGTGGCAGATCAGGTCTGTCTGATCCGATCGATGGAAGCGAAAATTGGTGTCCATAAGCCCGCTAGATACTTCATGCGAACCTCCTATGAGCCTCGGGGTACGATTCTACACCCCAACCTTGGTGCGTGGGGGTCTCATTATTTAGGACGTAGTAGTAAAAATTTGCCATCGAGTGTATGTGTCAATCGCCGCTCTGATCAAGCCAACGGTTTCTTCCCTTCTAGCTATGCTCCGTTGGCCATTGGAGACCCAAACAAAGGGATCAATCACGTCAAATCGATCGGTGGAAGGTCTGCGGCGGCGAAGCGACTGGAGTTATTAAATAACCTCGACGCTGGTTTTCGCAAGAAATTTAATGACAAAGGAGTTAATTCCTATAATGGTTTCTATGACGATGCCCTCGCTCTGATGAAGAGCAAGGATTTGAAAGCTTTCGACTTGTCCGAAGAGCCAGCAGAACGACGGGCAGCTTATGGCGATAACTCATTTGGCCAGGGTTGCCTGCTCGCTCGAAGGCTAGTTGATTCCGGTGTCCGTTTCGTGGAGGTCACACACGAAGGTTGGGATCACCACAAAGCGCTTGCTGACGAAATGGGGGACGTCGCACCAGTCTTTGACCAGGCGTACGCAACGCTAATCACCGACCTCGAACAGAGGGGAATGCTGGATTCAACCTTGGTCGTCGTCGCAACCGAATTTGGCCGCAAACCGAACTTCGATGGTGATGGCCGTAGCCACCACCCGGTTTGCTTTTCAACGGTTCTCGCGGGTGGTGGCACTAAGAAGGGATTTGTCTATGGAAAGAGCGATGACGCTGGATACTACGTAGACGAAGATCCCGTCACGGTCGGAGCGTTTCACGCCAGCATCGCATATGCCGTAGGCATGGAAATCGAAAAGCCGGCGATCTCTCCCTCGGGACGCCCGATGACCGTCGGTGACGGCGAAGAACCTGTATTGGAGTTATTTTCATGACACTAAAACAAACGGTTTACGCAGTGCTCGTCTTGATAAGTACCTTTTCAGATCTCGCCATGAACGTTCGGGCTCAGAGTAACAGTAAAAAATCAGACAGCCCAGTCGTTGTCGGTACGCTTAAGAGTGTCGATTCTTCAGGTACCAAATTCGAAATCAAGCAGGAAAGTGGATCCCTCCGAGAGCTGTATTTAGATTCTAAATCAAAGGTCTATTTTGTAGGTTTATCGGCCAAGGGTGAACGACAACCAAAGGTTGGCCAAGGCGTAAAAGCGGCTAGTGATAAAGACGGGTGTGTCAAGACGATCAGTTTCACACCCTCGGTTGGAAAGACAGCAATGCTTGGCGAAAATCGGCTGAAGATGACCGAATCGGAATTGTTCAATGAAATCGACAGAGATGGTATTAGCTCAATCAGCTATGTTGAATTTAGCAAGTACATTTACCACTCACCCAAGCACGGTCCCGACTCGTTTCGGAAAGCCGACAAAGATAGCGACGGCTTACTTAATACGACCGAATTTTGCGATGCGCTTAGCAAGGTTCCATGGTGGAGAATCTCGCGGAGAACCCCAAACGAATGGTTCACGCACGCAGATGTAGACAGGGATGGCATTCTCGATATCAATGAGTTTTCCGTGATCTCCACGAGCGGAAATCACATTGAGAATGTCTTCAGGCGAACTGACGGCGATAAGTCTGGTAGCCTTTCTGAGGGCGAGACTGAAACTTACATCCGTAGCATCACTCATGGAAACAAGAAGAGCAGGGGAAAACGAAAACGGGATTGATAGGTGACAACGGATTCAATCGGCTGGATAATTTCTTTTCGTTACATCCGTAATCGGAGAGAGCTAATACGTCTGTCTTTTTGTCCCATGCCATGAAACTTAGGAAATAACAAATAAATAACCATGAGATTCCAACATATACTCAAATCGTTGCCCCTTAGTTTGGTCGGAATTGTTTCCATCGTGCTGGCGGAAGAGAAGCCGAACATCGTTATCATTCTCACCGATGACCAGGGCTATGCCGATGTCAGTTACAATCCGGCTTCTCCGTCCGAAGTCCGCACGCCCCATATTGATGCTCTCGCATATTCATCGATCATTTGCACTCAGGGCTATACAAGTGGCCACGTCTGTTCGACGACTCGTGCAGGGCTCATGACAGGTCGCTATCAGCAACGATTCGGAATCTACACGGCAGGGGAGGGCGGTTCAGGCGTTCCGCTTGATGAGGTATTTATTCCTCAACGACTCAAGCGGGCCGGCTACGTCTCGGGGGCGCTGGGTAAGTGGCATCTTGGACTCACTGAAGAGTACCATGCAATGAATCGAGGTTTCGATGAGTTTTATGGCTTTATGGGACGCGGGGCACATCCTTACTTTGATCACTCAGACATGAACCATCCTATTTATCGTGGCTTTCAAGCCATCAACGAAGAAGGTTATCTCACCACGCGAATCACTGAAGAAGCAGTCGATTTTATCAACCGCCACAAGGAAGAGCGATTCTTTCTCTATGTCGCGTACAACGCAGTCCATTCTCCACCAGAGGCGCCCGAAAAAGACATTAGGAACGTTACCGGGGACGAAACCCGTGACACGCTCATGGCAATGATCAAGCATCTCGATATGGGAGTTGGCGAGATTGTGAACTCCCTCAAAAAGCACGATATTTTTGACAATACACTGCTGATCTTTCTTACCGACAATGGCGGCTCTGGTGCCATGCACGCCAACAATGCGCCTCTTCGCGGCTTCAAACAGATGGACTACGAAGGTGGCATTCATGTTCCGTTTATTGTGTCGTGGCCAGCTCAACTGAAGGGCGGGAAAAAGTGCGACGTCCCTCTGTGGTCGATCGATCTGTTTGCCACGGCCTTAGATGCATCGGGGCTTCCCATGCCAATAGATAGGCCTCTTGATGGTAAGAGCATCCTGCCTGCCCTAAAGGGTGAAACAACTAAACTTCACGACGAATTGTATTGGAGTTCTGCCGGTACCAAAGGAAAGTGGGCCATCCGTTCCGATAACTGGAAATTGGTTGCTGAGAAAAATCGTATTGAACTCTACGATCTCGAAGGAGATCTTAGTGAAACGACTAACCTTGCTGCAAAACATCCGGAAGTGGTTTCCGAACTCAAAGAAAAATACAATACATGGCTCGATGAAATGGCCGACCCGGTAAGTAACCAGGGAAAACGATGGAATCCTGTCGCCGATACGCCGGCGGAGAAGATGACGAAAGAAAAAAAGAAACCGGCACGTTGAAAAAAAGGCAATCGAATTCGACAATCGACTCCAATAAGAACAGTAAACTCCAAATTCGAAGAATAGGTCCACTCAGTAGTATGTGCAAACCATCCGACAAGGTTTTGTTTAAAAATTTTCCTCTGGTAAATGTTTTCGTTTTTTTGGTTGTAGCGGGCAGTTTAGCTCATGCTGACGATCAGCGGCCCAACATTTTGTTGATCGTTTCCGACGATCATGGGTGGGGTGATTTGCCATAAAATTGGGACAAAACTGAAGTGCAACTTCCAACGCTGGAAGCTCTGGCTTCCAAGGGTGTCCGGTTTCCGAATTACCATACCGTCCCGCTTTGCGGACCGTCGCGTGCC
>CALKNI010000057.1 GCA_938091115.1 uncultured Pirellulaceae bacterium | reverse complement strand
TAAGGCAATCAGTACACGAAACCAAAAGCAACAGGATAAAAACATCGTTCCAATGTAAACCCCGACCGCCCCGAACCACCAACCGTATTTGACCGCTGAAAAATCAAAACCCTCTTGCTTCAACTGCTGGAAAGAAGTGATAGCAGTGTAAACAATTGCCAGCAAAACAGAGCTCATCATCACGATACGGAAAAGGCGAATTAGCTTGGCTTTATCCCAAAGATTCGCCTCACTACCGCCAGATTTTGGATCAGCTGGGGAAACATTCGACGTTTTAGCCAACGTATCATCAGTTTGATTAGGCACTTTGATAATTTCTGTTTTAGGTAGTTGAAGCAACAACGAGTTCTCTTCGCGGATAAAAACACACTCCTGGATTCACTCCAAGGTTTTACATGACTCCACACAGATTTCGCTATTTACCCGCATGTTACCGAATCATTATTATAGAACGCTACCCAGAAATTAATTGAATGTTGGAGTTGTCCATGAAGGGGTTAACCACCTTATTTTTTTCCGTTGCCATTGCAGGTTGCCTTAGCTCAACCGCGCACGGCGCGTCCAGTAAACAAATCCCAACCTCAGAACCTTCGATCACACCAAGCCTTGTAAAGCCTGTGACCTTTACTTTAGACGACGCCACCATAAACGAATTTCGAGTAGATGGATTGCTCATCGCCGACATTGATCCGCGCGATGAAAACGAAAAACCCCTTGGATTGGAGTGCGTCAATGGCTTCACACTCACAAAACACGACAACCAAAATCGAAACTTAGTACTTCGAAAACTGAATCGACAGGATTCTGGAGAAAAAGACGGAATCATTAGATTTCAATTACGCGAGTCTGACATTCAATCCCTCCAAACCTGCTGCCTGGTTTATGAATTGCCAGACGAAGACCGTGGGCGCTTCACGAAAGTTCAATTTTCATATTTCAATGACAAGCCCACCCTAGCAAACAACCCGAAACCTAATTGGCCCGCAGATACCACGCTACCGGATTACATACTCGATGGAGAAACGCCTCAAAAATCCCCACAACGCCAAGATTTCATGCCACTAAACCAACAACCCCAGAGCCTCCCACCTCCAGCCAACCTAGCCAAAATTCCAGCTCCTGCTTGGACAACCACCCCGGCAAAACAAAATCCGACGGGTGTATTTCCCCCTCCCCAAGCCCAACTTGCCAACCATGCCGACGAAATTCCCGCTGAAAATTCACTTGGCAATGGAAATCGAACAACGACAACGAACACCGCAATGAACATGGCTGAGCAAAAATTCGTCAACAATGTTTCCAGCGACGTAACTAATCCCCTAGAAGCCACAGATTCGAAACCAATCAATTCTACAAAAAGTTCCACCTTTTTCATTTACGTAATGCTGCTAATCTCTCTTGGACTCAATGTCTATTTAGTCATGATTTCACGGGGATTCTATGTCCGTTACGGAGAATTAGCAGCCGAGCTTCGAGAAACATTTACAACCAATTTTTAAATGCTTGACCGTTTATTCAGTGCTGGCAGATATTTTCCGCACAAATCTCCCTTTACGAAAAACCCAATCGGCGGCACAATGTCTGCCACAAGATAATCTGATAACTCGAACCGGCTGGCTTCGGCAAATGGATTTCCGAAACCGAATCGAGTAACCCTCACGACAGCAAGGAGTGCTGAAAGTGAACAATAAGCGACGGATCGCAACTTTTCTTACCGTTGTCACGGTAACCGCCTTGATAAACTTATCTTCCACATCGGCGCAACAAAAAGTCGCTATCGTGGATATTCCCCTAATTTTCAAGAGCCATGTCAATTTTGAGCAACAACTCAATGGCTTAAAAATTGAAGCTGAAAAATTCAAAGAAGCCTCAATGGCCGCTCAGAAAACCTTAATGGAAAAGGCAAGGTTGTTAGAGCAAAGTTTCCAGCCAGGCACGGCGGATTTCAAGCGTGAAGAAACCGCACTGGCTCAACAAGCAGCCAAGATGGAAGTCGATCAAAAAGACACAATGCGGGAGTTAATGCGACGCGAGGCTCAGTTGCATTACCAAACTTATCTAACAGTCACTGGAGTCATTGAGCAATATTGCGAACTAAACCAAATTAAACTAGTTCTCAAATTCGACCGAGGTGAAATCGACTCGGCCAATCCAAGATCAGTGATGCAAAAAGTTAATGGAAATGTAATCTATTATCTTCCACAAAATGACATCACAGACATTGTCATTGCCAGAGTCAATCAGATCGCGATGGGGCAAAATTCCGGTGGTACTTTTCAAAAGTAACTCGAAGACCGGTAAAACGAAGTCGCTTCCTCGCACGCCCCCTCGAAAGTAAAAAATTGGCTCTCCCCAGAAAACAAACTACGATCTCCCAAAGCGTCTCGGTTTCCGGTTACGGATTCTGGAGTGGCAGGGACGTCGAATTGAACTTCCAACCTGCGAAAGCCAATAGTGGCATCGTCTTCGTGCGAACCGACCTTCCGGGTCAACCAAGGATTCCAGCCGTTATTCAGAACCGAATCAACGGTCCCCGCCGAACAACGCTGGTTGCCGATGGCTGCCCCATTGAGATGGTCGAACACGTTCTCGCAGCACTAGCTGGTTTGAATATCGACAATTGCGAAATCCACGCTACCCGCGCAGAAATGCCGGGGGATGATGGGTCAAGCAAAGCGTTCTCCGATGCCCTCAGCCAAACAGAACTGGTCGAACTGGACGCTGAACGAGAAACCCTTCGCGTTACTTCTAACATTCGGGTCGGTGACGAAAATTCTTGGATTCAAGCAGAACCGGTTGAACAAGATCAATTTGAGCTAGCCTACCAACTCCATTATGAGTGTCCAGCAATTGGAACTCAGACCTACCAAACTCAGGTCACACCTCAGATTTTTGCATCAGAAATTGCACCGGCAAGGACTTTTGTGCTTCTTGAGGAAGCCGAAGAACTCCAAAAAAAGGGATTAGGGCAACGAGTCAGCTACAAAGATATCCTCGTTTTTGGACCAGAAGGACCGATCGACAACGAAGTTCGATTCGAAAACGAATGTGCCCGACACAAACTTCTAGATATGATTGGTGATTTTTCCCTATCTGGGACTGACCTGATTGGAAAATTTACCGCATCAAAAAGCGGCCACCGACTGAACTCTCAATTGGTATTCG
The DNA here is from genome assembly GCA_938091115.1 of uncultured Pirellulaceae bacterium. Taxonomy (GTDB): domain Bacteria; phylum Planctomycetota; class Planctomycetia; order Pirellulales; family Pirellulaceae; genus Mariniblastus. Next base: position 8,909 of record CALKNI010000057.1, on the reverse strand, counting down.
CGCTACTACAGCAAATAGGTCATACTAACTACATTCGAAAATCAGCTTGAAACGAACTCCTGTGGATATATACTCCCCCAATCAAGGCACGCAGCAAGTGGACACACAAGAACCAGCACCCAAAGTGTCGAACTTAGCCTGCGTTGACCCCGAGGCCACACTCGCACCTGGCGTCGAAATCGGGCCATTTTGCGTTATTGGACCCAAAGCGAAAATCGGTAGGAATACAAAACTAATTAACAACGTGACCATTCTTGGTGACGTCACTTTAGGGGAAGATAATATCGTCTCCCCAGGTGCTGTTCTCGGCGGAGCACCTCAGGATATTAGTTATCGAGGCACTGAAACCAAAGTTGTTATCGGTGACCGAAATGTAATTCGGGAGTGTGTTACGATTAACCGGGCAACGGTAAAAGAAGATCATTACACCCGCGTTGGCAGCGATTGCTATTTTATGGGTAATGTTCATATCGCTCATGACTGCGTTATTGGCGACCGGGTTATTATCGGTCATGGCTCCATGCTCGGTGGCCACGTTCATGTTGACCACCACGCAACGCTATCCGGTTCTGTGGCCGTCACCCATTACGGCGCGATTGGTTGCTATACATTCGTAGGCGCCGCAAGTCGTGTGCTGCAGGACATCGCGCCTTACATGCTGGCTGATGGAAGTCCAGCTCGCCCTCGATGTGTCAACATTGTCGCACTTCGCAGAAATAACTTCGAACAGCCCGTGGTTGACGCGATCAATGAAGCGTATCGATTGATGTATCGAGCCCGTGTCGGGCTTAGCAATTGCGAGGAAATTCTAAAATCAAAAGACTATTTAATTCCTGAGATAAGCCATTTCTTGGAAACGGTCGCCCAGTCGCAAGCGGGTCGCCATGGTCGCGGACGCGAGCTAAGGAGAAAAGCAGCGTGACAAAATTACGAGTTGCCGTTATTGGCGCCGGTCATTTGGGGAGAATTCACACACGTCTTCTTAAGACTCAAACAGAAGTCGATTTGGTCGCCGTGGCAGACCCCAGCCCAGCGGCGCAACAACAAATCATCGATGAGTTTGGAGTCAATGTTGTCAGCGACTATCGTAAGCTCATCGAACACATTGACGCCGCTGTCATTGCTACGCCGACTCGAATGCACTTTAAGATTGCCAATGAACTTCTCCATGCAAAAATTCACACGCTCATAGAGAAGCCACTGACTGATTCGGTAACTGACGCACACGACTTAGCCAGAACCGCTGAAGACAACCATTGCGTTGTCCAAGTCGGCCACGTCGAACAATTCAATCCAGCAATTCAGTCAGCCCTTAAATTGGTAGGCCAACCCAAATTCATTCAGGCCTCACGAATGAGCGGGTACACTTTTCGGTCAACTGACATTGGAGTCGTTCACGACTTGATGATTCACGATATCGACCTCATTAATTCAATATTCTCAGGAAAACTCGTCGAGACTCGCGCGACGGGCGTTTCAATGTTCGGGCACAACGAAGATATCGCTAACGCTCGTTTACAATTCAGCTGTGGAGGCGTAGCAAACTTGACTGCTTCACGTTGCAGCTTTCAAGCTCAAAGAAATTTCCAGATCTTTGGTACTGATGGATTTGCCAACGCCGACCTCGCTACCAACAAAGTCACTTTCGTAAAAGTTCCCACTTGGATTCAAAATAAAAAGTACGATTTGTTGGATACAACCCCTGAACAACAGGCTTTCATTCGTGAAAACCTCTTTTCAAAAATACTTCCCATGTCAGAGATTGAAGTCCCGCAAACAAACGCTATTCTGGCGGAACAACAGGATTGGCTAAATGCGATTCAGACATCTCAAACTACGCGAGTGAGCATCCAACAAGGTGCACAGGCAGTTGAAATCGCGGACTCCGTGATCAAATCAATTGATGCACATAGCTGGAGCGAGCACACTTCAGAAGCCCAGTCATTGGAAACAATGTCTCATATACCTCCAACGCTGCTCCCGTTCCCGCTGAACGTTCAAGACGATCAACACCGCAAGGCTGCCTAGAAACCACTGGCTTGGAAACAGGTTGTCGATGCGGGGTTACGAAGCTGAAGTCAGGCACTACGCATTCTGATATCTAGGTCGCTATTTCGTGAAATCGAAGTGGTAATACCGTGGCCGTTATCCATCACAAGATCACCAACTCTGTAGTCGCAAACACAGCTTCCCGCCACGACGACTCTACAGCACGACGTCAATCAAATGAGTTCAATGACTAAGCAAGATCTCGATCTTCAAACAGCACTAATGCCAAAAGCATGGCCATTCCACCATAGAGAAAAGTGTAAATGATTGACCAACCCATGTACGAATAAGGCACCACGGAATTCGTGTTGATTGCTGCCTGGATATCAAAGTGGTTGAGCACTGGAAACACAATCGCAATCAAGTTTCCAAAAACAACCACTGGCTCAAATTCAGCAAGGGACGACTGGACTAGAAGCGGTGTCAGATGCCCAAGCACATAGACTGAAAAACAAATCAAGAAATTTGCGAGAATTCCGAATCGGGTTGAAATCGCAACGCTGATCGCGACGAAAATCAAGACCTCGAGAAAGCAAAGAAACACACCTGGAATGACCCGGACTGACTCGAGAAAACACTGAGGCCATTCACACAGCCCTTTCGAAGCTTCTTGATAATCGTAAATGGGCTTGTAGGAAGTCCAGATTACGAACCACAACCCGAGAACGATAAACATCACCGCAATCGCTAAAGAAATCCCGGTGAACTTCCCGAAAATGAACTGCCTCCGGCCGACGGGTTTAGAAAGCACCGTCAATGCGGTGCGCCCTTCAATCTCTTCGGCAACCGACTTACTGGCCGCCCAGATTGCAAGGAAAATTGCAAGGACTCGGATAAGGGTTAACCCCGAATCCTTGTACATCTTAATATCCTCACCAAAAGTGTTATACGGAACATAAATCGAACCGACAGTAAACAACGCTCCAATCACCAAGATAAGCAGATACAGCGGTTGGTTGACTTCCGTTTTAAACGTCGAATGAGCGATTGCAAAAACCTTAGGACACATTGTCGCAAAGGTTAAGTAAAGCAGATAGATCGCAAACACAAGCACAGCGACGCTGGGTACCACTCCTACCTCTTGGTAAATTGGTGTTACCAGCCATGAGATATTAACGGTAGCCTCGGTTCCCTCTTTTCCCATGTATCGGAAATAAAGCTGATCGATCTGATCGAGCGGAATCGGCCCACGCCCGTCAACTCGCTGCCTCAAAATCATCTCATCAGAACCCGGCTGAATATCGACAATGCCTGTCGTCGCGGCTTCATCGATAGGATAAACTGCCATGTCCAATCGTTCATTGGTTTGAATCCCAAAGATCTTCAATTCCGCACCGTCGAAACCAACGTCCACTCCAGTCCCACCATCGGCAGTCGTCGACGCGGGCACGGTGAACGATTTCTCAAACCTTCCGGTAAACGGAAGGCGTGTCAAAGATTGAACTAATTCGTTGGGCTGATCAACAAATTTGATAAAACCAAATCCGTTGTAAGAAGCAAGAATAAATCCAAGAATGGTAAACGCGACCATCGCCACACAGACTTTATTCACCCAACTGAGGAATCCCTCACGGAAAAGTCCGGACGTCTCACCAATCATTCGCCTAGCAATCAGTCGCCACGCACCGAATCCAACAAACATAGATATTGGAAACGCAAAACAGAGTGGCATGATGGATTCAGATGAGAAAACATTACCGGTCTTCCAAGACAGAAACCATGTAAAAAGACCAAAATAAAGCCCCCCAGTTAGCAAACCGAAAATTACAAATTTCCGGGAATCCTCGCTGACCGTGTTGAAAAACTTGACCCGCTGAAAAATCAGAATCTTGGCCATCATCAACAGTACAAAGATGAAGCCGATCGTGATGCCCAAAGAAACTAGCCAGACGGGTGTCAACCAGTTGGTTACTTTAATGTTCTGAGCAATGAGAAAGGGGACGCTAGTCATGCTGTTGTCGTCTTATTAGTGAAGCCAATTGAAAATTACGGCACGATTACACAGGAAAGAGATATATCCTTGTGCTTACGGATATTATGTTCACATTGTTCACATTCTTCAAAGGAAGAGTGGTTGCAAATGTCAGAGTAGGGCAAAGGGAGGTTCAATGGTTCCGAATACGCTGATTCAACCGATGATTTCGAAGCCCGTAAACTCACCCCGATAGGGTTTTCCGATTCTTTCCGCATCCGTAACGGACCCAGGGGTTTGCTCCAGTAAAGCCCCGTAAAACCCCTCGATTTCCGAGAGTTCACCTTCCATCCTCAGTTTGACCCGACCGTCAGGCAAGTTTTCAATCGTTCCAACTACGTCGAATCGACGGGAGATTTGCTTCGCCGTGTACCTGAATCCGACTCCCTGAACTTGGCCTTTAAAGAGAATTTCCGTTCCTCGCAACATCCGCTCGCTCCGCCTTCTAACGCATACCGTACTGCAACACCCCTCCAATCTACTTTCCCTGCTCCCGGATTCAAGCTACAACCGCCAATGACGGCCAAGTCTCGTCAGTTTGCTTTTGCTGTGAGACGAACATACTACCAACTGAATTTAAATCAGCCGTCAGCGAACACGACCCTACACTCGAATCCTAATCTAACTACTCTAGCCTAAACATTCCCTAGCCTAACTACAGAAACTCATTCATGAAAATCAGCCCCGATGAACTGGAAATATATTCAGTGGCCAGTCGCGAAGCAGCCAAGCGAGGCGGTCAAGTTCTTTTAAATTGGATGGGGAAAACTACGACCCGGGAAAAAGGATTCCGAGATTTAGTAACACAGGCGGATCTTGAATCTCAGCAAGTAATTCAAGATTTCTTGAAATCCGAATTCCCAGACCATCAATTTATCGGAGAAGAAACAACCGGCGAATCCTCTGCACCACCCCATTCAGATTTTTGCTGGATTGTCGATCCTCTCGACGGGACGACGAACTACGTTCACAGCCTCAGGTCCTTTGCCGTTTCCATTGCCTTGTATCATCGCCAAACCCCACTCGTTGGCACCGTCTTGGACCCCGTTCTCAAGGAATGTTACTGGGCATCGCAGGGATTGGGGGCGAAATTAAATGGCGAGCCCATTCACGCCAGCGGCTGCAAGGAGATTGATAAATCTTTGTTTGTATTCAGCTTCCCTCGCGGCATGACACGAACCAATCCGGAAGTCGTCCGATTTTTGAACATGCTGGAAAACGTTGGCAGCATTCGCCGACTCGGTTCCGCTGCCCTTAACTTATGTTACGTCGCATGTGGGCGTGCTGATGGCTACTGGGCAACCAGTCTCGCCAAATGGGATGTTGCTGCTGGCTGGCTAATCGCCCGCGAAGCAGGGGCCTCAGTGGCTGATTTTAGAGGAAATAAAATCGATTTGGAAAAACCTTTTTTCTGCGCCGCCGCAACTGCGGAGTTACTTCAACAAGCAACCCCACATCTCAATGTCTAGCTTCACCGCGGCGACCCCCAATGCCTCGCCCCAAAAATGTCACGCATTGAATTTTTGATGAATGCTTAACCAACATCGCCCGTTAGTTATTCTTGCGTTTCACTAAGGCCTCGCGAATTTCGTCCAGACGCTGCTCGTCTGAAGAGGAAGATGATTTGATCATTGTCACGAAATAATCGACTTCAGCAGGCTGAACGGGACATCCAATATTACCTTCTGGTCCAACCGATGTAATCAGCTCTTCCCCGTCACCGTCAAGAATTACAATCCATGGCATACCGCCGGAACGCTCCTTTTTCATTTGATCGAACATTGCTTGGCCACCCTCCATCTTGTCAGTCGCAATCGCAACAATCTGGTAATTGTCTTCGAACAAAGAGCTGTTATTCACGAGGAACTCCTCGAGTTTGTGACACCACCCTCACCAGTCCGCAGTAAAGTGCACGAGCACCGCCTTGTTTTCAGCTTTGGCTGATTTCACCGCAGCTTCCAAAACCTCGGTGGCCACCAATAACGTCTCTGTACTCTCAGTTGCAACCGGTTCCGCTGGTCTTTCCTCCAATTCCGGCGGTTTGCTTAATGGCTGCCGCCCTTGGTTCTCAAGTGCTGCCTTCACTTTTTCATTTTGAGCCACTTGCGCAATCTCATTGTCCGACAGCTGCCCTTCATCGCATCCGAGAACAGCAGCAACCGTAAAGACCAGCGCAGCACAGATTGATATCCTCATCCCGAACTCCTCTATCAGCAAATTCAATCCCAAGGCCCAAAACAATTCTAATTGGTAAAAATCTAATTTAAGCTACATAAACGTGTGCTCAAAATCATATTTGAGTGAAAATTCAACGTGAGAGATCGCGCATAAAAATCAATGAAACAGGAAACAAAATCAACAATGGCAACCAGGCGGAAAGCGCGGGGGATGCAATGATTCCTGTAGCACCCAAAGAGTGACAGGTCAATTCTAACAACAGGAATAAGACGATAACCCCCACACCCGCTAAAACTCCTGAAACAATATTCTTTTCAAGATTGCGAATGACCAGAGGCAGCCCAAATAAGAGTAGCGTAAAATCCATCACCGGCTTCAAAAATCTTGAGTGGAGCACGACTGCCAGCTCATCCGCTTTCCGTTTTTTGGGCGCTTTCAGATCAACAATCAGCTCAGGAGTTGATTTATATTTGGCATCAGCGCTGACCAGCATCTTTTTAGCATTAAGTTCTGTAGCAACAAAGCACTGGTTGTTGTGCAACCATTCAAAATCCTGCGGGGTGTAGACGATAGTCTCTCCCCCCTCGCTTTCCACCGAATTCAATTCATGCATCCCCATCGGAAAACTGACTTTGTGAAAACGAAACCCCGAAGGCCTACCTGACTCCGCCACCTCAAAATAAGCACTTTCGGCTTTAACTTTATCGAACCCCGCTTCTAGCTCACTTGGGATTCTCACTTGCGGTTCCAAGATCCCATCTTTCGAAAGTAAAAGGCACGCCCCTGAAAAGGCAACTCCTGTTTTGTAATCAATCCTCTCATCGAATGTTTTCGTAGGTGCCAACGATGTCTTCCATTCTGTCCATTCCTGCCAATCCATGGTTAATCGGTCGCCAACTTTGGGAATCAGAACTTCACGGCTCACAATAGTCATCAAAATAATTATTGATGCCGCAACAAAAATGACCTTAAAAATCCTCATCTTACTGATTCCAGCGGCTTCGATTGCTGTGACTTCTCGATTCCGTTGCAACAGACTAATTGAAAAAATGGCCGCAACTAAAATAAACACCCCGGCGAGTTCATTGAAACGGGCGGCGCACTGCGGGTAATATCGATCAAAAATCGCCGAAGACAACCCATCTGATGCGGCGATCGCCGATATCTCATCAGCATTTCCGGTGCCGTCGATGACCAGAAAAAGTCCGAAGAAGCTGGCGAAGCAAATTAAAAATGTCTTCAAAAAGACAGATAGTAAATAGCGATCGACGATTGTCATTATTTTGCTTTTTTAACCGTCAATTCTAGCATTCTTAAGATTTAAAAATTCCTCTGAGATTGTAGATTGCCCAACGTTTTCAATCGACTGCAACTTTCTTTCAATTTGTAATTTAGCCTCTCTGCGCCTGCTAGCGAAAACAACAGAGAGCCGATTTCCCCCCTTGGTCCTCCAACCCGGTCTAAGTGGGCTATCTAGGGCAATTCGAGGATTAATGAGGCAACCGATTCGAAATACTAGGATCTCCTGATTGACATCTCCTCATCCGCGTCTAACAATCCAAACTTAAGTATCGGAGCGGCAGTTTCGCAAGCGAACCACTCATCCAAACACGGACGATGGCATGCTAGAAATCAAATCTAAAATGCGCACTCTCTGTTTCCCGCCTCAATGCGCAAACTGCCAATCTGGAATCAGCCAAACTGAGGTTCAACAACATCAACTGCGTGAAAATCTTGCTGCACCTGTCCACCGACATGACCGACTAGCATCTTTGCTGAAGAGCCATTGGTGTGACCAGTGTCTCTCAAAATTGGTTCGTCATAAATGCCTCACCTGCTGGACCTGCGGAGTCCACCTGAGCCAACAATCGCCTTTGGGGAAGAGATGTGCCCATTGCTTTAAGAAAAATTTTCGGTTCACACGTGCAAATTCACTTGGAAACTATCAAGGCCAACTTCAGAATTTGGTCATTCGAATGAAAAATCAGCACGACGAACCACTGACAATTCAGCTTGGAAACTTACTGGCAAATCAATTAGTTGGGGCGAATTTTGTTGATAACATCGACCTGATTACCGCAGTCCCCACGCATTGGTGGCGAAGATTCAAGCGAGGGTTTCAAGCCGCGGAAATGCTTGCCGAGACCATTGCTCGCGCCGTCAATCTTGAGTTTAATCCGGCAATCCTAAAATGCCAACGCAGCACAAAAAAGCAAGGATTACTCGCGAACACCTTGCGTGAAAAAAACGTTCAGAATGCTTTTAGTGTTAATCGCCCACTTTTAATTCAAGGCAAAAACGTACTCTTAATTGACGATGTCATGACAACGGGAGCAACGGCGAATGAAATTTCCCGAATTTTAATTCGCTCTGGAGTCCAGAAAGTTTACGTAGGTGTCATCGCGAGAGGCGCTCGCGTCAGTTAAACTAAGAAGACGGCATGTCCACCGCCTCGAAGTTCACTGCCTGTTTCTGAACCCACTGCCTCATACCTGTTTGCATCCACCCGTTTGCTGATTGCCGATTTTAATGAACTCAGAAGACAAATCGACTCGGAAAAATTCCGCTGTTAAATCAAATGATAGAAAGAAAACCTCTACCAAGACCGGATGGTTTCGCAGGTCATTTAACCCCTTCCGGATTGCAATGCTTAGAGGACTGGGAATCCTACTCCCGCCGTTGCTTACAATTATGCTGTTTGCTTGGGCGT
>CALKNI010000056.1 GCA_938091115.1 uncultured Pirellulaceae bacterium | reverse complement strand
TTCCAGAGACTTCGATCAAATATCCAAAGCTGATGAATTGCAAGATTGGAATACTCGCCGTTATCGCAAGTAAAATAACAATACTAACGATTCCAAAGATACGAGATGCACAGGTTGAAAATGCGTCCATCAATCGAAAGGGCCAACTCTTCCGCGGGGAGGGTTCGACGCATGACAAAACGCCGTCGCAGGTTATGCTGGTTTGATGCGAATGATGGTCTTTTTCATTGGTGGCGGGTTCTGTGGAACTATGAGAGTTTTGAACATTCCGATTCGGTAGATTTGCCCACTCCTGCTGACGTTGCTCGCCTTGGTTATCAAAATCACTTGAATTGGTCATATAAAATGAACGATTAAAAGAACTGCATTTGATATTTTGTGGAGTATGAAAAACTGTTGGATCGTTCGTCGAGTATAATGGGGGCAGCTAGATAACCAAACCCGCTACTTGGGAAGTTTGTTTCGGATAAGATTAAAATCTTCAATGGACATTTAGGTCTAATGCAAGCCGCCGTCGGCGGAAGGCAGGAGCGTTGTTTAGCTAGAAATTAGCGACAATATTTAAATCCTGGTAGGGATTGCGAATGCGTTCAATTACGATCAAGAAGGATTTATTTTTTTTGACCTTGGTTTTTGGCGGAATCGCTGCGCTTTCATTTGCATTGACGCGAGTTGAAAAGATTACTCTCCCCAAGCCTTCAAAAGCCACCAAGGTGGCTCTGGCGGATGTTGCTGTGGTAGCAAACTCGATTGACACTGCATTCGCGGAAGATTGGGTAACGGGTGATCTGATTCCTGCTGATCAAGTTGATAATCTTCTGGTTGCTCGCCGTATATCGCTGGGGATTGCAGGGACAATTCCCTCACTAGCGGAAATTCGGGAATTTGAATCTCAGCCTGAAGCAGACCAAATTGACTGGTGGCTGGCTCGGCTTTTGGAAGATCGTAGAACCAGTAATTATCTTGCAGAGCGGTTGACGCGTGCATTAGTTGGTGTTGAGGACGGTCCCTTCTTGATTTTTCGTCGTCGTCGATTCGTGAGTTGGCTTTCGGATCAGTTGCATTTGAACCGGCCTTACGATGAATTAGTCTCAGAGATCTTGACGGAGGAGGGTTTGTGGACAGATACCCCGGCAGTTAATTTTTATACGCGGACAATCACGCAAGGGGAGGAAAGCAACAAGCCTGATCCTGTGCTTTTGGCAGGTCGGACTTCTCGCGCTTTTCTGGGAATGCGGATTGACTGTTTGCAATGCCATGATGATTTTTTGGATACAGTGGAGTTGGGAGAAGCGGACGATTTGCGGAGCGGAACTCAGCGCGACTTTCATTCTCTTGCCGCATTCTTTAGTGATGTGGAGAGTTCGCTACTTGGTATTCGAGATATAGAGGAGCACATTCCCTACGAATACCAATTGCTTGATGAGGATGAGGCTTCCGTGGTTGTTCCGGCGGTTCCCTTTAACTCAGAGTTGGATGGAAAAGAATCAAATCAGCGGATGAGACTTGCTAATTGGGTAACTCATGAAAAAAATCGCCCTTTCGCGCGAGCAACTGTTAACCGAATCTGGGCGATCATGTTCGGACGGGGGTTGGTAAACCCGATCGACGAAATTCCACTTGGTGGGCCGTTTCCAAAGGTATTGGAAATTTTGACCAGTGATTTTGTTAGTCATGGTTATGATATACATCGTTTAATTCGAGTGATTGGAACGACGCAGGCGATGAGATTAAACAGCGCTGCGGATTTTTCTATCACGCAGAGTCATGAAGATGCGGTTGCTGTTTTTCCGATGTTACGCCTGCGTCCAGAGCAGGTTGCTGGTGCAATTGGTCAATCAACGAGCCTGACGACTATCAATTCTGGCTCGCACATAACGACGCGACTGATGAAATTTGGTCAGCAAAATGAATTTGTGAATCGATTTGGTGATCCGGGAGAAGATGAGTTCAGCGACCGTGGCGAGACCGTAACTCAACGGTTGTTGTTGTTAAACGGCGAGATGGTGGGTGAGCGATTAGAGAATGTCCTTAACGCGCCGTCTCACCTCGCGAGTTTATCACCCGACATTGATACTACTGTCGATGTGATCTACTTGACGACGTTGACTCGGCATCCAAATGAAGACGAGAGAAACCAAGCAGTGAATTGGATTAGCAAACAAAGCCGTGATCAACGTAGTGAGGAAGTTATTGATTTATACTGGTCATTGCTAAATAGTGCTGAATTTCGATGGAGTCATTAGTTTGAATTCATCATCGCAACTTCAAATGTTGGTGGTCGAAACCGAAGCAACATCTGTAACTGCCATGAGTTTATTAAGTCGGAGAGCGTGGTGATAAAATGCTGAACCCTACAAATTTGCTTCAAAAACAACAAAACCACTTCCACCGTCGTTCTTTGTTGAAAATGGCAGGTTTGAGTGGCTTTTCCTGGCTAACCCCATTGGCCACGCGTCTGGCCAGAAACGCCGAAGCCGACCGAAGAGAAAAGGCTAAATCATTAATTGTTTTGTGGCTTGAGGGAGCCCCGAGTCAGTTGGAGACTTTCGACCCTCACGAAGGCACTGAGATTGCCGGTGGAAGTAAGGCTCGCAAGACTAATGTCAAAGATATCAAGCTAGGGGATGGACTTCAGCAGGTTGCGGAGCAAATGGATCACATCTCGCTCATACGTTCTGTGACTAGTAAAGAAGGCGACCACGAGCGAGCTGTCTACAACGTCAAGACTGGCTTTCGGCCAGATCCAACACTAGTGCATCCGTCCATTGGAAGTGTTATCTGTCACCAATTAAATCATGAGCATGATCGGCAGATTGATATCCCCCGCCACATTTCGATTTTGCCCAGCAATATGCCTGGACGGGGTGGCTATCTTGGCGACCAATTTGACGCTTTCAAAGTCTTCGATCCTGTTCAGCCGATTCCCGATGTGTCAGCGCGAGTTGAAGCTAAACGCCAATTAAGCCGATTGGAAAAGTTGAAATTCGCTGACCGCCAGTTTTTGAAAAATCGTAGTAATAATTTGATTGTCGGCGACTCGCTGGGGAATTCCAACCTCGATGCCGCGATTCGGATGATGTCTTCGGATCAGTTGAAAGCCTTTAATGTCAGCCAGGTCTCGGAATCTGAGAGATCTCAATTTGGAGATACCCCGTTTGGTCGAAGTTGCCTGGCAGCACTCAGACTGATTGAGACAGGCGTAAGGTGCGTGGAGGTTACTTTAACTGGTTGGGATTCGCATGTTAACAACCATGAGATACAAGCGGAGCGTATCAGTATTCTTGATCCAGCCTATGCCTCTCTAATCAAGGAATTGAAAAAGAGGGATTTGTTGGATTCAACAATGGTCGTCTGTGGTGGAGAGTTTGGTAGAACTCCGTGGATCAATCCGCTGGGTGGGCGCGATCATTGGCCGCATGGATTTAGTATTGCTTTGGCGGGAGGTGGAATTCAAGGGGGACGCGTGGTAGGTGAAACTGATCCAAATCCAACGCGTGGTGCGGCGCCCAAAGCTTCAATCAAGCAACCTCGTCCAATCGAGGATGTCCACGCGACCGTGTTCTCTTCCATGGGAATAAATTTTCAAAATGAGCTTGATACGCCGATCGGCCGGCCTATGAAGATCTGTGAAGGTAAGCCAGTAAAAGTTTTACTGGATAATTAGCCCAATGGTTTTAGAGAGGCTTTGCCGAATCTTGATGTTGAATACTGATGGGGAATCAAAAGCCGACAAATAAAAAAAGCCGCTCTAAAAAATAGAGCGGCTTTTGGTTTTCCTTGATAATGACAAAGCAGGGGTTTACTGGAAACCACCGCCACCGCCACCGCCGAATCCGCCACCGCCACCGCCACCGCCGCCACCACCGCCACCACCGCTGTTGGATAGGCCTGAAGCTGTGTCAGCGTCGCCGAGGATGTTAAACGTCGTGACCGACTGGATCGAGTTGAAGTTTGGAGAAACGCTGATTAAAACGTGAAGACGATCTGCCGTTGTGGCATGATTCACGGTGAAAAACGTTCCTTCTGGAACTTGAGTAATAATTGGCTGGTAGCCAACGACACCACGGTTTCCAAGTTGACCGTTGAGTGGTCCAGCAAGATTACCGTTGGCTACTCCGGAGAGCAGACCGCCGAAGTAGTCGCTTGCCGCACCCGATGAATAGCCTTCTGAAAGCTCTTGAGCAAGAACATTTCTGTTTGCAATCATCTGGTTTCGAACGACGGTTTCAATTTCGTGATCTTCGAGAGATTCAGTCCGTCGGCCTTGATCGAGGGCGAATAGAACCATTGCTCCTTTGTCGTCGATTTCTACTTGTTTCGTCATCGAAGCTGCACGAGGCGAATTGTAGTGGTTATGGATGGCAACGGTTGCTTTACCCGAAGTCACAGTTCCCCAAACTCGCTTGATCACTAACCGATAGTCACCTGCAAAACCTTTGGGAAGAATGTACTTCTCAGAAACAACGCCCGATGCTCCGGCCTTTGGAGAGAAGCTATCTCTCATCAAAATTCCACCACCACGCGTCCGTTTTGCTAAACGTGAGCAGGTGGTTCCACCTGGCTCGACAACATAAAGATCCAGATCGGCATCGCCAGTCCAACTGACTTCGATGTAGCAATCGCGTTCTTTAGCTTCTTGTAGCTTGGTTTCGAAAGCGGCCAACTCATCCGTCTGACCGTTTTCCCGGTAGCTATTTAGAATTGCGGTTGCAGCGAATTGAGCTTGTCGAACGATTTCCGGGTGGTCAGGCCATTCCTGGCTTAGGACACCGGTTGTGGCCCATTTGATCGCTTCTACATCGCCGATGGTTTGAGCGGCACGCAGACCAATCACAAACGGTTCCGTTCGTGTTGGGTTATTCAGTGCGTAGCCCTTGAGAAGTCGAATTGCTCGTTTTTCCATCCCGTTGCGAGCCATGTATTGTGCCGCAATTAAAACGTCGTTGTCGTCTTCAGACATGTCCACCGCGGACATTAGCGCCCGCTCGATGTCGGCCTGAGGGCGACCAGAGATTTGCATCGCCAGTACGAGAGCTTCGTGCATCCAAGGCTGAAACTGATCATGCTGGATTGCAGCAAGTAGCATGGTAACCGCTTGGTCCGCATTTTTCTCTTTCATTAATTTGCGGGCAGTCGCTCGTACATCCGCTTGGTTGGCAAAAGTTTCGCCGAAGTAATTACTCCAAGCGATTTGCGGGTCGTTAATGTCCGCCAAAACAATCGCCTGCGGTTTTCTGTCGACTGAGGCAGGTTTCTCGGTCACGAGGCTGACTTTTTCTGTGTCTTGAACACAGAACATTCCACCGCCCATGCCGCCGCCCATGCCGCCGCCGCCCATTCCACCGCCGCCCATTCCACCGCCGCCGAATCCGCCACCGCCCATGCCGCCGCCCATACCGCCCATCATGCCTCCAGCTGAGGTCTTGGGGGCAACGAGGTCTCCGACGTTGTATACGTTGGTAACGAACCACTTCACGTCTTCTGCGTCATCAAGAGAGATGATCTTGAGTACTTCGTCTTTGACAACAAAGGTTGCGTTGTACTTCTCGAGCATAATTCGAAGAGCATTTTTGAAGCGGATGCCACTCAGGTTTTCGGTGATCAATTCATCTTCTGTCAGAGAGTCGTCAGATGCCGAGGTCGTTAGTACGATATTGATTCCGTACTTGACTTCGAGCTCTTCTTCAACTTCACTCCACGGCCTTTCGTCGAAGTTTAAGTCCGCAGTTTCGTTGAGAGCTTCAAGGATTTTTTCTTCCGTCGCGCTTCCAGTCAAACGAATGTTCTGATACTTCTTACGTCGAATAACTTTCTCTCGCCACTCGTCAGCATCTGGCCAGATCATCATATTCTTCGGGTCGCCCGGGAATGGAATCGTTGCCTGTTCGATTGAGAACATCGATGATTGGAACGCGTATTCCTTTTGACGACGTAATTCTATTACCTCGGCGTAGTTCTTAGCGAAGTGAGCATTAGCGTTGGAAACAATCACAGCCGGGTCGTACGGAGCCATCTGGATAGCAGTCTCGGTGACGGCCAAAGATTCGCTGTATTGGCCTTCCCTTAGTAGCGAGTTGTATCGATTAATTAATTCCGATACCTCTTCCTGGCTGCGAGCGATGCGGTCAGCTTCCATTTTCAACTGACCAGCAGTTGCAATGTTGATGTCCGCGAGTGCCTGACGATCGTCGAAGGCAATCTTTTCCTGCCGTGAGGAAAGTAAACTGGATTCGATTGAGTGTCGCAGGGTAGATCGCGTGTCAGGGTAAAGATCTGTCGTTTGGTCAATGATTTCGAGCATGTTCTTTAAACGCTCGATCGCAATGTCCGGGTTTGTTCGCAGTTCTTTCCGAGCTTGCTTCGACTCGTATTGAACCTGCTGAGTGATTTTTTGATTAATAATTGCAACACGCTGCTCTTCGGTCAGAAGAAGATCAGTTGATCCACCCTTAGCATCCTTAAGCAGTTGGCCAATTTCATCACTACCCTCTTGGATCATTCTCAATCCGCCGTCGGGTGTTTCGACTGCCATTGGAAGAGTGATGGCTGTTCCGCCGGCTGGTTGTGCAGCTGGAGTTTCCACAGCCGGTATCGCGTTAGAAGTTTCTTCAACAGGAGGCTTGGCTGCTTTAGGGGCAGGCTCAGTCTTGGTTGAAGTTCCAAACGGATCGTCGTCCTCTTGGACTTTGTAAGTTGCAGCCATCGCTAAAAGGTCGGCTTGCGTGTTCGCAGGGTCTGCACTTAGGTTAATTGCAGCAGACGCTAGTTTGCGCGCTGTTTCTCGATCACCTGCGGCCAATGCGGTTTCACCGAGATCACTCAGGCGATTCGCTTCTGCCATTCGAACACGTGCGTACTCGCGAAGTCCTTCAGAACCGATCGTTGGTAAAGTCAGTCCCAAATTCTTGCGGGCGTCCTCGATCATGCCTGGAAGGAACGAGAATTCAGCATTGGCATTTTCTGGGTTGATTTGCCAAGTGATAGTCTGTTGATTGCCATTCGCGATGCTAGAAAGCTGGAGAGCTACGTTGCTTCGATCGGCGATGCTTCCTAAGATAATGTTGTCTCGGTCCGTTCGGAGTGGCGGAAACTGACTTGGGTAACTTTCCAAAACCGACTCATCCCACTGTCCAGAAACAGGCCAAAGGACCGTTCCGTGGATAGTTTGAACCAAGCCAATCGCTGATTCGCGGACATCTCGTTCGTCGCTGTCGATGAAAAGGTTGCCGCCGGTGTTGTTCGCCAACGCAGCCATAATCTCGTTGTTTCGTGCAGGACCAATCGCGAAACTTGAAACCGAAATTTTATTTTTGGTTAATCCGGAAATGAGTTCACCAAATATTTCGGAATGAAGCAAGCTTCCACGACTGACTCCATCACCAATGTAAATGACGTTATTGTTTCGTTGTGTTTCTTTCGGGAATGCCTTTGATGCCGAAATCAGCATTGCTTCCATATCAGTCGAACCGAGTGGAACTCGCTCGTCTAGATTTCCTAAAGCTGTGTTTAGATCCTCTGAATCAGGGCCGACAAAGCCTTTTGTCATTGGGACTGGATCAAGATCTACCGCAACGATCTGAATCAGGTCGTCCGCATTCAAGTTCTTGATGATGTGCTTGAGCGCGGCAATTGAATCCCGCTTAAACTCACCAGATTGGCTTGCAGAGGTGTCAATGTAAACAACAACGTTACTGGCACGCTCAGTCTCGCTGGTGATCTGAGGTTTTAGACTTAACGCGAAGTGTGTTTCCCCCGCATTATCGAATGTCGCCATTCTGGCAGTGTTCGTCGCTGACTTGGATTCTTCAGAATCGTCTGCGAACGATGTATTGGCACCAGTTGTTTGCAAGCCAATGGCCAGCAAAGCAACAAACATTCCTCTAAGCGCGACTTTGGTCGAGCACTTGGACATAACGAACTCCAACACCGAAATGATTTCGAAGGAATGTGCGTTCCGGAATCGCACAGCCCTGCCTTGCCCTGTAATGGTTAACTTGGTCATCAATGACCTCCAACACTAATTGTATTTTGAGAACTGACGATACGCTACCAAAAACCCTCGATTTTGCCTCATTTACGGGCGCTACGTAGTCCTAAATATCATTACTACCTGATGCACCGATGTGACCCGAGTGCCTAATCGCTCTGGGTCAAACTTAGCTGAGTCAAAAAATCCTTGTATTGATAGGCCAGTTCACTCTTAAAAGAGTGGCCTCTAATTGTTACTAGTATTGTAAAAACCGACAAAGAGCGAGGAAATACTGGAAAATCTATCTTCCATGATAGTATTCCTGCCGTTTGATCCGATCAAACGTGCTCCATTGGTTGGTATCGGAGTCTGAGCCCGCTGAAGGTAGAAAATTTGATTCCATCCAACAGCTTTCGTCAGCAAAAGACGCTAAATAACGATTGAATAGAATTTAACGGTTACGTTCTCCATTATAGTTAGCGGTGACAATTTTAACGCTAACGCAGGCTTCTGCGAAGTGGCGGCGTTTAAAACCAAGTTTCTAGAACGGTTTCGGCCAATAAGTCTCTAAAAACTCTCGCTGAAAATTGCTGAACCTATCGCGACACACCAACAGGAGTCGAGATAGACTGCCGCCAATTTGCAAAAATAGCCTGCCCAAGAAATTTCGCGATTTTACTCATCCGCCGAGGAAACTTGGTTTTTTGCGTTATGAGATGCGGCTAAGCCAGGGGCGAGTGTGCCTTCCGGCGACTCCTTCCCAAACATTTCTCCCAATCCTGGGGTCTTACCAGCGGGTTGTTATTAAGAAGAGCCTCTCGGTTGCTTCAAAGGATGGAGGGCAAGTACTTAACTTTTTCTGTTCCCAAAGCATGTTTATTCAGAGATGCTTTTCGATGGAGAGCGATGAAGAGAGTTGGAAGTTGAGTCGTCTGAATCGCTCTCATCTATCGCTTCCGAGTTTTTAATTACCCTTGAGATGCAGCCAAAGCCCAATGCAAGGATATCAAATTGATTCGTAACTCTGACTTTGGGGGTATCCTCAGCCTTGAACAACCGATATTCAGTTGTGAAGGATTCAACTGCGTTAAATTCGAGGACATCGACTGATTGATTGATTGAGCCATTTAACCTTTCCAGTGAGATCGTTGCCAATCTAGCAAGTTCAACCGAGTCAATTACAAATTCGTTGGCTAATTGCAGGAAACGATTCACCAAAAAATTATTTAATTCTGGAGTCGGCAGTTCTAGCTCCTCGGTTTTTTTGAGCGCTCGGTAACCAATTTGAGTTGCTTGGATAGTGTTTTGCTTCCTGGAGATTTGCATTTCGTAAGCTTTCTGGTTTGCTACTTCGAGCTCAGAAAATGTCACGCCCCAGCGATCGCAATCCTGATAGTACTGCCAGTAATCGTCATGGATTTCAGCAGGCAGTAGTACTAACTGCACGTTGTTGAGAATTACTGAATCGATTGAAATACGCGGAGATTTTGGTAGTCGAATTGGGGAACGATCTTCGATTGCCGGCAATTTTGCCTGCTTGAATTGATCGGAGAGCGTAGATCGTAGTTGGGAATTCAGGGAATTGAGTTGTGGGAAGATCTGCTGCTTCCAAACATCATTGATGGTTTCTTCAAACCTCTGTTGAATCAATTTCTCAAATGATCGGATTACCGGCTGGATTTGCCGGTTTGTGTTTTTAAATCCATGCTGAAAGGTCTGGAGACTCTGGTCCAATCGGTTCGCAATTGAATTCTCCAAAGATGATTTGTCTCTTAAGGTAGGGGTGTTTTCCAGAAGTGGTTGTTTAGGGCTTGGCTCCCTTAGTGGGTTGGTTGGCTCAGATAGGTCGTTACCCCCACCATTAATTCCAACGGGGACCCGGTTTGAATTTAGTGCTTGATCGGCGAGTTGTGCAAGTCGAGCGGAATTGGGATCGCCCCGGCCGAAGAGTATCGCCGTTGAAATTACAGAGGTCGACTGATCAGCGCGTACCGTTTTTGTCGGGCCAGAATACTGGATTAATATAAAAAGCACCAACAGACATGCTTTGGGAGAGATCTGTGCCATCGTTTTGCTGAACTCCAGGCTAATAATAGATACGAAGCTTAGGGTGCACAGTCGCTTCGGTTATTAAATGGGAATACGTAAGGTAAAAGACAATTGCTGTTACCGCGGCGTGCTTAATTTATCGGGTCCAGAGAAATTGATCCTTTTGGGGAAAGTCTACAAGTTGTCGAAACCTTGAGACTTCGCATCGCGATTTGCAAATTGACGGGGTCGTGCGGATATCGTAAGCAGCGGGAAGTTTGGGGTGTTCCAAATCTCTGGGTCTCAGATAACGATGGCCGGACTTTGAGCTAGTATGAAATCCGTCACCGATTAATTTAAAACTGCAAGTTCCTAGTTGTTTGGGACTTGATGGGTTGGATTTGCTCCTCTAGTCTCACAAGCGTTATTTTTTTCGAACTTAAAATGAAAGCGAAGGTAACATGCCAAAGTTTTCAGTGATTCTCGCTGCTGCGGGTAAAAGTAGTCGATTTCGTGATCCGAATTACAAGAAACCTTTTGCGCTGCTTAAGCGGAAGGCCGTATGGTTGTATTCAGCGGAGTTGTTTTTGAAACGGCATGACGTAAAGCAAGTCATTATCGTTATTTCGCCTGAGGATAAAGATGAGTTTCTTGGAAAGTTTGGTCCCAATCTCGCGGTGCTCGGGGTGGAGGTTGCCCTTGGTGGTGCAGAGCGTTCGGATTCAGTTGAAAATGCGCTGGCCAAGGTAGCTCCCGATTCGACACATGTTGTAATTCATGACGCTGCCCGCCCATGTTTAAATGCAGATTTGATTGAGTCAGTTTTTACCGCTTCAAAAACCAACCCGGCGGTGATTCCTGCCGTTCCTGTAACAAGTACTTTAAAATTTTCTAAAAATGGAAGCACTGTGGGGAAAACAGTCGATCGGTCTCACCTCTATGAAGCTCAGACTCCACAAGTTTTCGAACGAGAATTACTAATTTCGATGTTTGCTAACCGAGGTGACTTGCAGCCAACCGATGAATCGCAACTGGCGGAGGAATTGGGACATGCCATTTCGATTGTCAAGGGCTCCGTCTTTAATATCAAAATTACTTCAAAGCAGGATCTTGCATTCGCGAAAGCCTGTCTAGAATCGCAACCAAAGCCAAAATTCGATGCCCCAATTCATCCCTTCGCCGACGACAATCTATTTCGATAAAGGCAATTTTGGTTATTTAAAACGATATGGATTTAGAACGCACGGCGTCGACTAATCCCACCACCAGCGTTGTACTTGTGAATCTGGATTTTGATTCTTCAGGCGGTTATCTATTTCAAAATTTGAATTTTGGACAATCGGTTTGTTTAATCGGTTTGTGGTAGAGACTGAAACACCGCCGCTGACTCCAAGGATATGAAAATCGCGGCGAGCATCCAGTTTGCGTAAGCGGAGGAATTTCTCGCTGATCACAGACTGAACTTCGGTGGCGACACGATCACTCTTCATCGGATAAGCCAATTGCGATTGAAACGGTTTGGCAGCGATTGGTTCTTTCGGCGTGCCAAAAAATGTTTGCTCCCAACTTAGTTTTCCAGTTGCTTTTTTTTGACGAACAATTTCCGCGACTAGGGCGAGGTCAAAAATGTTCTTGAGTTGATTGTAAACTGGGTATTTTTTGGCAATGGCATCGAAATTAGCGGTGAAATCCCGGGCAAACCCACGTGTTGGAATGTCAGATTTCCCTGTGTGAATTCGCTCTCCGTCATGATTGACGAATTCATTTTCACTGAGGATTTTGACACTCGGCCCATCAAAACTAAAAACGGTTTCATCGGGATTGGCTGAGACGGGTTGGTCATTCAGCGTGAACCACCAGCGAACGACTGAGAAAGAGGGAAGGGTTCCATCGGGTTTTAGTTTTAGTCTATCCATGTAACTGGGGATTTCCGGAATGCTCTTCTCCAATCCCATGCCCAGGAGTTTCATTCGATAGTCCGCTTCTACTAGAACGCGGGCAGTGTGAGTGCCGCGCGGAATACCGAAAACTTCGATATCTTGTTTGCCGAGTTTCGATTTCGCTTTGTCTGACCACTTTCGCCCTTTGAGCGACGTTGAAGCTAGGAAGTTCTTCGTGGCGACTAAATTTTCTTGACGCGGTGTGATCGAACACCCAAAGTTACCGTCATGACTGTCAGCGTTTCGCAGGCAATTGACGAGATCATCGAGTTGCAGAATTGGCTTGCCGGACTGGCGGTGAATGGGGCGGTGGTGTGCATCAAAATCCCATGGTCCGGCGGGGCCGGCGATCACGACATCCCCCGTTTCCGGATAAAAAATTAAGTGAGTAATGGAGTAGAGGCCGGCGAGGTTGAGCATGGATTCATCGAGCGGATGGCCCTGAGCGGTGAGTAATTGTGCCGCTCTTTCCAAACGGGTTAGTGATACTTTTCTAAGGGGACTCGACCACGTATTTTCCCGATGGCGGGGATTTTCAGCCGTCAGTCGCCAAACCGCTGTGGAGCCGTTCACTTTTTTGGCCCTGATTTTTGATAGGACACCTGAGGAGTCAACGAAGACACCTGCTGGAAAAGCTTGAATTGTTCCGAGGCCCTGTCCGGTGTCTTGCCATGAATCGGGCTGGATTGTACCCATAATCAGATCAATTAATGGTTCGAAATCTGATTCCGTGATTCCTCCACGCGGATCGGTGAGGGAGCGGTTATGGTTTGCATAAAGTCCCGAGAGCGTATTAGAGCGGGTTTGTTGACCGTCGATCATTCCCGCGGTTTCGTAGGCTGTTTGGTAGGCACCCAAGCTAAGTTGCTGGTTTGATATTTTTGAAAGCCATTGATCGCGAGAAGTATTCGGCAGGGAATCTGCGAGTTTGAGGGCTAAGGAGAACTCGCCAGACTGCAAGTGGTGGTTAAGTTCAACAGTTGTTGCAGTTTGCGCTGACGCGTCAGGCACAAACCAACACGAGGTGAAAAGAACCAAGCACGCCAAAACAGCTCTGTTCAGAATGCATTGGAACCTGCAGGTTATTGTCATTGATCTAAAACGAAACCCACATATTTTTAAACACATGAAACTCTCCCAGCCACTGCCCGACGCAATGATTGCGATGTTGGCTGAAGAAATCAACCGCCGAGGAAGAGTTTTCGAAAAAAAACAACCTCGTAGAATTGCTTGGAAACCAGCGAACGGGGCTAGTTCCAGAAGCCAACGATCCATATCAAGAAGAAAATAATCGCCATAAAGCCGACACACCAAATTGCATTTCGCAGTGAGTGGGCAAAGATTTCACGCAGATTTTCGTGACGGGTTGCACCGTAGACAAGGCTAACCACAACGATCAGTGGAAGTGCGTACCAGATCTGTGGGATGGATGCTAGTAACACGTGTTCTAGATCTGCAATTGAAAAAACGTTCATCGGATTACCAGCACATTGTGTAGCGAAGGGACTTGCCCGTTTGAACCGGGATAAAGTTATTGGGTGTAGCGTTACTATTTAGATTTTTTTTTGTTCTTCTTTTTCTTTTTCGATTCCAGCATCTCTCGCTGTGCCGGTGTGATGATGGCCGGGCCGCAAAAGGCATCGTAAACAGCAAGTAAGTTTAGAAGGCCAGCGATGACTGTGAACAGGGTGCCCATCTCGAAATAATGTTTTCCCTCAAAATGCCAACGACCGAGTGTGTCTGTTTGGACGCGAGAGCGGGCGCGGGGTTTGTTCATGCCCCCGGGCGGAGCCATGAAGCCATCCTTAATTGTCTCGCCCGTATAGTCGTTGTTGTTTTCGGGTGTGATTTTATGAAATGCCAAACTTGAATTGGGATAGTCGGCAGGAAATCTTTCGCAAAGAACCCAGTAAGGATCGCCACCTTTTTTCGTTTTCATCGACTGGATGATCGCTGGCAGGGCGGGGGCGCCCACACCTAGTTGACAGACAAATTGCCAACGCAAATCACCTGGTTTGAAGGAAGCATAAACGACTCGGCCTTGTCCGATTCCAAGACCAAAAAAGTAGGTGCTTAGAATGCAGATCATAAACAAGAGGCCTTTTGCAAACCTCCGTTGGTACAAGTGTCCTGCACCGGGCCAAACCCAAGCTAAAAAAGCTGCCCAATATGGGTCTTGGAGGTCAACGACGACTGGTTCGCCAGATTCCTGAGGGTAAACTATTTCAGGCATATCATTCGCTTGTGATTTCGGAATAAAAAATTGAGAACCGATCGGTTTGTGAAATCGGAAGTTGCGTCTGTCGCTACAATAATCTTTTCCAGATAGTCTAACTATTTGAGAACACTACACCAGATCAAACTAGCGAGCTTGGTAAATGTCTTACCGTTTTTTTACCCAATCCACTCCAAATAATGGCAAGATTATGCTGGATGGAGAGCAAGCACGGCATGCGATTCAGGTCATGCGGTTTGGTGAGGGGGATCAAATTGTGCTCTTTGATGGCAGCGGGACTGAATATGAGGCTGTGATCGATCAGGTTAAGAAGAGACGTTTATGGCTTAGTGTCAAAAGTCAACGGGTCGCTCCCCGGGGGATAAAAGCGAACATCACGCTTGCTGTAGCACTCCCCAAAGGGGATCGTCAGAAAGTACTGGTTGAGAAACTCGTTGAACTAGGTGTCCAACGCCTCATCCCTTTGAAATCTAATCGCTCCGTCGCTGTGGCGAATGAAAAGGTTGTCCAGCGATTGCAAAAGCAAGTGGTGGAAGCTTCGAAGCAATGTGGTCGAAATCGGTTAATGAAGATCGAGGACGAGACGACATTGGGGGGGGTATCTGAGATGCTTGAATCTTCAGTACTTAAACTCATTGCCGATCCTTACCAGGGCCAAGCGATCCTGGATGTAGCGGCCAAATGTCTGGCTGAAATGCCTATTGAAATTGTTGTGGCGATTGGCCCTGAAGGAGGTTTCGATGATGAGGAAAATTTGTTTTCTCAAGCGTTGGGATTTCAACCGGTGCGACTTGGCCCATCCATTTTACGTGTAGAAACTGCCGCAGTTGCAATCGCGGCTATTCTTGGCATCGGGCTTGAGACTGGTCAAACAGAATCGGGTAAACTTGATTTGTAATGATTGTTTTCCAGCGTTAAAAAGTTTTTCCAGCATTAGGGAATTGCTCGCTTTGATTTGAATCAAGATATAGTCTTAAATGATTGAGGACTTCCTTAACAGCGCGTTCTTCTCGCCAACCTGAATGGCCGCTGTACCGAAATTGAGTCTGTTCGGATGTTTGTTTTTCCAAGATTATC
The DNA here is from genome assembly GCA_938091115.1 of uncultured Pirellulaceae bacterium. Lineage (GTDB taxonomy): Bacteria > Planctomycetota > Planctomycetia > Pirellulales > Pirellulaceae > Mariniblastus. The sequence goes on along the minus strand of CALKNI010000056.1, from coordinate 4,573 downwards.
ACTTGGTAAAATGACTGCCCGTTGCGGATCAAATCAGGAGTGCGATTAATGGGGCCAATCGCAATTCCCAAGGTTGCTCCGCTGGATTCGATGATGCTTTCTATCTCATCGGTCGCTGGAATTTGTTCGCAGGTTTCATTTGCACAAATCAATGTTGCCGAGTTAGGGATTTGGCTTAGGCGTTCCCCTACGACCCCATGTAGCCCTGCGTCAATTACGGCTAGTTTTTGCTTTTGGGCGCTCAGAAGGTTGTGAACTACCTGTTGTAGTTCAATCCCGTTTTCGCCAAAGACCAGTGGACCAAGGGTTTGGCGTATTGTTTCGATCGTTGGTTGCATCTTGCTCATACAATCGGCTTCGGTTGTACCGCTGGTAGAGACCCTTAGAGAAATAGTTGCTGAACTGGCGGTGATACCTACTTGGGGATCTCGTCCCCGTTGAATCAGATTGGGTAGCAGCGATTCAATGTGACTCTCCCCCGAACCAAAACAATGAAGCGTGTGGTGGTAAATGATGGATGAATTCCCCGCTTGTTTTCTAAGGCTCGCTTCAACCGTTTGAGACCACATTTGTTTCATCTCAACCGGAACTCCCGGAAGCGCGATGATGCGGCAATTTCTTCCGTTTGGCCCTTGGTTTAGGAAGTCAATTCCGGGTGCCGTTCCTTCAGGATTAGCAATCGCGACAGCGCCTTGGGGAAAATCGGCTTGGATCGAGTTGTTTTCGGGCATTTCACGCCCCCGCGATTCAAACATCGTCCGAATGTGAGCCAATATCTCTGGGTGAGTGATGAGAGGAACGTCCGCCATTTTGGCAATGGCCAATCGGGTTAAGTCATCGGCCGTCGGACCGAGGCCGCCGGTAGCAATTACGATGTCCACACGATTTGCCGCGTGTCGAAAGACATCGATGTTGTCTTTAAGGTTGTCGCCAACGGTGGAATGAAATGCGACTTCGATGCCAATATCTCCCAATTGACTGCTTAGCCATTGCGAGTTGGTATCTAGGCGAATACCGCTGGTCATTTCGTCGCCGATTGAAATTACTTCAGCGCGGAGAGAGGGCATATTGTTTTGGAGGATGCATGAAGGTGAGTGAAATCAAATCCCGATTGGGTTAAATACCGGAAATAGCTCGATTCAAAGAGGAGCTGTTTGGAATGGGTTATGGAACCTGACGGGCGAAAACTAACTGACCCATCCGCTGCCATCCGCTTTTTGGCCGCATAGGTTAACCACCATGCCAAGATGTTTCGCCATGGACGCCTTGGTAAGGGCGGCCTTGTCTGCGTCTTGAGCCGAATGGGCATAAGCCACTTGGATGTGGTTGCTTTGGTGTCTCGCCATCATTTGATCCCGACTGACTCCGTAGGTGACTGCATGCATAATGGGCCACTGAGGGGTTGTTGCTTCGAGTCGTCGTTGCGTTTCAGATTCCGGAAGAGCAACAACACCGGCGCGACCGATGTCCATGTGGAGCTTGTTTTTGGCGACAAAAATTCGCGACCAGACAATTTCTCCCGGCCTAGAAACTCCCTGGATTGTCCCTCCGCCGTTAGGGAAATACATCGCTGGCTGGCGGTAACTCGTCGCGCCGCTCCAGCCGCCAATCAAATGGGCAGGGGGAACGCTACCGCTGATGAGAAAAACCCAAACATACTGGTCTGTTGTTCCCGATTCGTCCCAATCACCCCAGCGAAGATCGTGAAGCGTATTTTCAACCGGTTGTTTCAGTGCTTTGTGGATGCGATAAGTCATCAGTCCATCGAGTCCTGCACATTGGTCGACTTCGTTGAAATGCGGTAGCGGTTGGCCACGATAGAGGGTGCGTTTTCCATCGCGACTCTTGACTGGTGGCCTTTGTTGATTGTTGAGTGTGCCTTCAACTAGATCACTTGCGGGCATCAGGTCTTTCAATCCCTGTTGGTATTGAATCCCAATCGTATCACAACCAAAATCATCGGCAATTCGGACAGCTGCGATGTACATTTTGCATTGAAGACGGATTTGTTTGTCGGTGAGATGTTTTACGTGTTGCTTCCCGGTATCAAACTTCATTCCTTTTTTAGCCATCCAATCCCTAACCCCATCGGCCTCTTGGTTGGTGACCTGCGTAGATTCATAATACAACGCAGATTGGCTGAGCCGTTCTTTGAAGACACCAGTAGGATTTAGTAGACGATCTGGAATGATCGCATTGAACATACCCATGCAGCCTTCGTCAAACACTCCCATAATTGCTTTTTGGTTTTGCATTTCTAATGCAAGTTTTTGGCCCGTAGATTCGCAGGCCGCAGGAATATTGATTTTTCGTATCGGGGTTGTATGGTTCGTTGTATGCCTGACCTTGCCGGTTTCCAGCCAGGTATTCAATTTCTTGATGAATTTTGAATCAGAAAAATCTTCTGCCCAAAGCGTGCTGTAACTCACCTCTGCTTTGGTCAGAGAGCCATTGAGGTTCAGCATTCCCACAAGTCCAGGCCATTGGCCTGACCAATTAGCGACCGTAAGAATCGGGCCACGGTGGGTGAGTAATCCTGGGAGAACATGATGAGAGTATTGCCAGACTGCTTCGGCAATAATGATCGGCATTTCGGGATCAATGTGGGCAAAGACTTCCATGCCTTTTTTTTGAGAATCAATAAACCCATGCTTAGCCCCACGCGTAGGCTGGTGAGCTCGCTTCAATTTAAAACCACAGCTTTTGACTGCATCGGTTAATTCCTTTTCCATTTCTAACTGGGCTGCCCAGCAGACCTCATTTGCGGAGGTTCTGAGGTCGCCACTGGCAATCAAGGCAATGGTATTGTTCGCAGAATTTTTGCTTTTTGTCATTGTAAAATCGATGTTGAACGAAATGGGGAACGAAGTGGTTTATAAGAAGTGTGGAGGGAATTCCCTAGCTCCACGATGTTACTCGTTTTAACAGATCCTGCAAAGAATCCAAATTGTGTGTCTGCCGGTGCAATAGTAATTGGCGGCTTAAACCTACTTGGATTGTGTTAATTTATGTTGAAACTGATTTGGGCGGTTTGATTGTTCTCTTCAGTGCAGTGCACTCGCTTGTTAAGCTAAGAAATTATCCATTGTAATTGCGCGGAGATGCTGCACCCGTTCTTGAGGGTGTCGACCCGGTTAGAATAATTTGGGGGTTTATTATGTGTGGTATCGTTGGTTACGTTGGGCCGCGAGTGGCACAGGATTTTCTGCTAGAAGGTCTACGGCGGTTGGAATATCGAGGCTATGACAGCGCTGGCACAGCGACTATTAATTCTGAGCGGGAACTCAACATCACAAAATCCGTGGGTAGGATTGCCAGACTAGCTCAGGAAGTTGCCGCTTCGCCTTGCGATTCCGGCATTGGGATTGGCCACACGCGCTGGGCGACGCACGGCGCGGCAACGGTTCAAAATGCTCACCCGCATGTGGGTGGCGCCGATACGTTAGCGATTGCACATAACGGGGTTATTGAAAATTTTGCGGAGCTCCGGACAAGTCTTAAAGCAAAAGGATACGAATTTAATTCGGAAACCGATACGGAAGTTGTCGCCCACCTCATCGCGGATTGCCTGACTCAAATCACCAATGGCTCTGAAGTATCCCCCACACCGGAAATTGCAGTCGAAGCAGTTAAAAAAGCGATCGGACAGTTGAGTGGAACTTTTGGTTTAGCGATTGTTTTTAGGCAGTGGCCGGATTCAATTTTTGCCGCTCGTCTTGGTAGTCCTCTGGTAATTGGTGTTGGTGATGGTGAGCACTTTCTCGCCAGTGATGCACAGCCTTTAATCGGGTTTACGGATCGGATCGTCTATCTTGCCGACAATCAGGTTGCAATCCTTACGGCCGATTCTTTAGAGGTTTCGCATCGGGACGCTGGTCTCGTTTCTCATCATGTGCGCGTGTTGGATGTTGAATCCAATCAGGTGGAAATGGGCGACTACGACCACTACATGCTTAAAGAAATATTTGAACAGCCAGAGTCGTTACGAAACACAATGCGTGGTCGATTGAACGAAGATGACGCGACTGCCGTGTTTGGTGGACTCAATTTGACGCCTCAAGATCTTTTAAAAGTAAAGCGAGTCGTTTTCACCGCCTGTGGGACAAGTTGGCACTCGTCATTGGTCGGGGAATATTTACTGGAGGATATCGCGCAAATTCCAGTGGAAGTTGAGTATGCGAGTGAATTGCGCTATCGAAACCCCCCGATGGATGAGGGAACTCTACTTTTTGCAATTACCCAAAGTGGAGAAACTGCGGACACTTTGGGCCTTGCGCGAGATGAAGCGCAAGGGGCACATGACGATGGCGATTTGTAACGTCGTTGGAAGTAGCATTGCTCAAGAAGCTGATGGAGGGATCTATTTGCACGCTGGTCCGGAGATAGGTGTTGCCTCAACTAAAGCCTATACCTCGCAGTGCATGGCGCTCGTGATGTTGGCACTTTATCTTGGTCGTTTGCGTCATTTAAGTTATAACCATGGACGTAAGATGATCAGCAGAATTCAAGAAATTCCTGATAAGGTTGAACTAGCTTTACAGCAAAATGATCATATTGCATCGATTGCTAGAAA
>CALKNI010000055.1 GCA_938091115.1 uncultured Pirellulaceae bacterium | reverse complement strand
GCTTGTAGGGTTTTTTGCCAAGAACTTTTAGCCGATTTTTGAGTATTTTTGATAACAAAAGCGGTCAAAATGATGGCTTGATGGCCTAAGTTTGAAATCGCAATTGGCCTTCGGTATTGTATTAGACGACAGGGCTGGCGGTCGCCATTTAAAATAGGATTAAATTTGCAGCGGCGACTGCGAGGAGGTGATTTTAAGGAGAATCTACTATTTGCCTACTAAGTAGTTTCTACAATTTGCTATCTACTCGGGATTGTCTTTTTTGGTGATGCGGTTGAGTGCCAACGCCAAGCCAATGGCGATCGGGGCTGACACGAACGCCGCGGGTTAAGGGGGCGTTCTCAAGCAATTGAGGATTGACCTGAGGCTTTGCGTTTGCCATGGGGGGCGGTGGCAGAATCAGTCAAAATTTTGGTTGTTTGCCGGTATAAACTGGGAAAACTATCTAAGTGGTACGGAAAACGCCTTTCTGTTGCTTTGGCTAGGCAAGGATGGGACTGTGATGCAGGTTGTCGCGATTTGCGACTAAAGCGTTTATTTACGACGAATGCGTTTAAATTGTGTCTTTGATTGAATAAGAGGCGTAAAATCGCTGTCGGAGAGGTTGGGGTGAGAACTAGACGGCACAAGGCGTTTTAAGCGAACCCGAGGCATTCGATGGGCTCGTTTCCAAGTTTGAAATTCATAACTTCGTTGTCATACCGGTTGCGAATTTTTCAGAACGTGTTGGAACTCTTATTTGCCCCTGTTCATCGGTCGGTTCGGCATGATAAACTGCAGTGATTCGTTCTTAATGGCAGACGTGCCATTTCAGAGATTTTTTATGGATTAAGAGATTGCCAGAGCTTCCAACACAAGGGGATGACCAGTTAGGTGATCCCTTGAAAATTGATTTTTCCATTGTCGCGCGGGATTTGAAACTTCCACCAGAGAAGATTGCAAAAACCGTTGAGTTGCTGGATGCCGGAAATACGATCCCGTTCGTAACCCGTTTCCGTAAGGACTTGACCGGTGGGTTAAATGAGCAGCAGGTTTTGGCGATTAAGCAGCGTGTAGGTCAACTACGCGCGTTAGCTGAAAGAAAAACTTTTGTTCTTAAATCCATTGATTCGCAGGGAAACCTCTCTGAAGATTTGGCTTCGCAAATCAAAAAGGCCACGACTAGTCGCCGTCTGGAAGACTTGTACCTTCCCTTCAAGCCCCAGAAACAGTCGAGAGCAGCTTTAGCGAGGCAGCAAGGATTGGAGCCGCTTGCAAATGATATTTTGAAGGCAGACTCTCCGGATGTCGAGATTGCGACACGAGCGACGAAATACGTTCGAGTCGACAAGGGGTTGAAATCAGTCGACGACGTCATCAAAGGTGTCGGGGATATATTGGCCGAGAAATTTAGCGGCAACGATGAACTGCGAAGCAAGTTGCGCCGGATTATGTGGTCTGATGGAAAACTTGCGGCTGAGTCAATTGTAAAACCGGAGCAAAAGCCCGAATTGGATTCTGTCGAGTCGCCAGCGAATGAACCACCGATAAGCAAAGAAGTTGCTTTGTCCAGTGAGTCGGAAGCAACTGAGGAGATGAGCAAGCAACAGGTAAAACTGGATTCGGATCAAACCGCCCAAGGAGTGACTCCTTTGAAGGCGATTCCAGAATCTACGGCGATAGAACCATCACCTGAGATTGGGAGTGTCGAAGGGGAGCTCGCGGATCAGGAAGCTAAGGAAGAAGTTGCCGTTCCGCCCTCCCAGGGTCAGACTCCCGGTGGGGAGACTTCACCGGTTGCTGCAGCGGAAACGGAGATTGCAGAATCAGCGAAAGTTGAAGCGTCTAATGAAGTGGAAACGCCAGCTGATGAGACCGTCAAGGATGCGGCGGTGAAGCCGGCGAGTGAAGATGTGGCTGCCTCAGCGGTTGATGCGGCGGTTGCAGAGGCGACACCCAAAAAGAAAAAGAAAAAGAAAAAGAAAAAGAAGCCGGTCGAGGATCCTTTTAAGGACTACAAGGATTTTGCCCAACCTATCAAGCAACTTCCTCACCATCGCGTACTTGCGATTAATCGCGGAGAAAGATCAGGTAATCTTCGGGTGAAAATATTGGTTGAGGGAGATGCTCTTTCCTCGATGGCGGACTCCATTCTGATTCCGACCGAACATCCTTTTCGTGAGTTTTTACTGAAGTGTTCCAGTGATGCCCTTTGTCGCCTGATCCAACCGGGATTGGAGCGAGAAATTCGCCGTGAGTTGACAGAGTTGGCAGAGCAGCATGCGGTCGAGGTTTTTGCAAACAACTTGCGGAACTTGCTGTTGCAACCTCCGATGAGGAACCGCAAGGTGATGGCGATTGACCCCGGTTTCAAACGAGGTTGTTCGGTTGCGGTGCTCGACGCATCGGGGAATCTTCTTGATTCAGGACACGTTTTTGTTGTAGGGAATCAGGCGAGGCGCGATGAGAGTAAACAAAAATTAGCCGTCTGGGTAAAACAACACAAAGTCGATTTGATTGCGATTGGCAACGGCGCTGCTTGCCGACAAACTGAGCAGTTAGTGTCGGATTTAATTGCTGATGAACTTCAAGAATTTAAAACTACTTACACCATGGTTAACGAGGCTGGTGCAAGTATATATTCTACCAGCGAGATCGGTCGGGTTGAATATGCCGATTTGTCGCCGTCCATTCGAAGTGCCGTCTCAATCGGACGGCGTTTGCAAGATCCACTCTCCGAGTTAGTCAAAATAAGCCCTGCCAATATTGGTGTGGGAATGTATCAGCATGATGTAAAAGCTAAGCACCTTAGTGAATCACTTGACGAAGTCGTGCGTTTTTGTGTGAACCAGGTAGGGGTCGATGTTAACACGGCAAGCCCTTCGCTACTAAAATACGTCTCAGGCTTAAATTCTCTAACCGCTCGCCGAGTGGTCGAGTACAGGCAAGAAAACGGCAGGTTTGCAAACCGGGACGAATTGAAGAAGGTCAGTGGATTTGGGGATGCGACGTTTGTTCAGGCCGCAGGTTTTCTGCGCGTCCATGGAGGTGATTCTCCACTGGATTGCACATCGATTCACCCCGAGAGTTATGGCATTGCGAATGATGTGCTTGACCAGGTAGGTGTTTCGATAGAGGAGTTCTTTGCTCGAGAGATTGCCTACGGAAAAGCGAAGGCTTTGGATGCTGCAGTTGAAGTTCCAGCAACGGGTGCAGTTGCAGTTGAAACTCCCGGTAGTCCTGACGGATGCGAGCGGACTGAGGGAGAGGTCGCAACCTCGAAAACTCCGGAGGCCGTATCTGAAGCTGAGAAATCTGAAGCTGAGAAATCTGAAGCTGAGAAATCTGAAGCTGAGAAATCTGAAGCTGAGAAATCTGAAGCTGAGGCCGAACTTGCTGCACAGCAAGTTCG
>CALKNI010000054.1 GCA_938091115.1 uncultured Pirellulaceae bacterium | reverse complement strand
TCATGCCCGTTTACGACGAACTCTACAAATATAGTGATCAAATTCACCATGTTCTTGTTCGCCATGAACAGGGGGCGACGCACGCAGCTCAAGGCTACGCACGTTCGTCCGGACGTGTGGGTGCGTGCATTGCAACATCGGGCCCCGGTGCGACAAATCTAATCACCGGCATCGCGGACGCCATGATCGATTCCACTCCAATTGTTTGTATTACCGGCCAAGTTCCCAAGCACCTGCTCGGATCGGATGCTTTTCAGGAAACTGACGTAATGGGGATTACAATCCCCGTGACCAAATGGAGTTTTCAGATAACCGATGCGTCAGAAATTCCCGCAGTATTCGCTAAGGCGTTTTACGTTGCCAAATCAGGTCGTCCCGGCCCGGTCGTCATCGATATCACCAAAAACGCCCAATTTGGTGAACTGGACTATCATTACGAACCATGCGAAGTCGTGAAAACATACGTATCTCGTCCGGATGTAGCCCGAAACGAATTACAAGAAGCAGCGGATTTAATTAACTCGGCTGAACGCCCCTACATTCTTTTCGGACAAGGCGTAATCTTATCCGAAGCGGAAGCTGAACTAAAAGAGTTTGTTGAAAAAGCCGGTATTCCCGCGGCATGGACCATCATGGGACTGTCTGCAATGGATACCGACCACCCGCTCAACGTCGGCATGCTTGGCATGCATGGAAATTACGGTCCCAATGTCATGATCAATGAATGTGATGTAATGATCGCAATCGGCATGCGATTTGACGACCGCGTTACCGGCAACCTCGATAAATTTGCCAAGCAGGCCAAAGTTATTCACATCGAAATAGACCGTGCAGAAATTGATAAAAATGTGAAAACAGATGTCGCTCTCGTTGGTGACGCGAAGGAAGTCCTCAATCATCTCACACCACTTGTAAATCAAAACTCCCATGAGTCTTGGCATCAAAAATTCAAAGACTGCGACGCCATGGAATTCGAAAAGGTCATCAAAGACGAGTGCAATCCAACCGAAGGCATGATGACCATGGGAGAGGTCATCAAAAATCTCAATCAACACACTCAGGGTGAGGCGATCATTGTCACAGATGTGGGTCAGCATCAAATGGTCGCTTGTCGCTATGCAGAATTCACGCAATCCAAAAGCAATATTACCTCCGGCGGATTAGGAACGATGGGATTCGGTCTACCGGCAGCGATCGGTGCAAAACTCGGCGCACCCGAACGTCAAGTAATCGCGGTTGTGGGTGACGGTGGTATTCAAATGACAATCGAAGAATTGGGTGTCATTTTACAAACCGATGTCCACGTCAAAATCGTCCTACTGAACAACGAATTTCTAGGAATGGTTCGACAATGGCAACAATTGTTTTTTGACAAACGGTATTCGGCCACCGAAATGGTAAATCCTGACTTTCAAAAAATCGCCGAGGCTTACAGTATCAAATCTAAAAGAATCGAAGAGCGTGCAGATTTAGACCAATCCATCCAAGAAATGCTCGACCATGACGGAGCCTATTTTCTAGAGGTTATGGTTGGGAAAGAAAACAATGTGTTTCCAATGGTGCCCTCAGGAGCAGGAGTTTCTGAAATCAGGCTCGAATAAATGCCCGTTATCTAGCACATCTCTTTATCCAAACACAAACTACTAATATATTCTGATTCAATTATGGCTCAACAAATTACCATTGCCGTTTTCAGTGAGAACAAAGCAGGCTTGCTTCATCGCGTGACCACCAGTTTTACTCGCCGAAAAATCAACATTGAAAGCCTGACAGCATCTCAAAGTGAGATCCCCGGCATTCATCGATACACGATCGTGGTCGAAATAACGCCTGAAGACGCGGACAAGCTAGTCCATGCTCTTGAGAAGCAGGTCGACATCCAAAAAGCTTTTTGGTATTCCAACGACGAGATAATTTATCGGGAAATTGCGCTTTATAAAATCCGCGCCGAAGCTTTAAAAGACGGCAGCCCCGCACTCGAAGTTGTCGATCGACACCATGCACGCATCCTCTCCGTTGAAGAACATTTTACGGTCATACAAAAAACAGGACGGCGAGAAGCGACAACGCGGTTATTTGAAGAACTCGAACCCTATGGGATCCTTGAATTTGTCAGATCCGGCCGTGTTGCAATTTCCCGGCCAATGAAAGAATTAAAAGACTATCTTGCGGAACTCAAAATTGCCTCGGCTCGGTAAATTTTTAATTCCGGAGTGAAAGACCTTTGGCTCCCTAGTTAATTAACGCTCCAATTCATCAGTCGGCAAAAGCCATTTAGTTTAGATTTCAGAAAACTTCTGGCTTTTAATTTAACCAGATTCATTGGTTACTTCGTCAACGCATCATTCCTCATTTGCAGTCAAAGCAAGCTCATTACCATCTGGCTCCCTTTCCGCTGCCTCTGGTATCTTCAGCAAAACGAATGCTTTCCCCTCTCTGGCTGCAATTTAATCCCGCTGCATTTTAGAAAGTTTGTATTGAACTCTTTCGGATTAGAGTGCAATCTGCTCCTAATTTGCTAAAATCCCAAGGACGATGACCACTCGATTTTCTAGGTAATGCCGATGTATTTATTAGCCGCACTCCGCAAGACTCAATTTTGGCTTCCCGTTGTGACAGTCGTCACGATTCTGTTAAGCAACTCGAAGTCACGGCTACTTGCTCAGTCGGAATTTGAATTCAAAGCAGCCGATCAAGTTTGCTTCATCGGAAATACGCTTGCGGACAGGATGCAGCACTATCCATGGTTAGAAACCTATCTAACGCAAGCAAATTCCGAAAAGAACCTCAGCTTTCGGAATCTCGGCTTTGCTGCCGATGAAATTAAAACGCGGCCTCGTTCAGCCAATTTTGGGTCACCTGACCAGTGGCTCGCGAAGTGCAATGCGACCGTCATTTTCTGCTTTTTTGGTTACAACGAAGCATTACGCGGAGAATCCGGCTTGGCTCAATTTGAGTCGGACTTAGCTACCACGATCGACCAAATGTTAACGCAAAAATATGACAATCAGACCGCGCCGCGTCTTGCATTTTTTTCGCCCATCGCGCATGAAAACTTGAACAGCCCTCATCTGCCAGATGGTTCAGCGAATAATATAAATTTAAAACGTTACACCGACTCAATGAAGCGAATTTGCGAGGAAAAGGGCATTCCTTTTTATGACCTCTTTTCAATCTCAGAACAGCTTTACCAAACATCGGATGAACCGTTAACAATGAACGGCATTCACCTTACCGATCACGGCAATAAGGAACTTGCCCGAGCATTAATGCCAATTCTCTCCCCATCATCGCCGGTCCCATCGGACGATGCAGTAGCAACTTTACATGAGGCAGTGATTGACAAAAATTACCACTGGTTCAATCGCTATCGCGTTGTTGATGGGTACAACGTCTTCGGCGGTCGTTCAAAACTTGCGTGGTTTAACCAATCCAATGCAGACGTCATGATGCGTGAAATGGAGATGTTCGATGTAATGACGAACAATCGGGACGCACATATTTCATCAATCGCAACAGGTAAGCCTCAACCCCTAAAAGACGACAATCTACCACCGGATTTATCGGTTCGCCCAAACAAAGTTGGGCCATTGGAAAATGGCGCGTGGCCTTATTTAGGTGGCAAAGAGGCCATTGGAAAAATGACAATTCATCCGAAGATGAAAGTCAACCTTTTTGCATCGGAAGAAATGTTTCCCCGACTAATAAACCCTGTTCAATTGTCTTTTGATGCTGACAGTCGTTTGTTTGTTGCATGCTGGGAATCCTACCCACACTGGAATCCCAGCCAACCGAGGAAAGACTGCATTTTAATTCTTCCGGACAACAATCAGGACGGCGTTGCCGACGAAAGCATTGTCTTCGCCGATGGACTGAATTCGGTTACTGGTTTTGAATTTTGGGGGGGTGGTATGTTAGTCGCCGCACCACCTGAGATCTGGTTCCTTAAAGATACCAACGGTGACGACAAAGCGGACGTCAAAATTCGCATGCTGCAAGGAATCTCAAGTGCTGACACCCACCACTCTGCAAATGCTCTAATCGTGGGTGCCGATGGATGGCTATACTTTTCTAGGGGGATCTTTAACGTAGCGAATTTTGAAACACCTACCAAAACGTTTCGATCTGGTGCGTCAGGAGTGCATCGATTCAATCCTCGCACTTTTGAATTCGAATTCCATTTTCCAATTGGCCCCAATCCACACGGCGATGTATTCGATCAGTGGGGCTATCAATTTGCGAATGATGGAACTGGAGGCACAGGAAGCTACGTCAATATTGGGAAAGGTGTTGGGAATAAACAATGGTTTAAGAAAAGAGTTCGACCTGTTCCTTCTAACGGAATTTTATCAAGTAGTCACTTCCCACCTGAACTTGATGGTAATTTTCTGATAAGTAATGCGATCGGTTTTCTTGGGGTTGCCCAACATGAAATCAATTACAACGGAGCTGATATTTCTGCTGTCGAAGTGGAACCGATTGTTTCATCATCTGATCCGAATTTTCGACCCAGCGATATGGAAATTGGTGGAGACGGTGCGTTGTACATTACTGATTGGCACAACGCATTGATTGGCCATATGCAACATAACATGCGTGACCCTAATCGCGACCACGCTCATGGGCGAGTATATCGCGTAACTTACGAAGGTCGCCCTTTAGTAAATGCCCCGAAAATGAAGGGAAAATCAATTTCCGAGGTTTGTCAAAATTTCTTTTCCCAAGAGACGGCGACTCGCTACCGAGCGAGGCTCGAATTAAGCGGGCGCGACAGGGGCGATGTAGAAAAGCAGGTGGTTAAATTCTCCAAGCAATTAGACCCGAACAACAATTCGCCCCGAAGGGACGAAGCACAGGCACTTTTGGAGTGTCTATGGGTGCTCGAAGAGCAACGGTCACCCAATTTAGATTTGTTAAAATTAGTATTTCAAGCCGATGAGGGCAAAGTTCGAGCCGCAGCGATTCGAACACTTGGACATTGGAATGGGATGGTGGAAGGCTGGGAATCTGTCCTTATGGATGCGGCACGCGACCGATCCGCTCTTGTCCGCGCGGAAGCAGTTAAAGCGGCGGTTGACCTTGGCGGACTGACTGGAGCCGAGGCTGTATTCGCGGCAAATTCGTTGGCCCTAGATCCGGAATTAGAGACCGTTCTTAGGTACGCAAAATCAAAACTCAATATCGACCAAATGATTAGTCAGATGCTCGCAACAGGAAAAGGGCTCTCTCCTGCCGCTCGCGCCTACGTTATCGCCACCGGAAATCCAGCCGATTTGGTTCGTCTTAAGCCGAGCAAAGAGGTTTACGTGGCAATCCTTTCCCATGTCGATTCAAATTTAACCTTGCTCCAAAAAACTGTGAATGCGTTATCAATAATTACTCGACAGCCCTCGACCAAGCTGATTGTCGACCTGATCAATCAGGAACAAGCAAAGTCCACAGGTAATGTGGTTGGGCTTGGCAAGTTATTAGCTGCCCAACCTATCGAAGATCTTAAATTGATCCAATCTGAAGTTGAGAACTTGGCAGTCAATGGCTCAACCTCTCAAATCAAAAGACTTGGCTACGCATCATGGGTTGCTGCTTCTGGCCCCGGAGATGCTTTCCTGGCAGCCACGGAATCTAAAAAACGATTGAAGGATTTTCTCGATGCCGTCCCCTCCGTCAATGCTAGCGCCCGCGGAAGCCTGTTTGACAAAGTCAGTTCCCTCGTCTTTGAATTACCAAAACAATTGGGTGTAGAAACGGCAACGGGAGGACTAAAGAATGGAATAAGTGTTGGATACATGACTCCGCATGCCGCCAACGCAGACACCGCTACGGTCGATCAGCGGAAGCCTCAATTGAGCGGTGAGGTTTCCAACTTTGGTTTGTTCATACCAAAGGGCCAACCTCGCGACGCATTCACCAATATATTTAAAACGATGATTGATGTGCCGAAGACTGGTAGTTACACCTTCTTCATTACCTCTGATGACGGCTCAAGACTCTACATCAACGATGAAGAGCTAATCAATAACGACGGCCCCCACGGCATGGTAACGAAATCCGGAACAGTTTCTTTACCCACAGGCTTACATACCATTCGCATCAACTATTTCGATTCCGGTGGCGCGGATGGTTTGACAGTGGAGTGGAGCGGCCCAGGATTTCATCGCAAGGCAATACCTTCAGATCGACTGTATATTGGCGGTGGGGAAACACTTCGGGAAGTAGCCATTCGTGCTCTGGTTTCTATTCCGGGGCGGGATGCGGAAAAATTCGCCGTGCTCAATCGTCTCATTGCCTCCGGTGAATATCAACCTGCTGCAATCAAAGCCCTCAAGCAAGTTTCAGCCGATGGTTGGGACATCACCAAAATCAGGCCGCTCGTAAATAATATCATCGGTTATTTAAGTACGCTCCCAGTCAACCAACGGACGTCTGTCGCTGCTAACAATGCCATGGATATGGCTCGAAAGCTAAGTCTCAAGCTCTCCGCAACTGACCAAACCGACATTGAGGCACGCTTACAAAATCTCGATGTTCGGGTGATTGCGATTGGAACAATCCCGCATCGAATGATTTACGATAAAGAGCTTATTGTTGTTGAAGCCGGCAAACCAGTGGAATTCCGATTTAGTAACACGGACTCAATGCCGCATAATTTTGCAGTTGCCATGCCTGGAGCATTGGCTGAAATCGGCGAACTTGCGGAGTCGACCGGCCGAGATGCCGATGCCATGGCACGCCATTATATCCCTAAGTCGAGCAAAGTTTTGGTAGGAAGTCGACTGCTCCAACCAGGGGAAGAGGAAGCTATCAGCTTTATAGTACCGAAAGAGCCTGGCGTGTACCCATTTGTCTGCACCTACCCTGGACACTGGCGTCGAATGTATGGAGCAATATATGTTGTTCCAAAATTTAATGACTACGTCACGGCGAAAGCAGATTATCTTGATGAACTAGATTTAGAGGTCAAAGACGAATTACTTCAGACGAACACCCGAGGCCAGGAATGGAAATATGACGACCTCATAGGTGACCTAACTATGATCATGGGCCGCTCACATGAGGTCGGCGAAGCATCATTTCAAGCCGCGAATTGCATTGCTTGCCATCAATTTGGCGGCAAAGGCCGAAACTTCGGGCCGGATCTTTCCAAATTGACAGACGAAAGGCGAACCGCAAGTCATATTCTCCGATCGATCATCGAGCCCTCGAAGGACATCGACGATAAATTTGCATCCAATATCTTCTTAATGGACACCGGAAAAACAGTAACCGGTATGATTATGGAAGAAACAGATGATGTAGTAAAAATTGTTATTGATCCATTGGCAAAAGATCAAATTACAATCCTAAAACAGGAAGAGATCGACGATCGAAAGCGAGCTAAGCAAAGCCAAATGCCTGCTGGAATGGTAGACAAGCTTTCTCGGGAAGAAATTATCGACCTGATTGCTTATGTGCTGTCAAATGCAAATCCGAACCATAAGATGTTTCAAGGTGGTCACCAGCACTAACCCCAGCTATAGCCCGTGTTGAGCTAACTGCTCAGCGACACTGTGATTTTTAGCGGGTGAACATTCAAAGTGCCATTGGCACATAAATATTTAAAACAAGTTTTAAACCCATAGACATATCCATCTATGCGACGTAAGTAGATTAAGGCAAACCATGACCAGATTTTATTTCAATATATTATTCGCATTGGCCGCGCTTTCGGTTTTTCCAATGGAAACAGAAGCCAACGAACCCACCAAACGTCCAAATATTTTGTGGTTGTTTCAAGAAGATCTTTCGCCGTGGCTTGGATGCTATGGTTACGACATCCAAAAAGGACAGACGCCGACAATCGATCAAATGGCGGCAACAGGGGTAAGATTCTCACGGGCATATGTCCCCGCGCCCGTCTGTTCAATTTGTCGGTCAGCCATGATCACGGGGGCAAACCAAATTCGGTTCGGCGCACACGAACACAGATCTGGACGTGGCGAGGCAGCGCGATCGCTTCCCGACGGAATGTGCACAATCGTTGATCTTATGAAGGCGGAAGGTTATTTTTGTTTTAATGTCGGCAAAACAGACTACAACTTTGAGCATGCTGGACTCTTCTCCGAAATCCCCAAATCTCAACGCATGACTCCCTGGAATTCGACACCCAAAGGAAAGCCTTTTTTTGGTCAAATTCAGCTCAAAGGGGGAAAAATCAACACCACCAAATTCAAAAATAAAACCGACCGAAATTCCGTTACTATTCCAAAAGATTATCCGCAGAATGCAATTTATCGAGAGGTGGTCGCAGAGCATTTCGACTCGGCAAGAATGGACGACGGCGTTATTGGCAAAATTCTCTCTCGTCTCGAGCAGGACAATCTGCTTGATTCCACTATTGTTGTCTATTTTTCCGACCACGGGGCCAACAACCTCGTCCGTCACAAACAACAACCCACTGAAGGTGGCTCTCACGTTCCGTTTATTATTACAGGACCCGACCCTTGGATACCGGCACCTTCCGTCCGGGACGACCTCGTATCAATGCTCGATCTTTCGGCGACTACATTAGCTTGGGCAGGTATTGAACAACCAAGTTGGATGGAGGGACAGGATTTATTTTCAGAAAAGTTCATTCCGAGAGAGTACGTAGGTACCGCGCGTGATCGTTGTGATCAAACCATTGATCGAATCCGCAGCATTCGAACTGATCGTTTCCGATACACTCGAAATTTCATGCTCGATCGCGTTCTCTTGCAACCACAATACCGAGACTCAAAAGACTTCGTAAAGGACCTGCGGGATGCCTACGCAAATGGCTCCCTAGATCCAGAACTAACAAAAATCTATTTCGGCGAACGCCCGGCCGAAGAGCTTTACGATGTCGTAAATGACCCGGCCCAGTTAGTAAATCTTGTGGATGACGATCGGTTTAAAAATGAACTGAACCGGCACCGCAATTTGATGAACACTTGGCTAAACGACGGCGATACTGGTTCAGGAAATGAACCTCCAGTCGAACTACGCATGGCAGACAATGTAAAATGGGGCAGGGGAGTGAACCCCGAGTATGAATCAATTCGCAAAGACCGAGACGGCGATGGTATCTCAGACGACTGGGAACAACTAAACCAACGGGATCCAGCCGACGGTAAACTTCAATTCGAATTTAATTGCGGCGGATGGCAGAGCGAAGGCTGGAAACCGCTTGGTCGAATCACTAATATTTGCGGTAGCCAAGGCTATTTAGATTTCGACTTGATCACAGGGACCGGGTCGATTTCCCGAGGCGCTCTCAAGCTGAGTCCAGAAAAAAACAGGTCAATAATTGTCGCGATCCGAACGAGCAATGATGTCTCGCTCACGGCCTTTGCCAACCAAGTGAAACTGATGCAACCCGTTCAACTAAGGCAGACAAAAAATTATCAAACCGTCGCAATTCAGCTGGACGATTTCTGGAAAAATGCAACCGAACTGAATTCCATTAAGCTAGACTTTTCAGGTGCAAAAAACACCACAATCGAGATCGACTCGATTCGCGAAAGCAGTCTTGAGCGAGACGGGCGGTAAATTACTTTTTTGAGCCACCCGATGTTTTTAAAGGAATTACCGGTCCGCCCAGTTCGTCAACACGTTCCGCACAGCGGTTGCGTAATCGAATCAGGTCTCCCTGAAACTTTGGATTGTTCGCTAAATTTACCAACTCGTCGGGGTCATTATTTAGATCATGCAGAAATTCGTAGGCCGGTGTTTCATCAAAATACCTTACGTATTTAAACCTACCCTCACGGATACCTTCGAAGGCAGCTTGACGACTTCGCACGGCTAAATGTTCGTGAAAAGTTTCCGAGCGCCAATCAGAATCCGTGACTCCATTCACCAAAGGGACGAGGCTCCTGCCCTGATATCTTTCTGGCACCTCCGCTCCGGCCCATTCCAAAAAGGTCGGCGGGAAATCGAGGTTGAGCGCTGTATGCTTTACGACTCGACCACGGTTTTTCTCCGGTTGGCGCGGATCAAAAATAATCAATGGTACCCGAAGCGACTGCTCATAATGCGACCACTTACCGGCAAAACCACGATCGCCAAGGTAATACCCGTTATCGGCTGAATAAATAATGATTGTATTTTGGTCTAATCCCTCCGCTTTCAACACCTCGAGAAAGCGGCCCATGGCATGATCGATTCCGGAAATCATTCGATAATAAGCCCGAATGTTCGTTTGGTATTTCTCCGGTGTATCCCAGCGCCAGAAAAACCGCTCTCGATTGATCGATTGCTTCAAGAAATCTGGTTGAGATTCAAAGATCCCGGGATCATTTAACCGGGGCGGCGGAACCTCAATGTCTTCGTACATGCCATCAACAGCGCGGGGCCATGGGAAATGTCCGATTCCAGGTCGCTTATCGTTGTCCTCGGCATGGGAAGCATTGAACCACATATTCAAAGCAAATGGTTTGTCATTCGGGCGGTTTTTAATGAACTCTATACCGCGGTCAACAATCACTTCTGTTTCATGCCTTTTTGTGCCATCGCCCATCTTTTTAAAAAATGGATTCCGCCCGATTTTCTCAAACTCATCAAAATGTTTTTCAGGCCGATAGCCTCGCGGCATCTTTGCATGCCACTTCCCAAAATATCCAGTCCGATATCCAACATCTTTTAGTATGTCCGAATACAAAGTTTCTACTGCGCTTTGCTTCGCCATATCAGCAACCGACTCACTTCCAAAGCTCCGCGCGGTCAAACCGGAAAGAATTGTCGTACGGCTTACCCAGCATATTGAATGACTAACGAGACAATTCTCAAACAGTACTCCCTGCTTCGCCAAACCATCAATGGTCGGCGTTTTAACTATCGCATGCCCTGAGCAACCGAGCGTGTCGTTTCGTTGATCATCCGCGAAAAAGAAAACAATGTTTGGACGTGAACCAGTTTGAGCGGAAACATACCCGCTAAAAACCAGAATAGTAAATACAAAAATTGTAAACGTGGTTCTAATTCTTCTACGAGCAGAAAGCATATATTTTTAATCCCTTAATAGACAAAACCAATTGCTTGGGTTTTAGCTAGACAAGCTCAGTGTAACCCCAAACTTCATTCACCGCTATAAAGGTGTTCTAAATGCTTGCTTCGTGTTATTAGTAATGATAATTTGACTGAAAACGGCGTTTGTCCTGCAAAAATTTAAGGGGTGTTGAGAATGAGAAACGTCTGGCTTGCAATCCCAATCATCATGCTATCTGGCACCTCCAACATTGGATTCGCAGATCAACGTCCGAATATAGTTTTTGCATTTGCAGACGATTGGGGCCGGCATGCGGGAATATATTCCACGGTGGACGGCGCTGGATCGGAAAACGATCTCGCTCACACACCAAATTTTGACCGTCTGGCACAAAGAGGCGTTCTTTTTACGAACGCTTTTGTTAATGCTCCATCTTGCACGCCGTGTCGCAGTTCGATTTTGTCCGGTCAATATTTTTGGAGAACTGGTCGAGGGGCGATTCTGCAGGGGGCGGTTTGGGACAACGAAATTCCATCCTGGCCTCTCTTATTAAAAGCGAATGGCTACCATATCGGTTACACGTTTAAGGTTTGGTCGCCTGGCAAACCAAAAGACGCGCCATTCGGGTCGACCGACAATAGATATTCGTCTAACGGTGGGCAATTTAATGGATTCTCACAATATGTCACAAAGGCCGTAGAATCTGGACAGAGCTCCGAGCACGCGAAACAATTTTTAATTGATCAAGTTCGTAGAAATTTCCAAAGTATGCTCAAAGATAAACAGGACAGACCCTTTGCCTATTGGTTCGGCCCCACCAATGTCCATAGAAAATGGATCAGAGGTTCCGGTAAACGACTTTGGAATATTGACCCAGATAAGTTAAAGGGGAAGCTACCTAAATTTTTACCCGACGTACCCGAAGTACGCGAAGATTTTGCCGATTACCTCGGTGAAGTCGCAGCTTTCGATTTAGCACTTGGCACTCTTATTGACACACTTAAAAAAGAAGGCATCTACGAGAATACAATCATTGTTGTCTCAGGCGACCATGGCCCTGCCGGTTTCCCCCATGGCAAATGCAACCTGTACGATTTTGGAACTCGTGTCCCCCTATGCATCGCTGGACCTGGAGTTAACGGTGGGCGGATCGTTGAAGACTTTACCAGCCTGCCTGATCTTGCCCCAACCTTTCTCGATGCAGCCAAGGTCACGACTCCGAGTGTGATGACGGCAAGGTCTCTATGGCCAACTTTAGATTCGGATGCCTCTGGCCTAGTTGACCCAACCCGAACGGAAGTTTTTACCGGACGTGAGCGGCACGTCGCAGCAGCACGCGCCGGCAATTTACCGTACCCACAGCGGGCCATTCGAAATAAAGATTTTCTTTATATCATTAATTTCAAGCCAGACCGATTCCCCTTGGGAGATCCCAAAGGACTAGACGATGAGAGCAAAACACCTACGCTTGATCTGCTCACTAACAACACTTTTTGCACGCTTGCCGACGAAGATGCGGGACCAACGAAAGCATGGATCGTCAACAATAGAAACCATCCTGAGGTTAGTCCATATTTTGCAAATGCATACGGCAAACGACCCAAAGAAGAACTTTATGATCTAAAAGCCGATCCGGATCAATTAACAAACGTTGCATCAGATCTGGACTACATCAAAGTCAAAAAAACGCTTCGAGACAAATTACTCAGCACTCTAAATGAAACCAAAGATCCAAGAATGGTTAACGATGGCGTATATTATGAAAACCTTCTAAACAAATAGATTCTTCTCAGGGTGCCGGAACCCGAAAGGCGTTTTAAAACGAATCCTTGAAGATCAATTAACCACGCTGGAGATGATGCGGCAAAACCAATTGGAAAACAAATAATTGAATTGCTACGCCTGTTTGCCGAACGCGTGAATGAAGAAAACAATTCCGAACGGTAAAAGCTTCAATGGCCAAGCTAAAGCGCGTAGTAAGGTCTCAACCAAAGCAATACCAACTGGCTCCGGCGTTAGTTTTCTGAGGTCACTAGGTTTCCGATGTTTTGAAAATGACGTTGGAATCACAATAAACTTCAAAGGCCGACGGCACCATCACCACTTGAGTGGGCGTAACCCCTAGCAATTCGCCGTCTATATTTAAAGGTGAATTGATCTCTGGATTCAAGCTAAATTCCTTGACTTGGTGATATTCAACTGCAGGATCCTTAATATACTCGCCGTCATACAATTTCGAAAACAGAGATAACATTTTAAATATACCGGGGCCATGCTTAACCACAATCAAATCAATCAAACCGTCATTGAGGGTTGCATGTGGTGCCATTTTCATTTGTTTCCCGGTATGCATTGTGTTACACGCGAGGACGAAACAGAAACCATCCTCAATTTTGCGATCTGCAAACACAAGAGTGCCAGTTCTTTTCTTCGCACGAACTAATTCTACGAGACTAGCAACTGTATAACGGATTGGCCCCATCCAACGAAACTGCTCGGCTCGAACATTCACATCTGCCACGAGCCCCCAACCAACAATATTAAATGCATACAAGACGCGGTCACTCAAAACCACTTTGGCGAGGTCGATAGATCGACACCGCCCACTGACAATCGATTGGGCAGCTTTCAACGGATCGAGTAGTTCTAAGTCTGTT
>CALKNI010000053.1 GCA_938091115.1 uncultured Pirellulaceae bacterium | reverse complement strand
CCGGAGGCGAAGGCAGAAGCACCTAAAGCAGAAGTACCTAAAGCAGAAGTACCTAAAGCAGAAGTACCTAAAGCAGAAGTACCTAAAGCAGAAGTACCTAAAGCAGAAGTACCTAAAGCAGAAGCACCTAAAGCAGAAGCTGAAAAACAATCGAATTTGGGTTCTGTTGCCGACTACCAATTTATATCGACTGGTGTTCAGGAAGAACCAAAAGCAGAGGCGGAAAAATTACAGGAAGTGAAGCCCGAGTCTGCACCTCAGGAACCGGCCAAGCCTGCAGCCGAAACCCCGGGCTTGGGTGAGGCAAAAAACGAATCGTCGGCTGAGGCTACTCAAGAGCCTGTTGGTGAAACAGCAGATCCAGTTCAGGAACCGGCTCCTAAGGAGAGAGCGATTAAGCCTCTTAAGGACATTAAGGAAGAAGTAAAACGATCGATGGCGGAAGAGCCAGCGATGGAAGCGATGACCAACGCAATCACCAAAGCAAGCGTCTTTGTTCAGGATAATTACGAGAAACGTCTTAGGTGGGAATTCGATGAGAAAAAGAAAGCCGAAGACGAGCCGGCTCCGATGGATCTTGACTCGATAGCCGCCCAGTACAATTTGGTTAAGAAAGAAACTGGCTTGGTTGATTTTACCGAATTGTCAGCCGACGCATTGGGTTCGATTCGAGTCTTTCAAAACATGATGGTGCAGGGGCGACAATCGCCTCAATTGATTCCGTTGAGTCAAATCATGTTTAGCAATTTCACAGGCCTCAATGAATACGAGCCAAATACGGTTGATGACAACTGGAACACGCGAAATAGTTACCTTTATTGGGTTGCCCAAAAAGTCGATACAAAAATTCCAAGCTTAGTCGAAGCTGAGAGTGAAGTGATTAAGTATTGGAAGAAACAGCAGGCGTTTGAGCTCGCGATGAAAGATGCTGAGAAATATCAAAAAATTGTCAACGATGGCGGTGGTAAGTTGATGAGCGAACTCGACGGCGTGCCTTCTGCCAATGTAGTTAAAACTGGTGCGTTCACTTGGTTCAGTAGTTTTGGGTCAACCAGATTCTCAAGTCCAGTCGGAGTGACTGGGGCGGGAGAGAAGTTTATGGAGGCAGCATTCAATACGGGGCAGTTTAAGGCGGGCGTTGCCGAGAATGAATCTCGCGACACCGTTTACGTGATCCAGCCTGTTGTTGAAGGAAAAGATATAAAGATCATCGGTCAAGATTTCTTAACCAATCAACTCTTTAAATTCAAGCGAATTCCCGATGAGGTTCAGCAAGCGTCTCAGATTTATCGTCGAGACGCGTTGATGGATTGGTACGAGGAAGTGAACGACCGCATGAAGGTCAAAATTTTAGACCGCTAACGGGAATTATTATCCCTAGTTCATCTGAAAAATAAAACCGTTTCCTGCGATTTGCTGGAAGTGGTTTTTTTCGCTTCAATACGTTAGTCGAGACGCTCGCCGCGATGAGGTTCAAATACTGTGTATTTGGGGTTGGTTTGGGTGCTGTGAATTTGACAGGCCTCTCGGTAAAGATTTAATTGGCTTCTGAATTCTTTTTTCTTCCGCTTTTTAGTGACTGGCAAGTAATCTCCATTAGGTTGCAGTTCACTCGCAGCGACGTTGTCATCGAAATAGGTTCGGAGGATCTTGGTCAATCTCGACTTGCAGTTCTTATCTAAAACGGGCACCATTAATTCAATTCTGCGATCGAGGTTTCTTCCCATCAAATCTGCACTTGAAAGAAAAATTCGCTCGTCGCCTCCATGGTGGAAGTGAAATATCCTCGCGTGCTCGAGAAGCCGGTCGACAACGCTGATGACTCGTATATTTTCACTTAATCCCTTTTTTCCAGGGACGAGACAGCAGATTCCGCGAACATTTAAACGAATCTTGACGCCTGCCTGAGACGCAAGATAAAGCTCGTCGATAAACTGTTTATCGACAATTGAATTGACCTTGGCGGTGATTGTTGCCACGTTGCCACGAGTCGCACTCTCAGTCTCAAGGCGAATCATTTCGAGCAGCGATTCACGTAGGTTGATTGGCGCTGCGATTAGTTTCTCAAGCGTTTGCGGCACTGAAAGTCCCGTGATCGCATTAAAAAAATGAACGCTGTCACGTCCCAGTTTTTCATCGCAGGTGAAGAGGCTGGCATCGCTGTAAAGTTTCGCCGTTGACTCGTTGTAGTTTCCGGTGCCAAAGTGGATGTACCGTTTAATGCCGGTCGGTTCGCGACGAACTACGAGGCACATTTTGGCATGGGTCTTTAACCCGCGTACTCCGTAGATGACATCCACTCCAGCATCAGCGAGTTCCCTGGCCCAATTGATATTTCTGGCTTCGTCAAATCGAGCCTTTAATTCGACGATCACCGTTACGTGTTTGCCATTCTCTGCGGCGAGGCAGAGAGTTTTTACGATCTCGCTAGATTCACTGGTGCGATAAAGCGTCTGCTTTACCGCAATGACCGAAGGATCGGTGGCAGCTGCCTGAATGAATTGAACGATAGGTTCATAGGATTGATAGGGATGATACAGGAGGCGATCACCACTGGCGATGGTTTGAAATATGCTTTCATCGTTAGAGAATTCAGGTGATTGTTGAGCAGGCCAATTGGCGTCGTTCAATCTGGGAAAACCGCGAAGGCCGGCAAGTGAAAAATAATCCGACAAACCCAATGGACCTTTGATTGGGTAGACGTCTTCTTCCTGAACATCGACGGAATTCTGAAGGAATGTCTGCATTTTCTTGCTGGTGGTATCAGATATTTCCAATCGAACGCACTCGCTTTTTCGTCTCGCCTCGAGCATTGCTTGCATTCCAATGAGTAAATCTGCACGCCCATCTTCTTCGAGATCAACGTCACCATTTCGAGTTACTCGCAACGTATTCCATTCTATGATTTCCTGTTCACCAAAAAAGTCTGACAGGAACATTCCGACAACATCCTCAGACAGCATGTAGCGGTATCCAGTTTTAGACGGAAGTGACTGGAATCTCGCTAGGGATTTTCCCATGGGAATTAAGACATAGCGATCGTTTTCTCGATTGATGGCCTGATCGAGCGATGCCCGCTTTTCAGTGTGTGCTCCCAACCGTGAAGAGAAATCATTTTTTAATCGAACGCACATGCAAATTCGGGCACCGCTGAGGGCTGGGAAGATCTCAGTGTTTTCGATCGCAATTGGTGCAAGACTCGACATCATTTCTTCGTGAAATTGGTTCCGCAAAAATTTCAACTCGGATTTCGTTAAGTTTTCAACTTCAACCCGTTCGATTCCTGCCTCGGCAAGAAGTGGCTCCAGTTCGTTAAGTAAGTACTTAGACTGTTCGGCGTACATTTCCCTCACGCGGGTCCGAATCTTTTCAAGTTGCTGAGTAGGTGTCCAGCCTTTGATATCCAATGCCGTATCTGAATCGGCCACCATCGTTAGTCCGCCTACACGAACCATGAAAAACTCATCGAGATTCGATGCGGAGATTGCAATGAATTTTAAACGTTCTAAAAGTGGATTAGACGACCGTCCCGCCTGTTCGAGTACTCGCTGGTTAAAACTCAACCAACTTAACTCGCGGTTGAAATAAATTTGTTTCGACTTTTTCATGATTGATTACTTGCAGTCTCCAGTGCGATTCCCTTGCCAAAAATATCTTCAAACAGGGTGCGCACTTGCTGTAGTTCGATGTTTTCTGCTGAGAATTCTGCAACGTCTGAAGGGAAAATTTCTACTTGGTCTTCTTTTTCTACACAGGTAATGGACTCGATGCGTTGTGCTTTTCCCACATCCAGCGATTTGGCGATCCGTAAAATCGCAGCCATCTTTACCACGAGCACCCGATTTTCTCGCGTCAACCGCGAATAGCCTTCGTGGCGCGGGAGTGGTGACGCTCCGCGGTAGTAGCGGGCCACTAAGGCCATTAACTTCCGGTCAAAGTTTCCAATTCCAAAGACATCGGAATTGAGTATGAGGTACATCGAATGTTTGTGTTTCGATTTCGTACTGATGAAAACACCGATTTCATGGAGCAGTGCAGCGAGTTCAAGGATCCCGCGATAACGTTCGGGTAATTGATGCAGGTCCTGCAACTGGTCAAATAGCTGACACGCCAGTTGAGAAACGTGCCGGGCGTGTTGTTCGTTGAACCTATATTTTCGACCCAATTGGAGTGCCGAGCGAATAATCTGAGTTTGGATTGCTTTCGACCAACTGCGTCTGGAGGCCATTTCTTTTATGAGCCCGTCCCGCATGTTGACGTTCGCGACGTAGAAGTTGGTGGCACCAAGTTCTCTCGCAAAAACAAGTTGAGTCAAAAGGCCCGGACCAAGGGACTCAGCATCCGGTAGGCTCATATGAAATTTACTGGCTAACTGGTCAGGCGATTGAAGAAGGATTTCGGACGTGAATTGTTCCAGCGCATTGATCTCAATTTCTAATAATTGATTAGCCTTTGGTTTTTGATCAATAACGCTCGCCGCAAAACGAACCTCACCTCCCATGGCAATAAAGCTTTTGGGTGTTGGATGGTTACTGCTGACTTTAAATTCATTAATGGTTTGGAGGATTTGGGATTCCATAAGGGAACGCGATTTATTAAAAGGAGCATCGAACAGCTCAAGCTTTTGTCTGAGTCGAAGGCTTCCGAGGCGATAAGTCTTTGAGAAAGCAACATCGGTTCTGTTAAGCAACAGAATTTCTGCCGTTCCTCCCCCCGCTTCAAATAAGACAGATTGTTCAGAAAATGCCTGTTCGTTCTCTGTCATGTAGGGTAACACGCCGAGGTAAGTCACTCGGTGTAATTCTGCTTCATCGAAAGGCTCAATCGCGAAGCCGGTGGCGATGAAAATTCGGTCGGTAAAGGCAATTCCATTGGTCGCTTGCCGGACGCCGCTAGTCGCAATGACTCTGATGTTTTCATGGTTGGTGATTCCATATTCAATCAGCTTGCTACGATAAATCTTCAGTACGCGAACGCAATATTCGGTTGTTTTTTTTGTGATATGGTGTTTCGTAAACGAGTCCTTGCCTACACTTACGGCCTGAGAAAACGACTCTAGCTCGCGAATTTGGTGATCGGCTCGATTGATCTCAGAAATTTGCATTCGCAGGGAAGACGCGCCAATATCGATCACGGCCACCAATTCTGGCGTCGCGTTAATTTTTGTATCGTTGAGTGAGGAGTTCTTCTCAGAGTTCATGCTACTGTCTTTTTAGCTTTCTGTGCGGTCAACCGATTGTTTTGCTAACGCGGCCGCGCCCATGGCTCCGGCATCGTCACCCAGCTTTGCTTCTTTTATTTTGAAGACATCCTGAAGAGAAGGCAGCACTCGGTTGCGAGCTTTCTTCTCAATGAGGGGCAACATGTATTGCGGCATCGCTTCGATCAGTCCGCCTCCGAATACAATGACGTCAGGAGCCAAGAGGTGCACGACGGTCACGACGGATAATGCCAAGTGGTCGCAAGCTTGTTCGATAATGTCTAAAACAGCTTGGTCGCCATTTTTGATGGAGTCTGCCAAAGCGCCGCTGCGGATTTCTGAAAGATCGGTGCCGGCCTTTGAGAATAGGTGGGGTGCCTGACCGCGATATGCTGCCTGTGCGGCACCACTTGCGATCGAAAGTCGCGATGCGAGAGATTCTAGCGTGCCGGCGTTGCCTGCGCCGTCGAGTGGCCCGTTTGCCATAAGCGGGATGTGGCCAATTTCCATGCAGGTGCAGTTTGCACCACGGAACAGCTTGCCTTCATAAACGCATCCGCCGCCGATTCCGGTTCCTGGGAATATGCCAAAAACACAACGAGCTTTTTTTCCGGCTCCAAATTTGTATTCGCCGAATACTCCAGCATCGACGTCATTGGCGATGGTGACGGGGAATTTAAATTCGTCTTCGATAGACTCGGCTACTGGCACGTCATCCCACCCAAGATTGGGTGCGGTGCGAATTTCGCGCTTCGCTAAATCCAGCGGTCCCGGGCATCCAATGCCGAGACCGCCAACTTGATCTGCAGAAATGCCAGCATCATTTAACGCGGCCTCGATAACGGTGTTGATTCGTACTAAGCCCGCTTTCATTCCGTCCCGGCCTTTTGTTTTTTTGCGGGCGCGGCCAATTTTTTTAAATTGACTATTGAAAACCGTCGCCAGCATTTTGGTTCCGCCTAGATCAAATCCAATCCAGTAACGGTTGTCGTTTTCAGCGGTCGGTTGTTGAGACATTCAGTGTGTTTCCTGAGAATCGTGTTGGTGATTGGTTTATGTTCTGACCGGTTGCGCTGAAGGTTGAAGTATACGTGGCTGGCTTATTTTTCGTTGGCAACGGACGGAACCGAATTATCCAGTTGGGATGACGGGAATCGTTGTACGCGGTTGTTATAGGAATCCACTACGTGTATGGCTCGTTTAGAATCCCAGCACATCGCCCATGGTTGGTGAAGCTGGCCAGGCTCTTTTCCTGCCGATCCCCAGGTTCCTAATGAAATACCCTCGAGATCAAATTTTTGGACCCTATGGTTGCCAAATTCGCATACGTAAACGTGGCCCTCACCGTCTAAAATGATCTCGTAAGGGTAGCTCAGTTCACCGGGCTTGGTTCCCATTTTCCCCCAGGTCCGTAATAGTTTTGGCTTGTTTCCGGATACATCGAATATTTGGATTCTGCCGTTGCTCGCATCTGCGACCCAGAGATGATCGTTGGCGTCCATCGCGAGCCCCTGCGGACGTTGGAATTGTCCAGGCTCCTCGCCGTGCTCTCCCCACTCGTAAACGTATTCTCCAGCAGGCGTGAATTTTTGGATTCGGTCGTAATCTCCATATTCGGAGACGTAAATGTTCCCTTTGGAATCTTGCACGGCATCGGTGAGGAAGCCAAATTCGCCCGGTCCCCGGCCATTGACTCCGCCGATCGTACGTTCTTCAATCAACTCCCCTTCGAAAGTATAGAAAAGCAGTCGGAAATAATGGGTGTCACAGACCATTAAGTGTCCATCTTGGCTGATCGAAAGTCCGCACGGTTTTCCTTGAATGAGTTCCGGCATTCGCCAGCCACGAAGAAAAGTCCCATCTCGATCAAATACTTGAACTCTCGCTGTTTTATCGACAATGTAAAGTCGATCCTGATTGTCAATCGTGATTGCCCGTGGCTTCATGAAACGGCCATCATCGAGTCCTCGACGTCCCCAAACAAAGATGTCCTGATTAGGTGGGATTGGACCTTCGAGGCAGCCACAAACGGTCGCGAGACAAAACAGTCCTACGAGTGCGTCACGCCAATGGATTGTCCCGAGGTGGAATTTCAATTTAAGTATTTTGGGGTTGGTAGAATACGTTGGGGCAGCCAATCCATGAACCAGTGAGTGATCCGCTACTTGACCATGTTACTCGTGCAGCGATATATTATTCTAACGTCCTGATCGCTTTTTTGCACGGCGGTCGCGTTCGTTTGCTGTTAATATGACGTTGTTGGTATCCATTAAGTTCATCTTCACAAACAGAACCGTATGACAGCCGTTATTCTCGACTTGAAAAGTTCCGACGATCCTCGTGACATTGTCCACCAAGCGGTCGAAGCGCTCTCGGCAGGAAAGATAATTGCGATTCCGACCGAAACAGTTTATGGTCTCGCGGCCAGCGCCTTGCATCCTGAAGCGGTTAAACGTTTAGTTGATATCAAAGGAAGATCTAAAGATAAACCGCTAGCCTTCGCGATCAAGAGTGCTGACGATGCTCTCGATTATGTTCCGAATATGTCGTGCATCGCTCGGCGCATTGCACGCCGTAGTTGGCCAGGACCCATCACTTTAGTTCTCGACACGGATCACCCCGACAGTGTGATCCACCGTCTTGAACCATCGGTTCGCGAAGCGACGATTCCCCAGGGGACCGTTGGCCTAAGAGTGCCCGATCACGAATTGACTTTACAAATTATGCGGCTGTGTGCGGGGCCAATTGTATTAACCAGCGCAAACCTTTCGGGAGATTCTCCCGCGATCAATGGAGCGGAGGTCCGAGATAAAGTTGGTGAGCACATTGATTTGATACTCGATGACGGTCCGGCAAAATTTGGCCAAGCGTCGTCGGTCGTGAGGGTTAAAGATAACGAGATTGACGTGTTTCGAACTGGTTTAGTCGACGAAGCCACAATCGAAAAATTAACTCACTTTATCGCGTTGGTCGTTTGTACTGGAAACACTTGTCGTAGCCCGATGGGCGAAGGTCTGTTGGCGCAACGGATTGCTGAAAGGTTAGGAGTTTCGATGGCGTCTCTCGAGAAGAAGGGCGTAACGGTAATGTCAGCAGGAATTGCAGCGATGCCGGGATCGCCGGCCGCGGATCAGGCGATTGAAGTGATGAGGCAGGTCGGAGTCGATATTTCACAACATCAGAGCCAACCGATTACAGGACGCTTGGCCAAGTTTGCAGACTTGATTTTGACGATGACAAACGGCCATCGACAGGCATTGATCTCTCATTGGCCGATGCTCGAGACGAGAACGAAAACAATCCGTCGTGACGGTGGTGACATTGGGGATCCCATTGGTCGGCCAATCGCCATTTATCGGGCAACGGCTGAGCAGATTGACCAACAGTTGTCCGAGTGGGTTCCAGAGTTTGATCTGTCTCGTTTTGAATAAAGCCTCGTCAACTCGATTTTTAGATTAGCGTTTCAACAATTCGTTTATCAAGCAAAAGACACTTCGATATGATAATTTCAATCGGCAGCGATCATCGAGGGTTGCCCCAGCGAAGGGTTATTTCCGAAGCGATCGAGGCGCTCGGTCACCGGGTCGCTGATCAGGGTTCCTTTACCGAAGAAGCGTGCGATTATCCCGATATTGCGCTAAAAGTTTGCGCTGAAGTCAGCTCAGGCGCAGCGACTTGCGGTATTCTCGTGTGTGGCACGGGTATTGGAATGTCAATTGCCGCCAATAAAATCAGCGGCATTCGGGCTGCACTTTGCTGTGATATTACGACGGCAAAATTGAGCCGGCAACACAACGATGCCAATGTGCTTTGTTTAGCAGGGAACCACTTTGATGAGATTCAATTCCGAGCCATCGTGACCGCTTGGCTTTCTACGAATTTTGAAGGTGGGCGTCACCTTCTTCGCGTAGAAAAGATGATGGCTTTGGAAGCGGATTGAATGGTGCTTGCCACGCAAGAGAGCGAAATTTTCCTCTTCTTCGGCTGAGAGAGGCAAACTAACCCGCCCATGGGTATTTCTTAATTTCCTGTTAACTGGGTGCACCTCATGTTTTTACGTATTTCTCTGGCGATCTTTTTGACCTCCTTCGCATCCAGCATCGCTTGGGCAGAGGGGGATGTGGATTGGCTGATTAACAATCGTGATTTCAAAGCTGAGTTTAAAAAATCGAAGATTTTCCCCTTTCGTTATGAGTTAACCAACGGGCTTGTCAGTCGCTCTTTTTATCTGCGCGAAAATATTGGTGCTACGGTTGGCCTGGAGAGTTTGAGTAACCGCGAATCTATTGTGAGGGCGGTCAAGCCTGAGGCAGTGGTAGAAATTGACGGTGTCGCTTACCAGGTCGGTGGGCTGGCTGGGCAACCGGATCATGCCTTTCTGAAAGAGGATTGGCTGGCGGGCATGTCACCGGCCGAAGGGTCGTTAGGTTTAGTTGGTTGGAAGGTCGGGCTTCCTGATGAAAGGCTAAAGTGGAAACGCGTCCGTAATGCATCTAAGCAAACTGTCTGGCCACCCAGAGGCGTGAAGATCTCTTTTGAGTATCGACTACATCCAAAATCTGATGCCAAGCTTGATTTTAAATTTCGTGTGTTTGTCAATTACGAACTCTACGATGGGGTGCCCGTGTTCTGTAAGTGGATTACAGTCGAAAATCTTGGCTCGAATTCGATAGTTGTCGATCGGTTTTCCTCGGAGATGCTGGCTGTTGTGGAATACGATAGTCGAGTCGAGCTAAGAGAAGGGGTTGGTTATCCGGAGCCAAATTCGATTCATGTTGAGACTGATTTTGCGTTTGGCGGTTTCAATTTTGAAAATGCAAATCGCCATGTTGTCCATTGGCGAGCGGATCCGGAGTACCGTACCCAAGTGAATTATCTGAAGAGTGCGCCTTGTTTTCTCGACGTCTCTCCATCGATCGGTCCGAATCAGACAGTTGTGGCGGGCGATAGGTTTCAGAGTTTTAAAACGTTTGAATTGGTATATGACAGCGACGATCGTGAAAGGAGAAGTCTTTCACTGCGGAAAATGTATCGTGTGATCGCGCCCTGGGTTACTGAAAACCCGCTGATGCACCATATGAGAGATGCCAACCCGCTGGAAGTGAAGCGAGCGATTGATGATGCCGCGGAGGTCGGATTTGAGATGGTGATTTTAAGTTTTGGAAGTGGTTTTAATATTGAAAATGAAGCCCCGGATTATTTGCAACAGTGGCAGGATCTAGCTGATCACGCCGCGAGTAAGCACGTTGAGTTAGGAGGGTATTCGCTTCTTTCAAGCCGGCGAATCGGCGG
>CALKNI010000052.1 GCA_938091115.1 uncultured Pirellulaceae bacterium | reverse complement strand
GAAACAGCTCACCACGCAATTAAACAACATGCCGTCGCTACCGTCAATGATTTAAGAGCGGGCACCATCTCACAAAAGGATCTCCTCGCCCGCCTTGCCAATGACGAAAGTTTAAAACTCAATGAGGCAACGCTACAGGAGATCCTCGAAAACGGACGTAACAATGTTGGAGCCGCACGCCAACAAGTACAACAATTTTCTGAAAACGTTGGTGAATACCTCGAAAAGTATCCCGAAGCTGCCAACTATACACCGGGCGGAATTCTCTAAAGCGACGGCAAGGAAGTAATCGAACCTGAAGGTCTGCGCGGATCGAACGCCCAATGGATACCCGATTTAGAGCCCGAGAATTCCCTCCTCAACATTTTTGCCAACCTGACTTCGGAACGGTTCTTGCTTTTCAAACCGTTTTAACTGCTGTTGGCATATCTTTTTTTTGTCGGGAGGCGCAATTTCAAGGGCCTGCTTCGCCCACTTTACAGCAGAATCAAAATCTCCCGCTTCCGCAAAAGCGGCAGCTAATGTGTCCAGTTGGTACCAATCTCGATAGTCAGTAAGACCGCAAGCTTTTTTGGCTTTTTCGATCGCAAGCGTTCCATCTCTAAACGCGGCGTCAGGACAGGTCGCTAAAAACCAGGCATACCCATTCAAAGCTTCGTCAAGCTCCGGTGCCAATTTTTCTGCCGATTTAAAATCGTCTGAAGTCTTCTGATACTCTCCCAATCCTAGCCAGGCAACTGCTCGATTGGAGTACGCCACCGCACTCTCAGGGTCTAGCTTAAGATGTTGCGTGTGGTCAGCGACAGCCTGAGCAAAATTATTCTGCTTAACATAACATACACCCCGATTCGCAAAAGCCAGTGGAAACCCCGGAGCATACTGAAGCGCACGATTAAAATCACTGATCGCCTTTTTGTTTTCCCCCTGTTTAAACAAGATCCAACCGCGCGCGTTTAACGCCATCGCATTTTTTGGCTGGAGCGCGACCGATTTTTCAGCGTCTTTAAAAGCTTGCTCAAAATCATTGCGCAATAAAGCGAGGTTACACAATCCAACGTAAGCATCAGAGAGTTTTGAATTCAGCTTCAAAGCACTTTGGTAGTCCTCTTCCGCACCCTCGAAATCTCCAGCATTTAATTTGGCACTGCCACGACTGACAAACCAAATCGGATCATTACTTTTTAGTTTAATTGCTTTATCATAACCCGCGATTGCCTGCTCGAAATCGCTGAGTGCATAAAACGCCAAACCAATATTAAAATGGGCGTTCGCTAAATTTGGGTTGATCCGAATCGCCTCGTTGAAATCTCTCGCAGCAAGCAGAAACTTTCCTTGAGCATGCAATACCACGCCTCGGTTCATCCAAACCACGGGGTTGGTGCGATTGATGGCCAGCGAACGATCTAAATCAGTAAATGCAGCAACCAAGTCACCTAATTCACGATACACCATACCTCGGTGGGCATAGGCAATGGAATCTTGTCCGTTTGCTTCGATTCGTTTTGAAAAGTAGTCTTTCGCTTCCGCCAGATCCATTAAGTATTGAGCTGGAAGCCAACCTTCGATGTTATCGAGCATGCACCATTTTCCATCAACCCGGGAGATCGTATAAATCCCTCCTTCAAAAACCTTGCCGATGTCCTCTTTCTTGTATTTGGTAGTAAAATTTGCCGTCGCAACAACCCGATCCCCAACCTCCTGACCAATGGCAGGGAGTAGTCCAAATAGATAAACCAACGCAACAGAAGCGGAAAAAGACAACGATGATTTCATGGATGGGAATTTCAAAAAGACAAATGATCGAACCAATTTAGGCTAGATCGAAAACCGCAAAAAAGCAAACGTGTTCTTGGTTTCCGGACTTTTACCCACTTAGCGGCCGACAACTCCAGACTATTTGCCGATACAAAATCTACCAAAAACTAAATCGAGAATATCGTCGGTATAAATTGCCCCAACCACTTGGCCAAGAGCTTCCAATGACCGCCGAAGTTCCGATGCGACTAGCTCATCGCCCAACTGATGAGTGACCGCCTCTTCAGCGTGCCCCACGGCTGCTGCAGCATCTCGCAAACTTTCAGACGCTCTCAATACGGTCGTACCAACAATGGACTGATCTTCCGATTGGGAATTAATGACCGCCAGGGAAATCTCATCGGCGAGCGAAACTAAACCGCTACGATGATGGCTACTCGTAGCCACCACAGGACCATCAAACCCAAGAGATCGGATCTGCTGAAACCGTTCTGCTAGTCGAGTGGATGCAGAGGAATGCAAATCAATTTTTGTCAAAACCAAAATACATGCGTTGGTCAAATTGGAAAGTTGCTCTTTCTCCCACGGCGTTACGTCCCTCTGACTGTCGATACAAAACAGGAGAGCATCCGCCTGCTCTTGCTGTTCAACGCGATGCCTTTGGGCTTGTGATGACACGTATTCCGATCGCTCCTCAGCACCCGCTGTATCAACCAAGTCAAGTTTCATAGACTTTAAAACAAGCTCACCGACTAGAAAGTCGGTGGTTGTCCCCGCAACTTCAGTCACAATCGATTGCTGTGTTCCAAGCAACGCATTAAATAAGCTGCTCTTGCCAGAATTCGGCTCACCCCATAAGACCACGCGCGGAGCCTCAGCTCCTCGATCGCGGAGAGCTATTTGTTTCTGGATTGTCTCTAATTTGTGTCCAGCTCTTTCGAGCTGTCCCAGCAATTGTGGACGCGTGATAAATTCAATGTCTTCTTCGACAAAATCCAAACCGGCTTCTAATTCTGCAAGTGTTCCCATCAAATCATCACGA
>CALKNI010000051.1 GCA_938091115.1 uncultured Pirellulaceae bacterium | reverse complement strand
TTTGTTGATCGAGGGGGGCCGCCAAATATATTGCTGATGAATCGAGGAGAGAGTTTTGAATGGGTGAAGATGGATGACGACTTAAAGCAGTACAGGAATTCTTATCAAACGTCGTGGAACGATTACGATAGCGATGGTGATTTAGATCTTTATATTTGTAACGATTTCGCTCCGGATGTTTTTCTTCGAAATGATACTGAGCGAGGCAGTTACCAACCAGAATTTACGGATGTCACTTCAGCGGTCATTCCTACAATGGACATGGGGTTCGGGATGGGATGTTCGTGGGGTGATTATGATAACGATGGTGACTTAGATCTTTACGTTTCGAATATGTATTCAAAGGCCGGGAATCGGATTGTCGATCAGGTAGAAGGCGCTGACCCCCGGTTAAAAGTCGCCGCTCACGGAAACTTCTTGTTTGAAAATCAGGGCGGAGTTTTTAAGCAAGTTGCGGGCGATGGGCAAGGCGAGCAACACATCGCTCGGGTCGGGTGGTCCTATGGTGGTCAATTTGCTGATTTTGATAACGATGGACATTTGGATATTTATGTGCCGAGCGGATGTTACTCGGCTCCCGAGGAAGTGAAAACCAAAATTGATTTGTGAAGTTGTCTTTGGCGAGAAGCAGTTCGCTTCGGAGAAGGTCGGGGACACGAGTTTTCAAATGCGAAAGAGTGGGGGCCGTTGGAAGAGATGCGAACCATTTATTTTGAATGGGTTGAAGATCCGCAGCCTGGCGAGCGGTACCTAAATAGTAATTCTTTGAGTGGTGGTGAAAGAAACCGTGTCTTTTTTCGCCGCGATGGCAATTACAAAGACTACTCACTCGTT
Organism: uncultured Pirellulaceae bacterium; assembly: GCA_938091115.1. Classification (GTDB taxonomy): domain Bacteria; phylum Planctomycetota; class Planctomycetia; order Pirellulales; family Pirellulaceae; genus Mariniblastus. The sequence goes on along the minus strand of CALKNI010000051.1, from coordinate 19,455 downwards.
TCTGGTGCCGATTTTCGAGAAGACGGTCGTGGGTTTGTGCTTTTGGATTTTGACCGGGATGGGTGGATGGACCTTGGTGTGACCAGCCCAAATCATCCGAGATTTCGTTTGGTTCGTAACACGATTGGAGATCGAGGAGTAAAGGCTGGGTATGTCGAAATTGAACTCGTAGGCGGGCAGACGACTGCCGTCGCCAGCGAGCAATGGAGCCCACGGGATGCCTACGGTGCCACCGTAGCCGTGTGGATGAACGGTGAAAAACAAAAACGAATGTTCCATTTGTCGTGTGGAGAAGGCTTGTCGGGCGTGAATGCTAAACGCATACACGTTGGAATGGGAGACGTGACAAAGATCGACATGCTAGAAGTCATTTGGCCTAGCGGTAAGAAAACGATCAGAGAAAACGTCATGTCCGGGCAGCGCATTAGAATATATGAAAACCCCCCCCACAATTATTCTGGTCGATTAGAGTGATTGGGTGTGGGGCTTGCCGAGAGGGCGGGTGTTTTGAGACAATAAGTAAAGGCTGTTTGGCTCAAATCTCGATTTCCATTTTCTAACACAACTCAACTCCGTTAAAAAAATGCGATTTACCAAGATGCACGGCGCTGGCAATGATTATGTATACATTGACTGTTTCCAGACCCCCGTTCCAGCGAATCCAGCGGCATTGGCAATTTCTGTGTCGGACCGCCATAAAGGAATCGGTTCAGATGGCCTAATTTTGATTTGCCCATCTGAAAAAGCAGATGCACAGATGCGGATGTTCAACGCTGACGGAAGTGAATCTGCGATGTGTGGGAATGGAATCCGCTGCGTCGCCAAATATGTATTTGATCATGGAATATGTCAGAAAAGCCGTATGGCAATCGAAACAGGTGCTGGAATCTTGGCATTGGATGTGGAGCAAGAAAACGGTAAAGTCCAGCAAGTACGTGTAGATATGGGGGAGCCCATTTTGCTAGCGGCGGATATACCGACTACACTTGCCGGGAATCCGGAAGTTAATCATCATGTGATTAACGTTCCCCTGTCAGTCGGCGGACATGAATTTGCTGTCAATTGTGTTTCGATGGGCAATCCTCATTGTGTTATTTTTGTTGACAAAGCGACCGATGATTTAGTTTTGAAAATTGGGTCGCGAATTGAAAATGACGAGAGGTTTCCTCAAAGAGTAAACGTCGAATTTGTCGAAATCATATCGCCAACGGAAGTCCGTCAGCGGACTTGGGAGCGAGGTTCGGGAGAGACAATGGCTTGCGGGACAGGTGCCAGCGCCGTCTGTGTTGCGGGGGTTTTGTCAGGAAAGACAAAACGAAAAATAACCAATCACCTACTCGGTGGGACGCTATTGATCGAATGGGATGAGTCGACAAATCATGTGTTTAAAACAGGTCCGGCGACAGAAGTTTTTAGTGGCGTTTGGGACGATTGAGAAAAATTATCGAAAGTTGTTCTAATTTGAAGTTGTTTCAAATAGTTGAGCTTACCTTGGGCCAAATAGATTACGAATTCGTTATGGGCGAGCGAATTTTTTGAATGCTTGGTTTTGTGTTTTGTGATTAGTAAGGATGCTAAAGCGACGTGTCAGACGCAAAGTTAAGTCAAAGAATCACAGGTCATTTAAACGCGCTTTTGATGCCGCGGGCGCTCGACCTCATTAACTTTCGAATTTGTTACTATGATCGGTCGGTTGATCCCGCTCGTTCAGAGTATAACGAACACGTCATTTTCTCTTTTTGGCATGAGTATATCGTCGTCATCCTTCCTCGTTGGGGGCACACGCCATTGACGGTTCTTTGTTCGCAACATCGTGATGGCGAGTTGGTGAATCAGACGGCTGAGTCTTTAGGCTTGAATATTGTTCGGGGCAGTACCAGTCGCGGCGGCGCGGCGGCGATTCGAGCGATGAAAACGAACTCAAAATTTTCCAGTATTGCAATGACGCCGGACGGTCCTCGCGGGCCTAGACGAGAGATGGCAATGGGCCCTGTTTACTTAGCTTCGCTGCTCGGCATGCCTTTGGTTCCCGTTGGGATTGGGATTAGCAACCCGTATCGTTTGTCGACCTGGGATAAGTTTGCGATTCCACGGCCCTTGTCCAAAGTGCGTGTAATTTTCGGTCCCAAGATTCATGTTCCGAGGAAAGTCGATAAGAAAACATTGGCAGCTTTTCGTGTTGGTGCCCAGGGTTTGATGAATGATCTTACTGATGAGGCTCAGCATTGGGCGGACTCAAAGCAGAAGATGGTTGGAGAGCAACGGTTCACACGAGATCGGCGGTCCAATCGAATTGTGTTTGAGAGCCCCTGTCTTCACTCTCCCAAGCTAAAGATCATTAAAGCTCCGCGGCTCCAAGCTGGTCTCGAAGATCACCGTTCCAATAGACGTGTCGGTTGAAATTGATCAAATCGTTTACTTCCGTCCGTCTTCTGATGCCTTGGTCCATGTGTCTCTTGCGTGAGTATTGAGCCAGTATCGACTCATTTGCATTTTTATTTGGTCACCCGCGATCAATTTGGAAACTCGGGTACCGTTCCAACGATTAGATGCTTGTGAAACTTCAATTGGTAGTCCTCTCGATTTGTTGAATTTTTGTTGAACTGCTACTGCCACTGCGAATTCAAATCTTGCCTGAGGGTAAACTGGGACCGCCAAAGTCTGGTTTGACCATTGTCCGAAGTTGTTCCAAAGCTCACTGTCTTCCAGAGGGCTTTCGAGTTTAGCGCGACTGCATCGGGGGGCATAAACCTGCCACGCGGGCCAATGGTCGCAAAATTCCCACAGGGGGAATATGACGACGCCTAATGTGATTAAGTAGCCAAAAGAATCTACCATAGGGGGATTTTTACCAGGTTTTGTTTTCTGGTTGGGTTGTCGATAAAAAATCCAAATGATTTGAAAGATAAAAAATAGATTCCAGATTAAAACGCCAAGGCCACTCACGTCCTGAAATAATATTAATAGCAAAACTGCGTGCATGGTTACTGCACCAGCTGCCGCGCAATTTCGAGTTTTGGAAATAAGCAATCCAATGCCAAGCAAGATTTCGGTCATGGGAAGACACAAAATAGTGAAGTGTTTAAATTGCGTTGGCCAATTTTCAGTTGTTGCTCCAAAGGTTCCAATAAGGGTTGAGAGCATCTGGTCCCCTACGGTGTGAACAAACTGGTAGTCCAGTTTGCTGATTCCTGAAAAAATATAAATGCTGACGGTGATGATTTGAATTCGGCGGACGGCATTTAATTTTGAGGAGGTTGCAATGACGGTTGCGAGGACGACGAATTGGTAGGCCCAAGGCTGGAGGCGATGCTGATCTAGTAGGATAAGAGCAGTGGTCGATGTAGCGAATAGCATCAGCGCGACGGTCAAGGCTTTGCCTTCTTTGGTAAGCAGACATATCCCAAGTGCACCTGCAGACAGTCCCAAACAGAACCAATCGACCCAGGTTGGCGTCGTGATTAAGGACATCAGAAACGGGATTTGCGGAAATACATCTTGGGGCGTCCACAGTTTCCACGAGGAGGCGAACAGCAAGAGCGCGAATCCTGCCATCCCTCGTGTGTAACCGCGCAAAGAGGCGGTGGCAGTGTCAGGCGGTTGGGGGTGTGAGGTCAAAAAGCTTGGTTAAACCTTATAGTGTATTGAGATGGTCGATACTTTGACCAATACTTACAATTGGATTAGGAGATTGGTCCTGCTCGACGTGGCATTGTTCTACGCCAATTTCTTCGGAGACGGCCATAACTTTTGCCATGTCGATGTTTCCGTTGCCTAGCTCTTTGAAAGCTTCGTGCGGAACCTGTCCTTCATCAAAGCAAGTTTTCGTGCCATTTTTGAGATCCTTCAGGTGGACTTGAGAGACGCGACCGTTAAGTCTTTTGAGTGTCTCGATGGGATTCCAGCCTCCAATTTTTGCCCAAAAAACATCGAGTTCAAATTTGCAATGATTCTCGTCAAGTTCCTCAATTAGCAAATCAAAGCCCGTTTTGCCGTTTTCGAGTGGAGCGAATTCAAATGAATGATTGTGATAACACAGTTGAATGTCGGATTTGGCGCATTTCTCACCGAATTGATTTGATGTTTCTGCGTAACGTTTGAATTGGTCCGCCGTTTGGCGATTTGGTTTATTGATGTAACCAAACACTAGGTGCTTGAGATTGGCTTTTTGTGCTTGCTCAAGGATCTTATCGAGGGATGGTATTCCTTTGGCATCCGGGGTGCATACGGCCTGCCAATTTAAAAAACTTGAGGTTACGGCCAAGTCAAGGTCTTTGCATATTGGAAGTAACTCGGCAGCGTCATTGGTGTCACCAAGCTCTACTTGATAATAACCTGCATCTGAGATTGCCTTGAGCGTTTTTAATTTGTCCTTCTGCATTTGATTTCGAACTGTCCATAGTTGAAGGCCAATCGTTTTCTTGTACTTGCTGTTTTCCGGAAGAGAATTGGGAAATGCCATGATTGAGTTCGTGAGTGAGGATGCGATTGCGACCGAAGCGATACCGGATGTCGTTTTTAAAAAAGTTCGTCGTTTCATGGGTTCTTTATCTCTGGATTAAGAGGAAGCGGTAGATTGATCGTTGGTGAAGCTTTTAATAATTAAGTGCGAGGTCTACAATTTGTTCTGCGGTCATTGCTTTGCCGCTTGGTGGATTGAAGATTAGCTCGCTGACATTGGGGTGCGGAACGCTCTGCTCAAGACGACTGAGTAATGCATCCACATCGACGATGCAACCGCTGGTCGTCATGATGTGGTCGACTAAGCGGATTAGTTCTTCTCGGTTGAGTTTTGACATTCCCTTAAGATAGGCATTGAGTCAATTTTTGCAAACGGACTGCCTGTTGATGGGAATTGCAAAACGATCATCTTTAAAGTCCCATGCTTTAGATTAGGAAACAGCAAAAGAGAAATTGAGGGTAATTGGGGTGAGTTGTCTCACTCTTTGGTCCGCGGAGTTAGACTGATTGCCAACCGTTAACCTTGATGTTCTGATTCGAAATTAAAATTGGGGCGTTGAATTCTGTTTTGGAGGGATTCTCCGGTTGTGAATCCGCCTTTGCGGGTTCGGACGTTATAATTCGAGTTTATTGTTGCAAGGTCGAATATTTGTTGGGTATACTTCGAGCACAGGGATTTGTTAGCCGCTTGCAGCCTTTATCTGCTAAAGAGCCTTCCGACCTCACCGACTGCATTGGCAGAAGGGTGGGCGCACATCGCCACTCGGCAGTTCTTTGCAGGTTTTGCAACTGCTAACTCTCTTGGTTTCACCTCCGCCGTTTTGCCGTAAGCGTATACGTGCCAAATTGGAGGCTGCGATATAAATTATTGAGTAGGGTGACAATAACGTGTCAAGCAATCAAAGCACAACAAGAAGTAACGATGCAGTCGACGGGCGATTGCCAGGGTTTTCGACAATGTCGGTACATGCGGGTGAACAACGGCAAAAGGTGGCTAACTCGATTACCGATCCAGTTCTGCTGGCTTCAACCTTTACGTTTAAAAACACCCAAAGCATTATTGACTTTATCGAAAACGACGAGGACCGCGGTGAGTACGGTCGGTACGGTGTGCCCGGTGAACAGGTGGTTGAAAGGAAGTTGGCCAGACTGGAAAACGCCGAGGAGGGGATTCTATTTTCTAGTGGAATGGCTGCGTTAGTTGGTTTGTTTAATGCCAAATTAAGCTCTGGGGATGAAATCATATTTTTTGATGAGTGTTACCATCGCTCGCGAGAGTATTGCAAAAAACATCTATCCCGATTTGGAATTGTCACACGCCAGGTGAAGACTGGCGATTATGCCGCAATGGAATCCACAATTAATTCCAAAACTAAATTGTTGGTAAGTGAGTCTCCTACGAATCCTCATTTGAGTATTCTCGATCTCGAAAGATTCGCCGGGATCGGAAAGAAATATCAAATTGAAACGATGATCGATGCAACGCTTGCGACTCCCTTTAACGCGCAGCCTCTAAATTTTGGAATTGATTATGTCGTGCACTCTGCTACTAAATATTTAGGTGGGCACAATGATCTGTTGGCTGGAATTGTCCTGGGCGGCTCGGAAAAACTCGCTGATATTCGCGCTTTGCGTGGGGTTACAGGCTCAGTTAATTCTCCGCATAACTGCTACCTCCTTGAACGAGGATTGAAAACGTTTGAAATCAGAATGCAGCGGCACAATGAAAACGGGCAGCGAGTGGCCGAGTTTCTTGAGAGCCATCCGCGGGTCTCTCGTGTGCTCTATCCGGGGCTTCCCTCGCACCGGGATCATCCAATTGCTAAAGAGACAATGCGTGGATTTGGGGGTTTGGTGACGTTTGAGGTGGCGGATGCAGATTGGAAAGAGACTTCAAAAGTCGTTGATTGTGCAAAGTTAGCTAGGATTGCTCCCAGTCTTGGAGGGGTCGAGACTTTGATTGAGCAACCACTGGTAATGAGCTACTGGGGCTACGGGCCGGATGAAAGGAAGTCGTTCGGGATTTCCGATAACATGATTCGTCTGGCGTGTGGTATCGAAAACAGCCGTGATATTATTGAAGACCTCCAGCAAGCATTAGCTACGACGGACTAAGTTTTTGTGGGCTGGGGAATCGGTGACGCAGGCTTTCAATTAGGCGGTTTCGTTAGCCAGTCACGCATCCTTTAATGATTGGATCGTCATTCCCAATGCCGCTCATTCTTCGTTGGCGGAGGTGACTGGTGGGCGACGGTATTGAATCAACCCAAAAGTTTTGCCGTAGTTGGTTGTCTCAGTCTTGGGTGTGACGATGGGGCGTTGTGATACCTGCTCGGTGGATACGTTGCGAGTTACGGCGGTGGTTGTCGTTGAAGCGACTGGTTGGTTGTTGTCGACGGCAGGATTAACCGTGGGAAGAGTTTCGCTGACACAACCGTTGCAGGATTTCTGGTTGCATTGGTTACAGCCAGAGATTGTTGACGACGCACATCCGCCAATGTCGCCATTTTTTCGGGCTTTGTGGCAATCTGAACAAGTGCATCCAACATCACAGCAGGAACCATCTCTTACGCGTTGCTTGACCTCGGCAATATCTTGCTTGATCGAATGCCAAATACCTTTTTGAGTAGGGAGTGCCTTCTCTGTAATTGGTTTCCAATAGATGTAAGGTGAATAGCGTTTTGCCTGTTCGCCGTCGCAATTAAAAAAGAGGCCGCTATTTCCAGTCTGGATGTTGTAGAGCTTGCCGCGAGTCCATGGATCACTCGGCTTGTAGGAGTCAGTTGGAGCGCAATCCTCGTTTTCGTAGACCACTTGCTGGGCGTTTGCATCCGTTGCGATGCAAAAATAGCCGGAAAATAAAGTGGTCAGAATCATGACGGTGGATGAAAAACGCACGTTGCTCTCCTAATAATTGACGGTCTTTGTTAGTTTCGACCAATACAATCCGAGAATGCCTTGTTTTTGTCAGTGTTGAAAAAGTCTCGCCAATGGGCAAGGTCGGCGATCCGGCTCTAGTCGTTACAAAGCGTACAAATTATCGGAGGATGAGTCTCTCGTAAGGATGTGTGGCTGTCCGCTATCTCGGTGGCTTTTTGACGAACGTAAGCTGCAGGGGCTGAAATAACACGTTTTTTGCCTTTTCCCCGGGTATGGCGGCTGTCGAGCAGGTTACGGGTTGGTGCCACGGTGCGGTTAAAACGGTGGCAGAGAAGTAAATTTCATGGTGTTAAATCATTGATTAGGCTAACCGTGAGCCGACGGTTCTAATTGGCGTGTGACCGTGGTGGCTATGGTTGGTTAGTACCGGACGAAGCTGCCTTACGTCAGCTCGCGTGGCGGTTTAAAATATTGTGCATTCCCCGAGTTTCAGGCTTGAAAGTGACCCATGGGTCGACCCAAAATTGGCGCGGTTTCTTACTTAAACACCAAACCCTTGGTCGCTGGGCTCAAGGACCAGCACGATTTTGAGGTGATCTATGATTTGCCAAGCCGCCTTGCCGATCGTCTTGCGGATCAACATTTTGATGTCGCGCTAATTCCGGTTGTTGAGGCTGTGAGTAACCCGGAGTACGTCATTGTTTCTGATGCCTGCATTGCGTGCCGCGGTCCGGTTTGGAGCGTGAAGCTCATGAGTCGTGTACCTGCCGAAGAAATCAAGACGTTAACACTTGACGAGGGTTCGCGAACGAGTCGGGCGTTGGCGCGGGTGTTTCTCAACAAGAAATTTGGTGTAGCGCCTACCTGCCATTCGCTTTCAATTCACGAAGACTGGCGAGAGACTTCTGCCGATGCAGCCTTGATCATTGGCGATCGGGCGATGAAAGCTGGAGATGAAAATTTTCCCTTTGTCTGGGATCTTGGCGAAGCATGGAATCAATGGGCTGGTCGTCCGTTCGTCTTTGCTGTGTGGGCAGCGTGGAGGGACAGCGATCTCGACCTACTCGATCGGGTTTTGTCAGAATCTCGTGATTTCGGATTAAAATCGATCGAATCAATTTCCCGTGCTTATCATGGCGAGTATGCTTTGCAAGAACAGGAATGCCTTCAATATTTGCAGGAATATTTACATTTTCATTTGGGGGTTGATGAGAAATTGGGGATGGACCGTTTTTTTCGTCATGCTTCTGAACTTCAACTGATACCACCATCTTACCAACTACAATTTCATGATTGCCAAACTGCTTGAGAAATCTGTTGCCGGAGAACGGCTGACTCCCGAAGAGGGGCTCGAATTAACCGAATGTAATGATCTGGCATTGCTGGGCTCAGCGGCCAACGCGGTCACTCAGCGTTTGCATCCCGAGACCTACCGGACCTACAACATTGACCGGAACATAAATTACACAAACGTATGCACAGCCGTCTGTGATTTTTGTGCTTTCTATCGAGGTCCCAAAGACCCCGAAGGTTACGTTCTTGAGCGCTCTGAGTTGTTGGAGAAAATTTCGGAGACGGTAGCACTTGGGGGGGATCAAATATTATTACAAGGTGGGTTGCATCCAAAATACAAATTGGATTGGTACGAAGAATTGTTGACGGACGTTAAGTCCAAGTTCCCCCAACTCAATGTTCATGGATTTAGTCCGCCAGAAATTTATCATTTCTCGAAGGTTAATAATTGTTCGCTTGAAGAAGTTTTAACACGTCTAAAAAGTGCCGGTATGGGAAGTCTTCCCGGTGGCGGTGCCGAGATATTGGTAGATCGAGTTCGCGACGCGATCACCCGCGGTAAGGTCAATTCAGATAATTGGCTTGATGTAATGCGTGTTTGGCACCGGTTGGGTGGAAAAAGCAGTGCAACGATGATGTTTGGGCACGTTGAGACAAAGCAGGAGCGAATTGAGCACCTTGATCGATTGCGGCAATTGCAAGATGAGACCGGTGGCTTTACCGCTTTTATTTGTTGGACCTTCCAACCCGACAATACTCAAATGTCGGAGGTCAAGCCACTGGGTGCGTTTGAGTATCTTAAGATGCAGGCCATCGCCAGGTTATATCTGGACAACATCCCTAACATCCAATCCAGTTGGGTGACGCAGGGTTTGAAAATTGGCCAACTAGCACTCGTCTATGGTGCCAATGACATGGGGAGTCTGATGATCGAAGAGAACGTCGTTGCCGAAGCGGGTACCGTTCACTATCTTTCGCTTGATCAGATGCGAGAGGCTATTTCCTCACTTGGCTATACGCCGAGGCAGAGGAATGTCCATTATGAATTGTTTGATCACGAGCACGAGTTGAACGCGGTCAAGGCGAATCAGAAGTGGATGAAGCAAAAGCAAGATTCCAGTGGCGGGGAAGTTTACCAACTTGCGTGATTTGTTCCAAGTGTTTTATAGCAATTGCTTCGATAGCGGTCTAAGATGTTGGTTTACTCAACCAAACTCAATAGGAGCTATTTATGCCAGAGCTTAATCGGCGGACTTTTAGCCAAGGTATTATTGGTTCTACGTTGACGTTTTCGCTATTGGAGTCACTGTTTGGCAGAAGTGCATTCTCGGATGAGATAAAACCGCTGACGGCGGCATGGTTGGCGGAACTCAACACCATTGGAAACGATATTAAGAATCGGAAATTGACGCAGGTCGAGTGGCAGGAACAAGTCGAAAAATTAATGGCAAAAGTCAATTTGCCGGATTTGATGAAATTCGTCGACTTTGAGAAGTTGACAAAAAATCTCCCGCTCAGTGACCGCGGCGAACGATCTGTCAGTAAACGATTTCCAGAAGTCGAAGGATTGCCGACAAAACTGGTTTTCGGACATCAAATTTTTGCTTTGAAGAAAAACCGCTCGGTCGCGCCCCACGGTCATTACAATATGGCCACCGCTTTTCTCGTGCTCAAAGGTGATTGCCACGGTCGGCATTACGACCGCGTCGAAGATGGGGATGATTTTATGATCATCAAGCCAACTCTAGATCAAAAATTTGCAGTAGGTGACTACTCTACTGTCTCTGACTACCGGGATAACATTCACTGGTTTAAAGCGAGTTCACAAAGTGCCTATATATTTAATATTCATGTGCTCAACGTGGATGCTGATAAGACGAAACGGGGTCGGGTTTATGTCGATCCGTTTGGAGAGTCACTGGCGCATGGCTACATCAAAGCAAAAGTTCTAAGCAAAAAACAGGCTTATGACCAGTTTGGTTAACTGCTGTGCTAGACTTTCAGGTCGAGTGGCGGTGAACCGAAGTACATTGGCATGTACGTGAATTGATGTTGGGGGATGCAATTTAACGATTTATATTTCCAAGAGTAGGCAACTGGTCGGAGTAGGCGACAAGTTGGCGAAATTTAAATCAAAACGGTTTGCCACTTATTAGACGGAACACATCATGGCTAAGATTTTTGGATTGGCGTTTACTTTATTGGTTTTCATTGCGGGGCCGTTGTGTGCTCAACGTCCCAATATTGTTTTGATTTTATCCGACGATATGGGGTATTCCGATATCGGATGTTATGGAAGTGAAATTAAGACTCCAGTACTCGACGGATTGGCGAGGAACGGGTTGAGGTTTACACAGTTTTATAACACCGGACGATGCTGTCCCACGCGTGCGTCTTTGCTTACCGGGTTGTATCCCCATCAGGCAGGGATTGGCCATATGGTTTCTGATCGTGGTGTCGACGGTTATCGCGGCGAACTAAACGACTCGTGTGCTACGATTGCTGAGTTGTTGCAGCCAAAGGGGTATGCGACTTACTGCGTAGGGAAATGGCATGTCACGGCGAGTACATTTCCCAAGACTGAAGCGGGAAAATTTAACTGGCCGTTGCAGCGTGGATTCGACCGGTATTACGGGATAATCAATGGAGCTTCAAGTTTGTGGGATCCCAATTCTTTAACGCGTGACAATCAACCGATTACGATTCGCAATGATACAGAATACCTACCCGAAGAGCCTTACCATTTTACGGATGCGATTAGTGATAACGCCGTGAAATTTATTAATGAAAATCCGGATGACAAGCCGTTTTTTATGTACGTTGCCTACACTGCGGCTCACTGGCCGATGCACGCTCGCGAACGTGATATTAAAAAATACGAGGGAGTTTATGACTGTGGATACGAGGGAATTCGACAGGCTCGCTTCGAAAAAATGAAGGGTATCGGGGTGATCTCCCCGGAGGCGGAATTGTCGAAGATAGTTGGAGACTGGGCGAATGTAGAGGACAAAGAATGGGAGGCCGCCTGTATGGAAGTCTACGCAGCAATGGTCGATCAAATGGATCAGGGAATTGGAAGGATCGTAGAAACGCTTGGTCAAAACGGCCAGCTCGACAATACGTTGATCATGTTCATGCAGGATAACGGTGGTTGTGCCGAGGCCGGAGGAAGAAAGACTTCGGGGGAGCGTAAGTTGCGGGCGGCCACACCGTCGTTACCCGTTATTCCTAATGATTTGCAGTACTATCAATCTTCTGCTCCTTCACAGACAAGGGATGGTTACCCAGTTCGGCGTGGTCATGTCATGCCTGGGCCGGCGGACACTTATATCGGGTACGGCCGAAATTGGGCGAATGTATCCAATACTCCTTTCCGTGAGTACAAGCATTATGTGCATGAAGGCGGGATTTCGACTCCGCTGGTCGTGCACTGGCCGATGGGGTTTCAAGCCAAAAATGAGCTGCGATCCGAGCCCTCCCATTTGGTCGATTTGATGGCGACTTGTTTAGATGTGGCAAATGTTGCATATCCTCAGAAACTTGAAGGTGCCGTCTTAACACCGCTTGAAGGATTGAGCTTGAGCCCGGTATTTCAAGGCCAGCAACTCGATCGCGAAATGCTCTTTTTCGAACACGAGGGCAATCGAGCTCTAAGGGTGGGTGATTGGAAATTAGTCGCTAAAGGACGCCATGGTCAAGATGAGGTTAAATGGGAGCTGTTCAACATCAGTAAAGATCGTAGCGAATTGCACGACCTGTCCGCCGCCGAGCCGAGGCGTTTTCAAAGTATGAAAAACGCCTGGAAACAAAAAGCAAGCTCTGTTGAGGCACTGCCCTGGCCTGAATCGAAATCGAAGAAAGCAAATACAAAGCCTAAAAAAACGAAGCAAAAGAAGTGAGCAAACCGGAATTGCCGAAGAGGGCATAGTCAACGTTTAATCATTGCTGGGAGTTGTGTTTTTTTCCAACGTTTTAGTTTCAATCGCCTGCAGTAGTAATTTCAATTGCTGGACAGTTTCAGGATTTTCCGTCGCTAAATTCTTGGATTCCGAAGGGTCGCTCTCTAGATCGTATAGTTCCTCGACTAATTCTCGGCTCGTATCTTTTGCATAGCCAGGGACTTTGTGTTCGGCTTTGAGATACTTCCATTTACCCTTGCGGATTCCATTCCCTTGGTAGTAAAAGGTGTCTCTTGCTCCCGTTTCACTTTCACCGAACAGCAATCGAGTTTGGTCAACTCCATCAATGATTCGGTCTTTTGGAATCGGAAACTTGCAAAGTTTCGCGAACGTAGGGAGGAAATCAATCGTTGCCAGTATCGCATCGGAAGTTTGATTGGCGGGGGTTTTTCCCGGCCATCGAATGATACAAGGTGCCCGTGAGCCCGCTTCATAGCATGAGCCTTTTCCGTCTCGTAATCCCTGAGATTCTCCCCAGAAAATTGATCCCTTGGGATGTCCCTTTTTCTTGTTTGTGTAGGCAGGTTGGTTCCAAGGGCCATTGTCGCTGGTGTAAATCACGATGGTGTTTTTATCCAGTCCCAGTTGCTGCAATGTGTCGAGCAATCGTCCAGTGTGGAAATCAAATTCTTCGACGACGTCACCGTAGAGCCCACCTTTCGATTGGCTTTTAAATTTTGGCGATGCATCGATTATGGTATGCATCATCGTGTGAGCCAGGTAGAGCAAGAAGGGTTTTTGTGGATCCCTTTGTTGCGATAAAAAATGAATCGCTCTATCCGTGTACTGCTCCGTCAAGCTTCCCATGTCGCGAGTTTGTCCGGCCGGTTGAACGTTCTCGTGAAACTTAACCGTGCCGTTGTCGTTAGCTCCGAGTGTTCCAAAAAAGAAGTCGAAACCTTGGGCATTAGGCATCCGGTCTATGATTGGCTTTCGGTTCGAGACATCCCATTTGCCAATGCACGCCGTTTGATATCCTGCCTGGCTAAGTAACTCAGCAAATGTTATTTCGCTTGCCGGCATTCCCCAGCCTTTACTGCGGAACGGGTAGCGGCCAGTTAACAGAGCGGAACGGGAAGGCCCGCATACGTGCTGGGCGTAGAATTGCGTGAATCTTGTCCCCTCTTTGGCGAATTGGTCCAAACGTGGGGTCAAGTTAGTCGAAGAACCAAAACAACCGAGGTCGCTTACCCCTTGGTCATCCGTGAAAATGATCAAGATGTTGGGGCGAAGCTCATTTCCGAAGATTTGCTTGGGTAGAAATAAAACAAACATCCCGATGATTGTGAGTAGCCAAAAAATTCTTGTAAGCTCACTGCCGTTTCTGGGTTTAGGTTGAGCATTATTCATTAGCTGGATTATCCCACATTTGATTTCTTAGTTTTAGTAATTCAGGATATTGATCATCTCGGTCGTCATACTCCATTTTTAGTTCTAATAATCGTTGTTTCATGCGCCTAATTTCAGAAGCGTATTCCGTTTTCTCATAAACGTTGTCGGTCTCATTGGGGTCCTGTTGGAGATCGTAAAATTCCCAGCCTGGGGTTGAAGGTGGAAAGTTACCTGCTCCGAGATTGGCGTCTAGCGGCAATCCATGGAAAAAGACAAGTTTGTAACGACTGTCTCTAATACCATAGTGGCCGGGGATTTGGTGATGAGCTTGGTGCATCCAATAGCGATAGTAGACGGCATCTCTCCATGATGCCGGAGAACTCCCTTCGAGGATTGGTTTCAAACTCAAGCCTTGCATTTGAGAAATTTCGGGAGCATCGGTGACCTGCGCGTAGTCTAATATAGTTTGAGCGAAATCTAAATTGGAACAAAGGTGATTTTGGTCAGAAGTGCCCGGTTGGATTTTAGCAGGAAAACTGGCGAGGAATGGCATTTTAAAACACTCTTCGTAAATCCAGCGTTTATCAAAATAGTCATGTTCGCCCAAAAACATACCTTGGTCGGAGGTGTAAACGATCAAGGTGTTTTCCGTGAGGTCGTTTTCATCCAGGTAATCGAGTACGCGACCTACGTTTTCATCCACTGCTTTGACACAGGCGAGGTACTGATGAAGGTACTTTTGGTAAGCGGCTTGCCCTTTTTCTTTTTCATTCATGCCAGTCATCTCGACTGGTCCACCGTACCAATTCGGTTTTTGAACATCGCCCACCATTGACCGTCGATTCTTTAAGCGATTGGTGATAGACGTTCCCATGTCGATCGTAGCGGGCGAGCGATGGGAAAAATCTTCCCAGAGCGAATCAGGTTCGGGGATTAAAGAATCTTTTAGATAGTCTTGGTGACGGTGCGCAGGTTCCCATTTCCCATGAGGTGCTTTATGGTGAAGCATCAAAAAGAAAGGTCTGGAATTGTCTCGCTGGTCCAGCCATTCCGTTGCATAATCGGTAACTAGGTCCGTGTAATATCCTTTGGTTCTACTGAGTCCACGAACTTTGGTTGAGTAGGGGATTTCGTCGGTAGAGGATCTAAAAAATGGGTCGTGGTATTTGCCCTGCCCTGGGCCAATTTTCCAGTAATCGAAGCCCCAAGGCGCGGAACGTAAGTGCCATTTTCCAACTAAGGCTGTTTGGTAGCCAGCTCGTTGCAGGATGTTGGCAACATTTGGTGTGCCTGACTCAGGACCAGGAAACGCGTCAATAAGGGTCTTCACTCCATTTTTATGGGAGTGCTGACCGGAAAGAATCACGGCGCGGCTGGGCGTGCAAATTGAATTCGTAACAAAGCACCGGTCTAATCGAATGCCGCTGGCTGCAATTCGATCGATGTTCGGAGTCGGGGCGATGTCCGCAAGTCGGCCGCCGTAGGTACTGATTGCATTGCAGGCATGGTCATCCGACATGATAAAGACGATGTTGGGTCTTGCGTCGCGTTGGTGAACCGCTGCTTTTTCTTCCCCTCGAATAGCTCTGCCGGCAATGCACGTGAAGCAAATTCCTATAAAGATTCCGGAGGCGAATCGGCAAATGTCCATTTTGTCTTCTCCCACATCGTATATTTTTTTTACCCAAGAGCCTGTATCCGATATATTGTCATAAGCGACTAACAAACGGCTTGGTTGGTCTACAGTCTCATTCTAGCGGGAATACCATGCATTACAGTCCCAGAGCTCGTTTAATTTTTGTAATTCGAAATTCGTTTTTTCTCTTTTGGGTAATCCTGTTTTGTTTATCTGCATCGGTTCAGGCCCAAAAAGCGACGGACGCTACCAAATCGATTAATTCTCAATGGTTGAATTCAAAGCCGGTTGCTCAATGGATTTGGAGTAAATCTCCATCGACCAATCAAAAATTATGGTTTCGAAGATCATTTGATTTGGATTCAAAACCCAAGTTCGCGACATTGTATGCGACGTGTGACAATCAAATGGCGATGTGGATAAATGGAAGGAAAGTTGGCGCGAGTAGCGCATGGGAATCACCGCTTAAATTAAACGTCGCTCCTTTTTTGGTAAAAGGGAAAAACGTGATTGCAATTGAAGGAGCCAATGAAGGCGGTGTTGCTGGGATTGTCTTAAAGCTTGGTGTGACAAAATATGGCAAGGGTGGTCAGCCTTCTAAATTAAAATCTTTGGCAACAATCGTATCAGATGTTGCGTCGTGGAAATTCAGTGAGGAAAAAATTCCTGCCTGGGAAACGGTAGGTTTTAATGATTCGGCGTGGAAGAAACCGGTTAAAGTTGGCGCGCTTGGAGAAGGGCCTTGGAGGATTCCAGGCCTTCGTTCGGCAACGCCCGTGGTGCAATTGAATTCAGCTGATTTCAGTGCTCCAGAGGGGTTTGTCGTTGAACCCGTTTATACCGTTCCCAAAGAACAAGGAAGTTGGGTTTCGATGGCAACTGATCCGCAGGGAAGGATCTACGCATCTGACCAAGGTGGTGCCGGATTGTATCGGATGACCGTACAAAAGGATGCGCCCGCAATTGTCGAAAAAGTTTCCGTCAATGATTTGAGCAAGTTATCCGGTGCTCAGGGATTGCTGTGGGCATTTGATAGCCTTTGGTTTCATCGTAATGGTGGTCACTTATATCGTCTGACCGATTCCAATGGAGACGATCAATTGGATTCGTTGACAGAAATACCAAGTACAACCGGAGGTGGAGAGCATGGAAATCATGCCTTGATTCTTACCGAAGATGAAAAAGGTATTTTTGTCGATAGCGGTAATCACTCGAAACTGGCGGCTCATACGGCATCACGGGTTCAGAGTTGGGCTGAGGATCTACTCTTACCACGAATGCCAGACTCTAACGGACATGCCAATGGAATTATGGCGCCGGGGGGGTGGGTAACGCGACTTAATCCCGAGACAAACGAACAGGTGGTGCATGCGATTGGGTTTCGGAATCAGTATGACATTGCTTTGAATCAAGCGGGAGATTTGTTTACTTATGATGCGGATATGGAATGGGATTTAGGCTCTCCGTGGTATCGACCGACGCGAATTTGTCATGTCGTCAGCGGCGCTGATTTTGGTTGGCGGCACGGCTCGGGTAAATGGCCAGCCTATTACGAAGATAGTCTCCCATCGGTTGTCGACATTGGGCCAGGGTCTCCAACGGGTTTAGTCTCTGGCGCTGGATTGAAGTTTCCAACCCGGTTTCAAAGTGGTTTGTTTGCATTGGATTGGACGTTTGGCACGATCTACTCGATTGATCTTAAGCCAGAAGGAGCCGGTTATAGTGGCGTGGCTAAGCCGTTTGTTTATAGTTCTCCACTGCCAGTGACGGATGCGATTGTTGGTCATGATGGCGCATTGTATTTTTCCGTGGGTGGACGAGGCGCCCAGTCGGCGGTGTTTCGAGTCCGTTATGCGGGTGACGAGTCCTGCGACCTGCCGGCAAAGGCAAGCTTGACCAAAGTGCAAGTGCGTCGCCGGTCGCTGGAAAAATATCATGGTGTGACCAGCGGGGACGCTGTAGACGACGCATGGCCAGAGCTGTCGAGTAAGGATCGGTTTCTTCGTCATGCTGCACGGGTGGCAATTGAGAGTCAGCCGATCGAGGAATGGGCGAATCGCGTGTTGGCAGAGGCTGATCCTCAGGCCAGAATTACGGGTGCGGTTGCCCTCGCACGAATGGGGAATTCAAGCCACCAGCAGCCACTATTTGATTCGCTGACGAGTCTGAGCCCAGAGGAATTGTCCGAGATGCAGCTTTTAGGGTTGTTGCGGGCTTATTCACTCGGCATGATCCGGCTTGGTGATTTAACCAAAAAGCAAAGAGAGGTTCTGACTGAAGAATTAGACCCTTTGTTTCCGCATGCCGCACCTGATGTAAACACTGAGCTTATACGTGTTCTGACATTTTTAAGAAGCAAAACTGTCGCCCAGAAAGCGATGGATTTAATTAAAAATCGGAAGTCGCCTGAAATTCCAAAGTGGTCGGAATTAATCTCAAGAAACAGGAGATATGGTGGGTCGATTGAGCGGATGCTGGGAAATCATCCACCAACCCGCGAGATTGGCTACGCGTTCATGCTTCGCAATCTTCGCGAGGGTTGGACATTGGATTCGCGACGCGTGTATTTTGAATTTTTAAATGCGGCTGCTAAAACGGCGGGTGGTAATTCGTTTGCAAAATATTTAACGCGAATACGAGACGAAGCACTTGCGAATTGCAGCAATGCAGAGCGGGAGGCGCTTGAATCGATAACGGGCGAAGATTTTAATCCTGTTCCCGATTTTGAATATGCAGCGCCAGTCGGACCGGGGAAAAAATGGACGGTCGAAATGGCGTCGCAAGAGGTGAAGAATAAATCTGATTTTGAACGAGGGCGTTCTTTGTTTTTCGGCGCGGGTTGTGCTCAGTGCCATCGGGTACGTGGGCTCGGCGGAAGTGTAGGGCCTGATCTCACGAGTGTTCCCAATAAGTTTGATCGTAGTTATGTGATTGATACGATCATTCACCCAAGCCGTAATATTTCTGATCAATATAGCTCATCGTTGGTCGTGCTGGCCGACGGGCGTTTGTTTGAGGGAATTGTGATCAAACAAGACGGGGGTAAAGTAGCGATTTACCCAGGCAAGGTTGGGGCGGATCCGGTGGTCGTTGCCAAAGATGAGATCGATGAAATTCGACCGTCAAAGATATCTCAGATGCCGGAAAATTTGTTAGATAAATTGAACGCTCAGGAAATCAATGATTTGATTGGATATTTGATGACCGGAGGCGACGCTAACCATCGGCAATTTAAAAAATAGAAGTGCTCAGTGGCTAACCGAGACACATTAGAATCGATAACGGAAAATGTGTTCGGTCGCGTTTCAATTGAGCCAGGCATTGCTGTTTGCTTATTTCTTAAATTTTCTAATCCACCACCGAAGGCCAATGAAAAGGAATCTCCAGTCTTTAAGAAATTCAGGTGGTTTGCCTTCGAATGCATGTCCGACAAATTGAAAAATCCATCCTGATGCAAACAGAATGCCTCCAGCGTACAAGCACCACAGCCAGATAAAGCCGAGTGGCATCAGCAATAATCCGATGACAATGGCTGGGATTCCAATCGTGTGACAAATCTGATTTACGCCATTTTGGTGGCTCAGCGCGTATTCATCGACCCAGTCATCGACGTTTCTGCCAAATATTTTTTTGTTACTCATGATGTTCAGTCTAACGTTGTTGCCTCATTTCGCAAACGATCGCTGTTGAGGCTTGGTTCTTTGTGCCTCTAGCTAAGTTGCCCATGGAAATACCGACTGAAGGTGGCAGTGCGGTCATTGCCAAAGAGAGAGTTGGAGTTTGGAGTCGTTTCAGAAAGCAAGTGTGGGTGGCGTTGGCTGTTTTGAAAAAATATTGGGAAACTAAGTTATCCTTGGATATCCTATGGCGCGACTTGTTTCAAAGATTTCTTAA
>CALKNI010000050.1 GCA_938091115.1 uncultured Pirellulaceae bacterium | reverse complement strand
GCAGCCGCTTTAGAGCTCTCAGCATCCTTCTCAGCTTTGTCAGCTTCAACCATTGCCCTGTGACGCTGGTCTAATACGTCGGTAGCCTGCCTGACGGCGAAAACACTGACGAAGTAAATCAGAACAACGAACGTAATGTCTACCCAGTTCCAAGTCTTGGAAGCGAGAACAACAAAAACGATCAAAAGAATAAAACCAAATCCGATGATTCCCCAGGCCATTGTGGGGTCCATGGCTGCGAGAATTGCGAAGTCGTTAATGCCCATTTACTTTAACCAGTCTTGCCGTTGAAATTTAATTGACGAGTGGGGTCGGATTCGCTGCCCCACTCAAGCATAAGGTGCATTCTCTACATCAGCGCGTTAAGAGCGCGGAAATAGCCCAAATTGCATCATAAATTGGGCAAAATAGCCCGTCAAGTTTTGCTATCGTCGCTTTCGGACAGTCTTCTTCGGTTTAGTCCCTGAGACGCAATTGATCGTTATTAACGGAACAAACGCTCAAGTCAGATACGGAAAATCCCCGAATACCATTAAATACGAAAAAATCGGCATAATCGAATTCAACTGTGGGTTCGTTCGGCTTTAAAGCCTATTTTTTCAATAAATCACGCTGGCAAGCTCGAATCCCGTGCGTTTTGCCCGCTTTTTCAGGAGAGTTTTGTGACAATGGCCCCGATCAACCGAATTCTCATAGGCGTCATCCTTTTTAATTTATTGGTAGCGGCTGGCTGTCATCGCGGCTATTACCGCCGCCAGGCCGATGCGGAAGCGCAGCGTCTGGTTCTCGAAAAAGCAGTCGATCCGAGATGGGACTCCGCCACCGGTTCGATCGCAATTGACCCCGCTTCGCGAATGTTCGATCCGTTTTCTGCCGACCACCCTCCAATTCCACCCGACGACGCGACCTCTCACCAACTGATGCAGCACGTCGATGGCAAAGAAGGCTATCCCCGTTGGAATGCCAATGGTGATACGAACTACGTTGCAAATCCGGAGTGGCAGAAATATTTGGAAACCAACGACGATGGACAACTCGTCCTTACGCTCGACGCCGCTTTCGAATTAGCCCTCCTTCATTCCACCGAATACCAACGGGCTCGTGAGACCCTTTATCTATCTGCGCTCGATGTCAGCCTCGACCGATTTGGATTTGACTCGCAACTTCTTTGGGGTGTTGATTCTTTTGGGGAATTGACCCGGGGAAATTCTTCAATCGATCGAAGCGGCAATCTGGACCTCAACAAACTTGGCATCACTGGTACCAACTTCGCTGTTGGACTTGCCAATACAATCTTGTTCAACTTTGGCGGAAGCGACAGTCAGGCTGCCTCTACACTACTAGACTTTTCAATTGTTCAGCCACTACTCCGAGGCGCCAGTCGTGCAAGGGTAATGGAAGCCCTTACGCAATCCGAACGAACACTCTTAGCCAATGTGCGCCAATTTGACCGATATCGACGAAACTTTTATCTCAACATTGCCATTGGAAGGGGCATCAATGCCAGACTTAACCGGCAAGGTGGATTCCTCAATGATCCGGGAGAAGCAGGTAGTGGATTAGGCGGATTCACTGGACTTCTCCAGAGCCAACAAACGATTCGGAACGCGGAATTTAACCTCTCCCAGCAAAAGGCGGTAGTAAACCGCTTTCGGGAACTTTTTCTTAGAGAACAAATTGACGCGTCTCAATTGACACAGTCTGAATCAAGTTTCTATCGAGTACAATCAAATTTACTTAGACAAAAAGTGAACTACAAAAATTCAGTCGATCGATTCAAGCGAGTGCTTGGCCTTCCCCCTACGCTCGATATCGTTATTGATGACACCTACCTCGAACCATTTGAATTGATCAGCGATCAAATATTTGCGAGGTTGGACAAAACAACAATTCTCAGGGAAGAAGCGGGCGGGAAGCTTAACATTCTTGATGATTCGTTGTCTGGATTCGATTTGGATGATCCAGATCATGAGAACTTTGTCTGGCCGGTAGACTTGGCCGATCAAGTAGAGGATTTAACTCCAATTCTCGAATCTGCTCAGCAACAAATCAATTCAATTATCAATGATGATATGAAACAAATCGAAGCAGATTTTGTAAAACTCAACGAGGCCACCCCGCGCCGGATCGAATATTTAGAGAATTTCCGTGAGGCGATTCGCACTAACAGAATCGACACACCTATCGAAGAGACTAGCGATCTACTCAACCCAGATTTACTAATAAATGTAGATACTCTCAGAGAATCGCTTAGCGACCTCGACATGGAAAATTCTATTGCAACTCGGATCCGACGGGCTCAAAGCGATGCCGCTCAGATCGTCAATAATGTGAAAAAATTCAGAAATGCTCTACAGCAACAAACGAAACAAGAAACCGTTACTTTTATCGCACGTGAATTTCAAAACGAAATTCCAGCGCTCTTATCAGAAATCAACAAAATCGCCAACGACCTGATTTTGCTTCAGGCAAGTGCGCGAGGAAACTCAATCGAACTGATTGATGTCAGCATCAACGCGGAGGAAGCAACCCAAATCGCTCGCTGCATGCGACGCGACTGGATGAACGCGCGTGCCAGCCTCGTCGATAGCTGGCGGAATATCGAATTCGTTGCAAACCGTCTGGAAGCTCAGGTCGATCTTGTTTTTGATGGTGATATCCGAACGCGGCCGGATGCGAGCAACCCCTTTAAACTTCGGTACGACACTGGAAATTTGCGAGCTGGTTTCCGGTTCGATGCACCGATTGTTCGTTTGTCCGAACGAAACAGCTACCGAAATGCATTGATAAATTACCAACAATCGAAACGAAGCTTCTACGAATTCGAAGATAGTATCTCAAGAAATCTTCGCGCTATCGAACGCGCCCTCATTCAAAACAAGACTCAATTTGAAGTTAATCGACTTGACTTAAAAGCTAGTCTCCAAACTGTTGAAATCAACAATCTTAACCTCGACGCCCCCGCTCAAAACAACAGAGGGGGGACTGGCCTTTCGAATGATATTACGCGGGGTATCAATAATCTATCCAACGCTCAGGACAGTCTTTTGCAATCTTGGCTTTTCTACCAAGTCGCAAGACGAAATCTCGACTTTGATATGGGGACGATGCTACTCGATGAAAATGGCCGCGGAATAGACCCCGGCCCGATTGATTCGATGATTGGTCAACGCGCGGCCGAGGCACTCGGCATCGAACTCGAATGCCAATTCTGCGACGGAGTTGCCGCACCAGGCTTTGTCGCCCCGCCGCTAAACTCAAACGAACTTCCTTCCGTTGTAGACCCTAATCCCGACAAACAGTCCGCTGTTGGAGATGAGAGTCAATCGTCTCGTAACGACTTCGTTGTCCCAAAACTGGGTTCTACAATTCCGATGCGATCTGCAAGCATTTTAACCACAGCAACCCCTGAAAAAACTTCGCAAACTGTTTCTCAGCTTTTGGCTGCAATGAGAAAAGACCAAACTTCCAATAAGTTAAAAAAACTGGAAGAACCCCGTCACCCCAAATTCACTTCTTGGCAAAACGAAAAACAAAGAAACAAGACAAGCCGAATTCCCCGCTCCTCGCAAACGTTAGACCCTGCGAGCCTTTTGAAAACAGGGATTGTTGTTGAACCACTTAACCAATCCGATGCGGACTCCCAAGATACTGGCGTAGTCGAGAGAGCTGATCACAGCCCGGTCGACGAACGCGAAAATTACGCTGCCCATGTTGATTTAAAAATGATCGCTATTCACAACCCTTCCCCAGCCAGAATGACTGTGAAGGATACCACACTTAATGAAGAAACCCATTGGCAAAGCCAGCGGTCATCGCTCAGTGGATTAGTAAACCGCTTCAGCACCGAAGCGAACAATTGAATTGGCTAACATTGGTAGGAATCAATGGGAAAACCGGTGCAACTTATAGGAATGTGCAGGCGAGCACCATTTCACCGACCAAATTAGCGATTTGCACCCATAAAGCTTAAAAACTCCAGGAACTTAGGTCCGATGACACGGTTACAGTAAGGTGATGAAGGAGGATGTGGTCCGCAGCCGGATACTAACGAGTTAAGCCAAATAAATAAGTTGGTGAATTGATTGGCTGATTGTCGGTTCGAAGGAACTAACCCATAATCTAGACTTCTCGCCATTCTTAGGCGTGAATTCCCCATGGGCCAATCCCCAGTTTCAGATTTTTTGTTACGTTCAAGCAGACTGTTGGACTAGAATTGCGTTCTTCTTTTCTGCGATGCATCTCGACGTTTTTTTGCCGCACGACTCACTTGTTATTCAGGAAACAGAGAATGTCCCCAACCGACATCAAAAAAGATTCCCACCGATCATTAAGAAGTGGTGCTGCAGCGACCTTTGTGATTTTCGGATTTGTTGCGGTGACCCTTGTCGCGGTGGGTGTCTATTTTTACATCAACCAAAATAGCGGCCCCAAAGAAATCGATCCAATCCTCTCAAAAGTCGAACTCGGTGAGTTCGTCTCTCAGGTTATCGATCAGGGGGAAGCCCAGAGTAGCGAGAACATCGAGATTCGTTGCGAGGCCCGCGCGAGAAACGGCTCACTCTCCGTTATTGAAGTTTGCGACGAAGGATCGATGGTCGCAGGGGGAGATTTTCTTGTCCAACTCGATTCCACTGCATTTGAGAAAGAACTCGAACAGCAAAACATCTCTCTAGCGAATGCTGAAACAGGGGTCATTCAGGCCGAGTCGAATCTCGAAACGGCCAAGGCAACCAAGAAGGAGTACATAGAGGGAACCTTCAAACAGGAGCAAATGAAGATTGAGAACGAAATAAATAAAGCTCAAAACGATATAATTAGCGCCAACATTAGCCTTCAAGCTGCGCTAGATGACACCAAGCACAAAAAAAAGCTGATGGCGAAAGGATATGTTTCTCAAAACGAGCTCAAACAATCAGAAAACAGAGTTATTGAAGCAAATAATTTGGTCCAACAGGGTGAGCTTAGCAAGAAACTTGCCGAAGAAAAACTTCGGGTACTGCAAGACATTTCCGCTGAAAAGGAAAAGATCAAGCTCGACGCAGACATCAATGCGGCAACCGTCAAACTGGACAGCGAGAAAAAATCACTAGCCGTAGAAATTGAAAAGCTGGCTGAAATTAAGGACATGATCGAGAAGTGCACCATCAGAGTTCCCGAAGGTGTAACCGGGCAAGTGGTATTCGCAAAAGAGTCTTCCCGTGGCGGCAACGATTGGATCCTTGAAGAAGGAACCTCGGTTCGTCAGAACCAAGTACTAATCCGACTTCCCAACCCCGAAAAAATGGAAGTAAAAGCGCTCATCAACGAGCAAAGCATCACTCAAATCGAAGAGGGAATGGCGGCGACCATCAAGGTCGATGCACTCAACAGTAGTAATGCCTCATTGAAAGGTGTTGTCACCAAAGTTAGTGAGTATGCCGAGTCAAGCGGATGGATGAGTAGCAGCATCAAAAAATACGCCGTAATGGTTAAGATAATCGATCCACCGAAATCATTGAAACCTGGAATGAATGCTTCGGTGACGATTCAGGTTAAGTATTTGCCTGAAGCACTTCTTGCTCCGATCCAATCGGTTTATTCGGTTCAAGACAGACAATTTTGCCTCGCTAAAGTCGGGGATGAGTGGAAAACCCTCGAGGTCGAGGTCGGCGGAGACAACTCGCAAATGGTTTACTTCAACTCGGGGGCGGAAGCGGGAACTGAGCTGGTCCTGAACCCGGGCGGTTTCAAAGAATATATGGAACTTCCAGAATTCGAAATGGAAACAAAAATCGAGCTTCCGGATTCGGTTGTTGCGGAAGTCGAAGCTTCTAAAAAAACCGCGAAGGCGGGAAATAAGGGAGGTGGGAAATCCGGCGGAAAACGTGCTGGCAGCGGAAAACGAGGCGGCGGTGGAAGTGGCTTTGCCCTGCCCAGCAGCGGAGCCGAAGTGATCAAACAGAAAGACACCGATGGCGACGGCAAGCTGACCAAAGACGAAGCTGGCTCACCCTATTCGTTTTTCTTTGATTCAGTCGATACGGATAAAGACTCCTATCTAAGTGAATCCGAACTAGACACCTCGATCAAGAGTATGAAAGCAAGGATGCAGAGCGGTGGTGGAGGCTTTGGTGGCGGTGGAGGTCGCCAGTGAGCCAAACCTCTACCAGAATGGCCGCGGTCATTCGCGACCTCCAAAAACACTACGTTTTGAAAAGCGAAACTGTCCGCGCCCTGCGGGGGGTTTCATTTGAAGTACCTGAAGGTGATTATGTTGCCATCATGGGGCCCTCGGGATCCGGCAAAAGTACACTCTTGAACCTCCTTGGATGCCTCGATCAACCAACGCACGGATCTTTTTTGCTAGGTGGCGACGATGTCGCTCGAATGACCGATGATGAACTTTCCACGATTCGCGCTTCACGCATTGGGTTTGTCTTCCAGTCATACAACCTGATCGCTCAACTTAGCGTTGTCGAAAACATTGAAGTCCCCCTTTATTACATGGGGAACTTGAACGCTCAATCGCGAAAGCGAAGCATCGAACTTGCCAAAATGGTGGGACTAGGAGAACGGCTGGACCACCGCCCAACCCAGCTTTCCGGAGGTCAACAGCAACGCGTGGCGATCGCCCGATCGCTAGTCAACGATCCCTATTTTATTCTGGCGGATGAGGCGACTGGAAACCTTGACTCTGTGACAACAGAAGAAATCCTCGCGCTTTTCCAACGCCTGAATGATGAAGGTAAAACGATCATCATGGTAACCCATGAAGACGAAGTGGCCGAGCATGCAAAGCGGGTCATTCGTTTGCGTGATGGTGAAATTCAATTCGATAAACCTGTCGAGGGCCGTAAGATTTTCACAGCGGAACAAATTCAAGAAATTGCTCACAACGCCGACGTCGCTTCTCGCGGTGCAGAATAATTCATCCGCCGAATCGACTAACTATACGGTTTAATCCCTTCTTCAAGCGACCTACGCCATGCTTTACTTCCGAACAGTCAAATTAGGCACCAAAAGCCTGTTGCTTCACCCGATGAGGTCGTTATTGACAGTGCTCGGGATCTTCATTGGCGTGGCAAGTGTGATTTGGTTGCTTGCGATTGGTGAGGGGATTAGCAAAGAGGCCCAACGTCAAATTGAGGATCTTGGCGCTGAAAATATCATTATCAGAAGTATCAAGCCGCCGGATGAAAGTGGTGGCAATTTCCGTCAAATTACGGCTTTTGGTGTTACACGTGACGAATGCAAACTAATCAATGACACCATCTCGACGGTTAAGCGAGTTCTGCCGATTCGGGAATTGTCGCAAAAGTTTGCGTACACTGGTAACCCCAACGTAAAACCAATCGACGGCAGACTAGTCGGTTGCACTGCAGATTATGCAGAAGTTACCCGCTTAGAGATTGAACGTGGCCATTTTCTGACCTCCAGAGAAGTCGAACTCAATCGTCCCGTCTGCGTGATCGCTGCACGACTCGCTCAGAGACTTTTCCCATCCGAAGATCCATTGAACAAGCAAATTTACCTCCCGGAAAAAAAAGAGTATTTCAAAATTGTTGGTGTGTTAATGCATCGTAATGCGACCGCCGCGATTGGTGGATCGCTTGCCGCTCAAGATTTCTCGCTGGACATCTATATTCCAGTTACGACGATGCGAGCCAGAATGAGCGATCAGGAAACGAAACGAGCCGGCGGTTCGTTTTCAACGAAACTATTCGAACTATCTCAGATAACAGTTCAGGTCGAAAGCGCAGACGATGTTCCTAGAACAGCGGAATTAGTCGAAGCGACTCTGCGACAGAACGATGCGGAGCGACAAGATATTTCAGTCGTGGTTCCCTACGAACTACTGGAACAGGCGAAAACGACACGTTTAATGTTCATGATGTTTATGGGGCTCATCGCCGCAATTTCGTTGATCGTAGGTGGAATTGGGATTATGAACATCATGCTTGCAACGGTGACCGAACGAACTCGGGAAATCGGAATTCGCCGGGCCCTCGGAGGCAAGCAAAGGGACATTGTTCTTCAGTTTCTAGTGGAAACAATCACGCTTTCAATCGTCGGGGGAATTACAGGAATCCTGATGGGTTTACTCTGTCCCGTCGTAGTCGATCTCTCTCGGTGGGGCTTGGAATACTTCGCACCCCAACTCTACGCCAGCCTCCCGGAAGTTGCCAAAGTGATGCGTCCAACGATTGTTCCCATTTCGATTCCAGTTGCGTTTGGCATCTCGGTCGTCGTAGGTGTCTTTTTTGGTCTGTACCCTGCCGTCCGGGCAGCCCAGCTAGATCCAATTGAAGCACTACGCCACGAATAACAACGAATTTTAATTGCCAAACCGCTCTCCCAACTTCATCGTTGGCGCTCGCTGGCAGGGAATTTGCGGCCCCGCGGCTGAAATTCTCACGGCTTTTCGTTGACGCAGACGATGGGATGGTTTTCGACCACCACTATTTTTGGCATAACAGTAGTCCTGTTAGCGATTGGCAAAACGCCAAACCCGCAATTTCAAATGCTGCTGGATTTGTAAACAGCAAGTATTTTGGGGCTTTCCCCTTCGAGTCATTTCAACGAGGTGTATTTTGTCCAGTCCCAGTCGCAGCGGAGCATTTGATTCAGCCGTAGACAAACGGGTGGAACGATTCACCGAGAGCATCAGCTTCGATCAGAGGCTCTTCCGTCACGACATCACCGGAAGTATCGCCCACGCAAAGATGCTAACAGATCAAGGAATTTTGACTGCGCAGGAATGCGATGAAATTGAAAGCGGGCTCAATGAGATTCTGGATGAGCTAAAAAACGGAACCTTCGTGATCCGTGAAGAACTCGAAGATATTCACATGAATATCGAACAGGCTTTGATTGACCGAATTGGTGATACTGGGCGAAAACTTCATACGGGGCGGAGTCGAAACGATCAAGTCTCAACCGATCTCCGTTTATGGGTTCGCGAGTCAATTGATCGTGTGGATGAGCTTTTAGAGAGCCTGCAAATCGCGTTTGTGAATCGATGTCAGGGCGATTTCGATGTCGTCGTTCCCGCCTACACTCACCTTCAGCGGGCCCAACCTGTTTTACTTCCACACGTCTGGTTGGCCTACTGTGAAAAATTCCAACGCGATCGAGAGCGGCTTGCTGATTGCCGGAAACGAGTTAATTTATGCAGTTTGGGAACGGCTGCGCTGGCGGGAACTACACTCCCGATCGACCGAGAAAACACTGCAAAACGGCTCGGCTTTGAGGGCTTAGTCGCCAACAGTATCGACTCATCAAGTGACCGTGACTTCGTAATGGAGGCATTGTTTTGCCTCACCACCATTTCAGTTCACCTAAGCACTTGGGCTGAAGAATGGATTCTGTGGGCGACATCTGAATTCGATTTCATCCAATTGCCGCATGCGTTTTGTACCGGGTCTTCGATTATGCCACAAAAGATTAATCCGGACGTATTAGAATTAACCCGTGGTAAAACCGCCCGAGTCATCGGCAGCCTTCAGACACTGCTCGTGCTCTCGAAAGGGCTTCCGCTGGCCTACAACCGCGACTTGCAAGAAGATAAACCCCCTCTCTTCGATGCGTTTGATACCGTTACTGCCTGCCTGGAACTAGCTGCCCCACTCGTTGAAGGGGCAAAAATGAAACGGGATTCAATCAATTCGCGACTGGAACGAGGATTCCTCGACGCCACAACACTAATGGAATACTTGATTAAACGCGGCATTCCCCAACGTAAAGCCCACCACATGATTGGAGAACTGGTACGTCTTGCAACCGAAAAATCGATAACCCTCGCTGAGCTTCCCCTGGAGGACTTTCAGGCCGCCGATCCTACTCTCGACGCTTCCGTTTATGAGGTTCTTGGTGTGAAAAATGCGATCGAAGCATTCCAAAGCATTGGCTCAACCGGCCCTCGGTTTGTTTCCGAACAAATCTCGACGTGGAAAAACCGTTTAAACCTCGGTTCTTAACGGTAAATTTAACAAGAATTCATTGGTGGTTGCCCGTAATTGAAGGTACTTTAGTGGAGGATGTTGAGGGAGAGTTTCGTTTCCACAGCCGTTTTGGAAAACTGGGGAACAAACGAGAACGCCATTCTCATTAGGAACGCAAATCCCCTAACCCGTTTAATCCCTCTAAAACTTTTAAGTCGATCTAGCTCATCTCTTCCGCAAAATACAATCGTTAGAATTGATCTAAGCCTGTTGAAGTGGGTGCCAAAAGGACGATTCCAATACGGTTATGTCTATGCAAGCTTCGGAACCACGATCTCCTCACAAAAGCCTCATTCGATGGGAGCTCAAGCTGTTGTTTTGCGCGATCGTGATGCTCTCTATCGTTGGCCTGACCTCACAACTTCAACCGTCACTGCGTGCTCAGGATCAGGATTTGAAGCCAGCCCCTGAATTGACACCTTTGGACCAGGGCATCGACGAGACCACTCGCTTGATTCTCCGCTCCCTTCGGGATTCTGACCCTCAATTATCGGACGAACTGGCTCGAGCTGCCAAGCTGATGATTGATATCCGCCTGTTCGAAGACGCAAGATTCTACATCGGGCAAATCTCAAAACTAAACTTGAACAGCGAACAACTCTACCGACTCCAAAACGAAATTGGTGCGGATTTCTTTTCCGGTATTCATGCCAACGACGCCCTTCAACCCGAGGGTCGAGAACTGGCGAGAAAAGTCCTCAAAGCGTCCCAAACGGTAGCCAATTCGCCAGCTAGAATTGACGAACTCATTAAGACGCTTAACAACCCTGACATCTCAGTTCGCTCAGAAGCCTTTCGAAAACTTCGACGACTCGGCGAACCTGCGGTAGCTCAGTTGTTGGAAGTCTTTGCTCAAAAAGACCGCGTTGCAGATTTCCCGGGAATCCGCGGTGCGTTGAAAAGCATGGGAATCCACGCTCAGGGGCCACTCCTCGGTGCCGCTCGGGCCAACGACATTCAAGTTCAGGCAGAAGCACTGAGAGCATTAGGCTATTACCGAACCTCAGAGTCACTCGATGTGATGATGCGAGCCTACCTCTCGCCCAATGTCCCTGATTCCCTCAAGGCAATCGCGCTGCAGTCACTCGATCGAGCAGAATTCGGTTACGACCCAGCGATTATTGAAGAACGGCTTTACCAACGATCTCGGGAATTTCTAACCGGTAAACGACCGGTTGATGGTGCCGTCCTCAGTTCTGTCACAATCTGGTATTGGGACAATCAAAAGAAAAAGATGATTCCATCCGAACTGGATCACCTTACCGCAACGCGAGTCACGGCCGCGCGGCGTGCCGCCGATCTCTACGAGATCAATCCCGCTTTAGATCGCAATCGCGAATTATACCTGTTGACTCAACTTGAAGCCGCAAAACGGATTGCCGGTCCAAGTAAAAAAACTAATGTTGAGCTCATTCAAAAAACACTTGAAATTACTCGAGAAGAAACACAGGCAGTTCTTGGGGAAGCATTAAAACTGGAACTCGTGCCAGCCGCGATCGCCTGTTGTGAGTTACTTGAAAAAATCGGAGACGAATCCTCTCTCTCCGCCATCGCGGGACAACCTTCGGAACTCATTAATGCAATTGTATTTGGCGATCGGCATCTTCAGTTCGCCGCGATGCAGGCGATTGCTGCAATCGACCCTCAGGTAGCTTTTGCCGGAAATAGCTACTTAATGAAACTCGCCGTCTTTTTGGCCAAGAGTGAAAATCGTCCGGCCGGTTTAATGGGACACAACCGGGAAGACTTGGCTCAAAATTACGCAGCCACCATGCTGTCGCTCGGACTTTACGGACGAGGCGCAGGTTCCAGTCGTGAGTTTTTTCAAACGGCGACAAGTGATCCCGACCTCGAAGTCTTAATAGTGACCGATACGCTGGACAATCCCAGCTATGGGAATCTCATCCAACAACTGAGAAATGACTGGCGTACTCGGCGACTACCAATCGCTCTCCTCTATCGTGATGCGGATCGAGGCCGTCGAACATCAATTCAACTTCAAAATGACCCCCTGTTCACAGCGATTCCATTTTCACTCCAGCCCCAACTAATCGCAACTCATGTTGAGCGACTCGACGATCGCATTAAACCATGGAAACTTTCTAATTTGGATCGCCGCCGGCATGGAGCTTTTGCGATGCAATGGCTTGCAAAAATCTCGAGCGATCGGGAACGGTATTACTTCTATCGAATCGGAGCTCAGGAACAGTCTCAACTTGCGAAACTACTTTACCTTCCTGGATTTGCTACAGAAGCTAGTGCAATACTTGGAAGCTTGGGCACGCCCGAATCGCAACGCATACTGGTTGATTTTGCCAGTCAAACTGCGATTCCTCTCGGAGAACGTGAAGTTGCCGCTTCGGCATTTGCGACGTCAGTCAAACGCGGCGGAACAATGCTAACAATCGCTGATGTGCAACTTCAGTACGATCGTTACGAAGCGAGCAGCGACGAACCCAAAGAAAGTCGCCAGGTTCTTGCCGACCTCCTCGATGCAATCGAAGACCGGAACCGATCCGCTGGCATCCAGTAATCGCGAATTCGCCAACGCGTCAGGGTACCTCTATATCTCGTCCGGGTTCTTCCCTGCCACCGCGTGTCAATTGCTGAATTTCAAGACTTTTGCGGCGGGCGATTTACACCAATTGTCATTTCTGGCCCCAAAGTCAGTGCAAACTCCGTGCTGTCGATTAAACTCAGGGGAGGCCATTTGTGTTTACGCTATATGGATTCAACTTTTTTAACCAGTGCCCCTTCCTCAATGATCACAAACAAGATATTTAAATTCCGAGCAGCTTCCATGGCCAAGCTACTGGTCAGTTGCCTGTTTCTAGTTATTTCCAGTAGCGCATCTAATTTAACTGGCCAAGATTTCGAGGGGGAATTGAGCCAGTGGGAAACACATCGACCCACTGGAGTCCAGGCTTCTTTCATGATGCCGAAAAAACCATTTTACGTGGAACGCAGTTTTTCGCCGCTCGAAGGCAAGCCACCTATCAAAGTCCGCATCTTTGTCAGTTCGGTTCTCGAGGGGGATATTACCTTCATATTCTCTTATCACGACCTTCACACAGAACCAGCTGGCCGGCAGGCGATTAGTGAGGCACTGCAGGGAGTCGTAAGGGGAAGCGTTTTTAATGTGCTTGGGAATTTACTGCCGGCTGAAGAAGTTGGCATGTCTCAAAACCCATTTGCCATTTCCCTGGATGGTAACCTCGGCTTGCAGTACGTCTACCGATTCGCACGTGATAAAGAACCTTTCATTGTTACCTCACGGGTTTTTGCGGTCGGCAAGAGAATTTATCAATTAAATTGCATCATGATCGAGAAGAATTATGACGCATTTATTCCCGCTAAATTCTTAAAAACTATCAAACTCCATGACCCCGATCACGACCTTCCTCCGCGCCCGCGCAAGCGACCGTCGTAAACCTGTTTCTGGGGGATGGGACGCGATTGCCGAGGCGTACCACGCCTTAAACTGCTTAACCAATTGAATCTCTTCGCTATTTCACGTCTTTGGGATTTTATAAAAAAATTTCGCAATCAAATTCTCAGCGAACAAATCAGCGGTTTCCAATTAAAAAATCTGGGGTTTCGTCAAAGGTTATCCAGTTTTTTCACCAGTTTCTAGGCTGCCGCACCTTGATAAAACGTGGGCGATTGGTACCCTTGGGAAATTTTGTAAACCGAGGCATTTTTCGCCTATCACCCACAATAAGGGAATAGTGTGGCACGACGCGACGATATCAAAAAAATCATGTTGATCGGCTCAGGACCGATCGTTATCGGCCAAGCCTGCGAATTTGACTATTCTGGCACTCAGGCTTGTAAGGCTTTGCGTGAAGAGGGATACGAGGTAATCCTAGTGAACTCCAATCCCGCCAAGATTATGACCGATCCCGGTACGGCGGATCGGACTTACATTGAACCACTGGAATGGCAGATTGTTGAAAAAATCATCGCGAAAGAAAAACCGGACGCGTTGCTTCCAACTCTCGGCGGACAAACCGCACTCAATTTAGCGATGGATCTCTCCGAACACGGAATCCTGGAGAAGTATGGCGTCGAAATGATCGGCGCCGATGCCGACGTCATCGACAAGGCTGAAAATCGAGATCGCTTTCAACAGGCAATGAACAACATTGGCCTTGATATCTGCATTGGTGAAACAGTCACCACGGTGGAACAAGCTCGAGTTGTCATGGAAAAAGTTGGCCTGCCTTGTTTGATCCGCCCCAGTTTCACGATGGGAGGAAGTGGATCGGCCATTGCTTACAACAAAGATGAATTTGACCTCTTGGTTCGACGGGGAATTGACCAATCTCCCACCGATGAAGTTTTGATCGAAGAATCCATCATCGGCTGGAAAGAATATGAGATGGAAGTGATGCGAGACACCGATGACAACGTTGTCATCATTTGCTCGATTGAAAACTTTGATCCAATGGGCGTCCATACCGGTGATTCGATTACCGTTGCCCCGGCGCAAACTCTTTCCGATAAAGAATACCAGCGAATGCGGGATGCCAGTATCGCTGTCATTCGCGAGATCGGAGTCGAAACCGGTGGTTCGAACATCCAGTTCGCAACCAACCCCGACACTGGACGAATGATCGTCATTGAAATGAATCCTCGAGTTAGCCGATCGAGTGCGCTGGCCTCCAAAGCGACAGGATTCCCCATCGCAAAAATCGCTGCAAAACTTGCCGTTGGCTATAAACTTTGGGAACTCCCGAACGATATTACTCGAGAAACCAAAGCTTGCTTTGAGCCTACTATTGACTATGTAGTGACCAAAATTCCACGATTTACTTTTGAGAAATTCCCAGAAGCTGACTCGACGCTGATGACTCAGATGAAGAGTGTCGGTGAAACCATGGCGATTGGAAGGACGTTTAAAGAATCATTCCAAAAAGCACTTCGTGGCCTGGAAGTTGGGAGCTTTGGATTTGGCTGTGACAGCAAAGATCTCTGGGGTACCGACGAGCAGCCCGATGGAGACACCATCCGATCGAAACTATCCATTCCCAACTCAGAACGCCCCTGGTACTTGCGTTATGCATTTAAAAGTGGGTTCACTGTCGATGAAGTTCATGCATTGACCAACATCGATGTTTGGTTTCTCGAACATCTTGTTGGAATTATCGAGATGGAAGAATACCTCCGCTCGATCCAGCTGAATGAGATGACTTCGGAATCAATGAAACTGGCCAAACAATTCGGTTTTTCCGATCGACAAATGGCGCATATCTGGGACACGAATGAACTAAAGGTCCGCGAGATTCGAAAGTCACTTGGAGTCATTGCAACCTACAAATCCGTAGACACCTGTGCTGCTGAATTCGAAGCCTATACCCCGTATTATTATTCGACTTACGAACAGGAAGACGAGACTCCACCTAAAACAGATAAACCTCGGATCATGATCCTTGGAGGAGGTCCCAACCGGATTGGACAAGGAATCGAATTCGATTATTGCTGTTGCCATGCCAGTTTTGCACTGCGTGACATGGGAATCGAGTCGATCATGGTCAATTCCAATCCGGAAACAGTTTCCACGGACTATGACACGAGCGACCTGTTGTTTTTTGAGCCGCTGACTGTCGAGGACGTTCTCAATATTTGCGACCGCATGCAACCGGATGGTGTAATCGTTCAATTTGGTGGACAAACTCCTCTTAATTTAGCCAGGGCTCTCTCTACCGCCGGAGTGCCAATCATCGGAACCAGCGTCGACACGATTGACGCTGCCGAAGACCGTGAACAGTTCCAGCAACTGCTAACCCGGTTGAATCTCAAACAACCCGCCAACGGAATTGCTCGCACCATGAATGAAGCGAGACAGGAAGTTGCAAATGTTGGCTATCCAGTTCTCGTTCGACCAAGCTTCGTTCTCGGCGGACGGGCGATGGAGATCTGTTATGACAAAACCCAATTCGAAAGATTTGTGCTAGAAGCCTTTATTGTTTCTGCTGGACAACCTGTGTTAATTGACCAGTTCCTTGAAGATGCAATTGAGGTCGATGTCGACTGTATTAGCGATGGTGAAACCGTCGTCGTCGTCGGAATCATGGAACACATCGAAGAAGCTGGAGTTCATTCTGGTGACTCTGCCTGCTCCATTCCGCCGTATTCTCTAGGAACAGAGACACTTGACGAAATTCGAGCTGCAACTATCTCGATGGCTCAACACCTCAAAGTCATCGGCTTGATGAATGTCCAGTTCGCGGTAAAAAAAGAAGACGATCAAATCAACGTTTACGTCCTTGAAGTAAACCCGCGTGCCAGCCGGACGGTTCCCTTCGTTGCCAAAGCAACAGGTGTCCCTGTGGCAAATATCGCCGCTAAAGTCATGGCCGGTGCAAAACTTTCTGAGATTGGACTTACATCGGAGCCACTCCCCTCACACGTGTCAGTCAAAGAAAGCGTATTTCCATTCCGAAAATTCGCTGGAGTCGATATTGTCCTCGGGCCTGAGATGCGATCGACTGGAGAGGTAATGGGAATCGCCGACACCTTCCCAATCGCTTTTGCGAAAAGCCAATTAGCAGCGGGTGTGACGATCCCCAATTCCGGTTCAGTCTTCGTCAGCGTTAGCTCACGTCACAAAGACCGTGCGGTGAATATTGCCCGAAATCTCCATGAAATGGGATACACCATTCTTGCGACCTCGGGTACTGCCAAACGAATTGAAGAAGCAGACATTCCGGTTCAGCATGTTAAGAAGATCATTGAAGGGCACCCCAACCTGATTGACCACATGAAGAATGAGGGCGTTGATCTGATTTTCAATACACCTAGTGGAAAGGGAGCAAGAACCGATGAAGGCACCATCCGAGCAACGTCTGTTCAACACGGTATTCCCTGCATCACAACGATCCAAGCATGCGAAGCCGCAGTGCAAGGTCTGCTGGCGCTTCGAACTCGGGAGATGGAGGTTCAAGCATTACAGGACCGCTTTGTTCCTGCCTGAACTGTAAAAACAGCACCACGCTATCCGTCACCGGTTAGAATGCCATGCGTGGAAAATCCGTCCAATCAACCAGCCAGGTCTCCACATCGCAAATAGCGAGGTGGAGACCTGGGTGTAATCGTTCAATATTGCTGGACATGGTTCTGATTATTTACGGCAACCTACTTCTTGGATTAGGATCATTTTTGATCGGAACAACTCGAAAAAGTCAGTAAGCCACGAGCGCTTCGGCAATCCGACTCACTACGAAAGCCAAACATGAATGAGATAGACACCCACGCCAAAACAGAGACCAACGAAGAGTTCATGCGGCGAGACCTTGCCGTTCTTTGGCATCCCTGCACTCAAATGAAAGACCACGAGTCCTACCCTTTGATTCCGATCAAAAACGGAAAAGGGGTTTGGCTGCACGACTTCGACGGCAATCGCTATATCGATGCAATCAGTTCTTGGTGGGTGAATATTTTTGGCCATGCCAACCCCACGATCAATGCTGCTTTGTCAGAACAGGCCAATCAACTTGAACACGTCATTTTCGCCGGCTTCAGCCACGAGCCAGGAATTCGCCTTGCCGAAAGACTCGTGGCAATGACGCCGGAGAAACTCGAGAGAGTTTTCTACGGTGACAATGGATCATCCGCCGTCGAGATCGCCCTGAAAATGAGTTTTCATTATTGGAA
This sequence comes from uncultured Pirellulaceae bacterium, assembly GCA_938091115.1. GTDB lineage: Bacteria > Planctomycetota > Planctomycetia > Pirellulales > Pirellulaceae > Mariniblastus. Next base: position 8,093 of record CALKNI010000050.1, on the reverse strand, counting down.
AAACAAAGGAAAGCTTAAAAAAACTCAGTTCGTCAATTTAGCTAACAGCTACCATGGCGAAACCTTCGGCGCACTGGCCGTCGGCGATGTTGCCCTGTACAAAGAAACCTACGAACCCTTGTTGATGACTTGCCGGACGGTCGAATCTCCGGATTGCTTCCATCGAGAAGAGCAAGAAACTTGGGAGCAATATTCGCTGCGAAAATTCGATTCAATGCGACGTGAACTTGAACAACACCACGAGACCATTGCCGCTGTTGTCATTGAACCTCTGATTCAATGTGCCGGCAATATGCGAATGTACCACGCGGCCTACCTTCGGCAACTTCGAAAATTATGTGACGAATTCGACGTTCACCTGATTGCGGATGAGATTGCCGTTGGCTTTGGCAGGACTGGAACTTTGTTTGGCTGCGAGCAAGCGGAAATCTCGCCTGATTTTCTTTGCGTGGGCAAAGGACTGACCGCTGGCTACCTTCCCCTCTCAGCAGTGCTGACAACACAGACCGTATACGACGCTTTCTACGATGACTATGAAACCCTGCGAGCCTTCCTCCACTCACATAGTTACACCGGAAACCCTCTCGCCTGCGGCGTTGCCTTGGCAACTTTAGATATGTTTGATTCAGAAAATATTATTGAAAAAAACCGAACGACGGCAAAATTTATGGGCGAGGCATTCGCCCATCTAAATGACCACCCTCATGTCGCGGAGGTGAGACAAACGGGAATGGTACTGGCAGCGGAAATGGTAAGCGATAAAAAAAATCGTGTCCCTTACCCTTGGCAAGAACGGCGGGGCCTCAAAGTCTATCAACACGGCTTGGAGAATGAGTGCCTCCTGCGGCCGATTGGTAATGTGGTTTACTTGATGCCCCCCTACGTCATCGATCGCGAACAAATCAGTCACTTAGCAAAAATTGCAACCGAAGGAATTGATCTTGCGACTCATTAGGCAGAGGCATTGACCGTGAATGCAGCCAACATCACCCCCAAAATTGCGGTAAATAACGACCATTTCACAGCTTTACTCCTATCCCGCGGACCGGCCAAGTTGGGTTATACTATAGACGTCAGGCTGAAATACACGGAATTATAAATGACACAAATCATCAAAACTGAATCTGAAAATTCACAACAAAACTGGTCGCGTGACGCCGTTGCGGGACTCTTTGCACTTCCTCTGATGGACTTGGTTTTTCAAGCCCAGACAGTGCACCGCTCGCATCACGACCCCAACCATGTCCAGCTTAGCAGTCTTTTAAGCATCAAGACTGGAGCTTGCCCTGAAGACTGCGCCTATTGCCCGCAGAGTGCTCGCTACAAAACCGGTCTCAAAACCGAACGATTAATGCCGGTCGACCAGATCATTGAAGCCGCCAAAAAAGCTAAATCAAACGGCGCTGGACGATTTTGCATGGGAGCCGCCTGGCGAAGCCCCAAAGACGGCGATATCGCTGCAGTTGCAGAAGCAGTTTCAGCGGTCAAAGAGCTGGGATTGGAAACCTGCGCCACCCTCGGCATGTTAACCGAAGAACACGCAGAAAAACTGAATGAAGCGGGTCTGGATTATTACAATCACAACCTCGATACTTCTCCAGAATATTATGGAGAAATCATCACAACGCGCACCTATGACGACCGCTTGGAAACTCTCGAAAACGTCCGACAAGCCGGCATGAAAGTTTGCTGTGGCGGAATTGTCGGAATGGGAGAATCCCAAAACGACCGAGTTGGATTATTGACCACACTCGCCAATCTCGATCCGCCACCTGAAAGTGTTCCAATCAACAACCTTGTGAAAATTGCTGGCACACCTTTAGCAGACCTCGAAAACATCGACTCGTTTGACTTTATTAGAACCATTGCCGTCGCGCGAATTCTGATGCCAACCGCTTACGTTCGACTCTCTGCTGGACGTGAAGAAATGAATGACGAAATGCAGGCACTTTGCTTCATGGCGGGGGCTAATTCATTATTTTATGGGGACCAGCTACTAACCACTGGTAACGCAACAGTCAATCATGACCGTGAATTGTTTCGCCGCCTTGGCATCAACAGCAGCTCGACTGAGGTGCCTGATGAATCATTAGGCTCCTGCCAGTCCAATCAAGACGAAGGATCGTGCGGTTGCCATCACGGTTAAAACGGACGTTCCGGAAAGCCTTGAGATAAACCCTCCTCGATCCTTGATTCGGTAGTTCAAATATGCCTTGGCGTGAACAACTAATTCAGCAACACCGAAACCGAGTGACGGCAAAGATCTGGCGGGAACGGCAGGCCACACAAAATGCTGTTGGGCGCGAGTTAATAGTTAAAGGCAAAACCTATCTCAACTTTTGCAGCAACGACTATCTAGGTCTTGCTAGTCATCCATCACTCTCTACCGCTGCGATCGAAACTACTCGAGAGCGGGGCACCGGCTCTGCCGCATCTCACCTGATTTGCGGACATCAAGATATTCATCAGGAATTAGAAACCGAGCTGGCTGCTTTTGTTGGCGCCGAAAAAGCAATGGTCTTCTCCACTGGATACATGGCCAACCTCGCAGTCCCCCAGACCTTTCTCGAGCGGGGTGATTTAGTTCTGCAAGATCGTTTGAACCACGCCTCCCTTATAGATGCAGGTAGATTTTGTGAAGCAAACTTAAAAAGATACCGCCACCTCGATTCTGACCATGCGCAAACTATCCTTTTGAAATCTAACGCCAATAAAAAGCTTCTCACTACGGATGGTGTTTTTAGCATGGACGGTGACCAGGCTCCACTTCAAGAACTCACGGAAATTTGCCGGCAAACAGATACCCTTCTACTCGTCGATGACGCCCACGGTTTCGGAGTGCTAGGAAAGACCGGCGCCGGCTCGCTCGAGCAACACGAGATTCGCGTCGGCAATGGAGTGTTGATGTTAGGCACTCTTGGAAAGGCGGCCGGAAGCTTTGGTGCCTTTATCGCGGGGGATGCCGTTTACATCGACTCGCTGATTCAACATGCCAGATCTTATATCTATACCACTGCCCTGCCCCCTTCAATTGCAGCGACCACACTTGCAGCAATTGAGATTTTTCAATCGGAACCGGAACGTCGCGAAAAATTGAACTCCAACATTGAGTACTTCCGACAAGCCATAGATAAACTGCACCTTAATACACTCGATTCAAAAACCCCAATCCAGCCAATTTTACTTGGCGACTCGGAAACTGCACTGCAGGCAACTAAACTACTCCAACAATGGGGACTTTGGATCACTGCAATCCGCCCACCCACCGTTCCCGCCGGTACGGCTAGAATTCGAATTACGATATCTAGTGAGCACCGCCAAAGCGACCTTGATCAGCTGATCGAGGCACTTAGTTCGGACGCCATGCTCGCGCTCAGGGAGACGGCTCAATGACCCTCCCGCTTGTGCTGCTTCACGGATGGGGCGTCAACACCGCAATCTGGAATGCTCTGATCCCCAAACTCGAACCGGAGTTCGAGCTTCATATTATTGAACTTCCTGGCTACGGTAACTCACCACCGACTCAGACAGAAATGTCACTAGTGGAAATAACCGAAAACGTCCTGAGCCAAGCACCTGACCAAGCGGTTTGGGTAGGGTGGTCACTCGGCGGCACCATAGCGCTCAACGCGGCACTGACACATCCTGAACGAATCAGAAAGCTCCAATTAATCTCGATGACACCTCGTTTCCTAACTGGCTCTGGCTGGGAACATGGCATTCGAAAAGAAGCATTCGACCAACTTGCCATCAGTTTCCGTGGAGATTACACCAAAGCACTGCAATCGTTTTTGCGACTCCAACTCTACAAAACGGATCGAGCTGAGCAGAGAATTTCTCGTCAAATGGCGAAAGACTTAACAACCCAAATAGTCGCCCGCCACACCCCATCGGTGGCGGTACTTCAAAACGGCCTCGCCATTCTTGCCAATACCGATCTTCGTGACCAATTACCACACCTTACGATTGACACCCAAATCATCGCCGGTAGAAATGACCCACTCGTCCCGATCGAAGCGAGTCACTTTCTAGACCAAAATTTGACCTCACCCCATTCGTTGATCGAAATGGAGACAGGCCACATACCTTTTCTGGAATCTACAAAAGGGTACATTAAAGCCCTAACACGATTTTCCAAAACTGAATCATGAAACTTGCCAAAGACCAAATCGCTCGCCAATTCAGCCGTGCTGCAACGACCTACGATACTGCTGCGCAACTCCAGAATGAAATGGCTGAGATCTTGATCGATGCCATCCCTGAACACTCTCACGGGACACTCGTCGATCTCGGATGTGGAACCGGTTGGCCACTTAAACAACTCGCCAAATTTGACAAATACGAAATGACCGCTATCGACATCGCTCCCGGCATGATTGAAATAGCACGTCAAAAAACCCCACAGACTAATTTCATTTGCTGCGACTTGGAATGCACACCACTGACGGACGAATTCGCGAATGTCATTTTTTCAAATGCTGCAATTCAATGGTGCAATACAGTCAAAGCACTCACAGAAATTTCTCGTATCGCAAAACCAAATGCACACCTCTTGCTGTCCACATTTGGCCCATCCACGTTTGTCGAAATCCGTAACGCTTGGAAAGCGATTGGAGATTCTTCGGATCGCATTCACCAATTCGAAAATCCACAAATAATTGAACACATTCTGGAAGACCTGAGGTTTGAAGAGATCACCATCAAGCGGGAAAACCGGCAACTAATTTATCATTCAGTCGACGATTTATTTCAAGGCATTCGAAACCTCGGCGCCACCAATGCATCATCCAATCGCCACACCGGACTACTGGGAAAAGAGCGATATTGCCAGTTTAAGAACGTTTTTGAAAATCGACTGGCTCAATTTAACCAACTTGAACTCACGTTTGACTGTATTTTCGTCGTCGCCAAAACTGCCTAGGCACCTGTTCGAAGCCAATTTCTTATCAGTCGAGACCATAAATTCGACGCGGAAAACAGGAGTGCTAGCGTTACTGGCACCTCTTCCAACATTGCTCCGCGATAGGCTTCTAAGATAACCTTACGGACTGAATTTATTGAACTTTGTAAGATGGCTGACCTAAATGAAAATCGATCAGAGGATGCAACCAATCCGTCTGATTCTGTCGGATGTGGATGGAGTTCTTACCAACGGCGACCTTAGTTTTGACAACCAGGGAATCGAATCAAAAACTTTCCACGTTCGCGACGGGATGGGAATTAAATTGTGGCAACGGTCCGGTCACCAATTCGGGATCATCACCGCTCGCTCCTCTCATATTGTAAAAATCAGAATGGTGGAATTGGGAGTTGAAATCGTCCGACAGGGTTCTGAAAGCAAGCTACCCGTTGGTCTCCAAGTCATTGAAGAGTTAGGACTTACCCTTGATCAAGTTTGTTATATTGGCGATGACTTATCTGATCTCAACCTGTTGTCAAAGGTAGGCTTGGCTGCCACCGTTGCCGATGGTGCCGCTGAATTAAAATCGGTTGCTCATATTACGACAACGGCCAAAGGCGGTTCTGGAGCGGTGAGAGAACTAATTGAGTTGATTTTAAAGTCTCAGAATCGTTGGCAAGAACTCCTGCAAACCTACTACGGTATTTAAGAGAAACCGAACCGAACCGCGAGGGCAAATGTCAGGATGACATGCGACTGCTGTTAAAAAAGGATTTTTGAACTTGGCTTCTGCGAAAACTCAAAAAATCGCACTCCCTAAACGGCTCAATCCTGTTGCGCAGTACCTAATGGTGCTAGCCGCACTCATCTGCCTTTATGCTTGCTACGAACAGTTTGCTGTCCCACTGCTTGAGGGGCCGCAAAAGACGATCACCAAAGTCGAATCTGATCTGGAAAGCGACTCTCAACCACTCCACCAAGATAAATCGCGACTCACCAAACTCTTGGGACAGGGCTCGGATCACTGGGAGCTCGAACCGTGCTCCACGCTCAAGCTCGACGAAGGCATCATTCTATTCAAAAACAGAAAAAACTGCCCTGATGGTTCAGTTGAGTTTTCACCTTTCACGTTTGTAAGCGGCGAAACAACGATAGACGATAGCAAGCCCAGTGAGACTGGCGAACGTCCGTTCATCGTCCGCTCCACCGAAGGAGCAAACATCCGGTTTAATGAGCCGCTTAACGGAATGAACTTTGATGGAATAAAACCTGTCCTGTGTAAGCTGTTGGGGGAAGTCGAGATCTACTCGCTCTCCGACAAGACAAGAGATGAGTCGTTAATTTATATCGCAACTCGCAACGTTACTATTGATCCGCATAAAATCAAAACACCAGAAAGAGTTGAGTTCAAGTTTGGAGAGAGCCTTGGAATCGGTAGCGATCTGACGCTCGAACTAGCACATCCCTCCAGCGCATTGGCCGAATTTTCAAACATCACGGGAATCCACAACCTGCAGTTGGAAAGGATCGAGAAAATCCGGCTAGAACCTGAATCCAAAAAATCTGAATTTGCTCCCAACGCATTCCAACCAACATCGCCCCTAATGCCACGGGCGGAAAACCCGCAAAGCAGTAAGGACGGCCCAATCGAAGTGACCTGCAATGGCTCCTTCCAATTCAACTTTACAACTGGATATGCCGAATTCTTCGACTCCGTAACGGCCCACCAGATCGCTCAACAAAATAAAATCGAGTGCGACCATCTCGTCTTGATGTTTGGGGCACCCTCCAACACGCAATCAACACCTCTAAAAAGCGCTCGTTCAAAAACAAAGATATCCGATCTATCCCGATTAGTTGCCAATGGAATACCGGCCACGATCACAACTCCATCGGCATCGATCGAGGCAAACACCCTCTCTTTCGATCCAGAAACAAATTTATTTTCCGGACAAAAAAATCAAACTGTCGCGGGACTGCCTGTACGAATTCAATCCGATGAAATGTCACTTGAAGCTGACTTATTGCGGTATCGAGCCAATCGAGATGGCTCACTGGGTGATTTACAGATTGTTGGCCCGGGTTGGATTCGGCTTACTGGAAAAACAAACGAGAATACGATTTCAGCTTCATGGAAGAAGAACTTAAGAACGATTCCCAATCCTCAAAACCCTGATCTTTTTGAATTAGTTCTCTCCGGGGAATCAACCATTTCGACTGATTCTCAAACAAGTATCAATGCTGAGCAGATCAGCTTACAAATACGCAAAACCTACGCTTCTACTTTACGGGAACCACCAGCAGACAACTCAACTTCTCCCCCACCAACCGCCGCGTCAAGCAAGCCGAACTACAGTCCTGTTCAACTAACAACTACAGGTGCAACTTACCTTCGGTCACCGGATTTCGTCGGGCAAACGGAAAAGCTTGTTGCTGTCTGGTTAAAACCGCCCGCGATCGACAACACGCACATCGGCAGGCGACGGCTTTCTTTGAAGCCAGTCCAACAGCAAGACAATCCACAACTTGGAACCATCAAATCCGTCTCTTCCACGATTCTTGCCAAGCCCCAACCCAATCCTCAGCAACTTCCCACAGCCTCCGCTGGCTCACGCCCTTCACCGCAACTCAATCTTCAAAGTTCCAACACAACCGACAATCGCAGGAAACCAACGACTCAAGCGTTTAGCTCGCCCACCCGCTCTAATTTGAAATCAAAATTCAACAATTCGCCCAAACTTGAGTTCAGCGCACAGAAACTAACACTACTACTCAAAACCGACGATTCTCAAACTGAAGTAAAAAAAATGCTGCTTCAGGGGGGAGTCACCATCAAGCGGGAACCCAATCCCGTCGGTGCTAACAACGTCATCGCCCAACAACAAAACTCACCATTCGAAATTAAAGACAGCTCCGAAGTCGAGCTTGAAAAAATCGACAACAGTGACTTCCACCGGCTTACGATTGTCAGTAACCAACCCCAGGGGGCTAATCTATCGTTCGGTGAATTAAGCGTTTCTGGCAACCGAATTGAAATCGACGAAAAATTGAACAATTTGGAGATTAATGGAAAAGGGACGCTTTACTTTCATTCTAAAGATCAAGATCAGGCCCGGCCTATCAAATTTAACCGCACCGACACGGCATCCCAGCTGCAAGACGCAACACAATTAAATGTCCAATGGGATGAAGG
>CALKNI010000049.1 GCA_938091115.1 uncultured Pirellulaceae bacterium | reverse complement strand
CCCCCCCGAATTAGAATTACCCGGGTTAAACTCTAACGCTAAATGAGAGGTTACCTTATCATTTCCGGTAGCCATTAAAACGACCTTATCACCAACGGCAAACTCAATGCCATCATTGGGACAACATGGCCCGTCAAAACCTGGATTCGTTTTCGTCAAATCTGGGTTTATTGCCCCAAACCCAGGTGCTCGCAACGCCAACGGAACACCAACCGCCGCTGAAGCACCGGACATGACAACCGTCGATTTTGAAACGGCCTCAAAATCACTCAGTCCAAAACAACGACTGAAGTAGGCACCAAGGCCGTCCGATGCCACTCCACCTCTCCGAACGGTAATTTGAAATGAATTGGCGTTATTGACATCTGCACCAGGAGAAAACCCACCTCCGGAATAATCCCAGGTTCCCATCGAAATGTCGTCAGCGACTAAAACATTGCCTCGGCCAACTTGATTCTTGTTGGCAAAATCGGAGGCGTACGCTTTCGCTATCTCAAGCGAAGCTGCCGATCGATCGTTTCCAATTGCCATTGCTGCCGCGATGGCTGCCGCATCTGCAGCGTTTTGCATCTGAGATTTGTTGACATAAAAAGAACCAATATCGACCATGATTGCGGCTACGAATATTAACGCACCAAGTATCACGGGCATGGTTACGACAACGGAACCGCGTCTTTTGCCTCTTATCTGAAACTTTAAATTTGACGGGATAAGTCTCAACGTTTTCAGTTCCTCAAAAGTACGCCTTGGTTAAAGCTGAGCAGTGGTAGGTGGGAAGTGGTAGGTAAGTATTGGTCATCGTTACTCGAGAACCAGACTCCTACTTATTCCCTTCTTGTCGTCCCTCTTTCCAATTGAAGCCTTCTAAGTTGGGTCAGAGACGCCATCACCTTCAGCAGGCATTACGCAAACTCCACCAACCGTCTTTCCCTTAAGAAAGGTCGTCGGGATCCAAGAAACGTCTGCAAAATTCATTTCGATGGAAACAGTCACCGGCTGAAAGGCCTGTAAATCCTGAGGGTTCGGCGGATCGATTGTGACAGTGTAATTGCTACCGCTCAGATTGGCCGCATCCATCGCTTTGCTAACGATCGATTCCACATCCGCCGCACTGCTGCTCTCAAACACCGCGACTCGACAACCAGCTCTAGCCGCTTCTTCGAGAACATGTTTCACCATAACGCCACGGCCAACTTCAACCGAGCCCATCAAGAACAACACGAGAAACGGAAGCACACACGCAAATTCGATCGCTGCCGCACCGACGCGCGCACGTCGAATTCTATCTTTCGCAGGTCCGGGGGGAGAATTTTTCATTCTATTTCAACAGCTAGGAAGATGCTTATTAAGCGGGGGGGTGTACGTAGAAAATAGCTGAAACGTCAGCGGCACTACCCTAAAAGAGGGTGCAGCCTTTGTGAAAGATAGGTTGAGTTTGCCCGAATGCGGCAAAAAAGAATAAAAATTCAATAAAAAGGATTACCGCTATTAGTTCTTGGTACGTTTAACAGCGACGATTCATCAGGAATTTTTTGAGCCAGCTGCAGGCTATTAACATGCCTGCTAACAAATCAAAAACAACAATAAAAAAACGACAAATGTAGAGCTTTACGCTCGATAGTTTTGCGTTGCACGGCGCAGGCAGTCGGCCCTCGTTTGTTCATCAGCTGGTTCGAAAACGGCTTCTCCTAGTATTGCAAAGAAGTTACAAAAATTAAACATGGTGAATTAATTCAACGCGAAATGGTAAAAGCGACTGAAGAGAAATCGAAAGAAGTACTAAAACTTCTCAGTGCACTTTCGCAAGACGATCAAGCACTGATGGGAAATAAAAAAACCAGACGAAGCAGATCGAAATCTCAACGCTCTACTACATCGCCAATTTAAATAAAACAAAGCCCGACTTAACCTCTCCAATTAATTCATTAAATATCAAACCACCAACCTCTCAAACAACCTAGCTAGTTTTTTAAGCGAGAGCAACGCGACAGAAGACACCTCTCTCTACCGATCATTAAAACGTGTCAACTATCCGGTTGGCCGACGGTTATCTGATCTTTGGTTTCAATACAAATGCTAAATAACGAGGGAGCAAGCACTAGGTCAAGCAGGAGTGACACATCGATGTATAAACTTTTAGATTTGGCAAAATCGCCTTGGTATACAATTTATACTTCCGCATTCGAATTGCAGTTTCCACGCTTACCCACCAAACATAAAGTGTTTAACGATTTGATTTACCTTCGTCGATTATTAGAAAACTTGACTGGTTGATAAAGTCATAAAACTAAAACAGCCCAGCGCTGCGACTTAGGCGATTTCTTACCAATGTATTGCTATACTAAACCTATGCATCACCAAGCACATCTCACAGCAGTTCATTCGACTTGGTCAATCGTCTTTTTGACGTCTCTCGCGATCTGGGCATTGCCTTTGCACGGTTCTATGCAGCAGGACATTCACGCTCCGCCGAATGAATTGGTGGACATTTCTTCTGTAGAACCAGACCTGACAATCCCACAACTTTCTACCTCCCTCGTTCTTAACGCAGGGAAACGCTTCAAAGAAGTTCTACCCACTCTAAATACGACTGACATTCACCACGTCGTTTACCTTCCGACTGATTGGACACCAATGGGCAACTATCCCGTGATCGTCGAGTACGTTGGAAATGGCAACTATCGAAACAGCTTTGGAGATGTCTGCACGGGAAAAGTCACCGATGGAAAACTTGGCTATGGCATCTCAGGAGGAGAGAAATACATTTGGGTTTGCCTTCCTTTCATTAATAAAGAGCAAACGAAAAACGCCATCACCTGGTGGGGCAATTCACCGGACTATGATCCGCGACCGACCGTCGATTATTGCAAACAGGCCGTACCCTGGATTTGCCAACAGTATGGCGGCGACCCAAGCCGAGTTGTGCTCGCTGGATTCTCCCGAGGTGCGATTGCATGCAATTTCATTGGACTTTACGACGACGATATTTCTAAACTCTGGAGAGGTTTTGTCGCCTGCAGTCATTACGATGGCGTCTCCAATTTTGGCTTACCTCAGGGCGATCGTAAATCAGCCCAACAACGATTAAAACGACTCGGTCAACGACCTCAGTTTATTTGCGCTGAAACACTCCCCGGCAATCAATCGATCGAATCCACCCGAAGCTACCTACAATCGACTGGCATTGCGGGAAAATTCACATTTCAATCGACCGGATTCCGCAACCACAACGACAGCTGGATTCTGCGACCGAGCCCTTCTAGGAAATTAATAAGAACCTGGGTTGAACAATTGGTTCAACAAGACCTAATGAATCACTAACGAAAATTGCATTCGTATGCCTCGACCGCCGCGACTAACTCGACCATGCCCGGCGAGCTTGCTTCCGCGGCAACCTCAAATCCCAATTCATTTAAAACCCGAGTTACATTAGGGCTCAGACTGACCAGCTTCGCCTGTCTCAAATCTTCACTAAACAACGCGACAGTCGCCTTCGCGATGGCGCCACTCGTTATCGTCACCCAATCCACTTTTCCAGCTTGCAACAACAATGGCACTTCTGGTTGAGGAATGACAATGTCTTGACTTTGGTAGACGACAATCTCTCGAAAGTCGAGCTGCGCGTCCGACAGACACTGACCTAAAACGGCGTTGCCGCGATTCCCTCTAAAAATCATCAACTTTTCCGTTTCAGCGATGCCGGCTAATTCTGCCCCTAAATTCTCGCTGTCAGCTGTTGCGGGTACTAAATCAACAGTTTTTCCTGTCAGCGAGTGAAACAAGTCGGCTGTCGCTTGCCCGATGGCAGCAACCCGACCGATCGGAGCTTTCTCAAATCCCTCAAACACTTGCTCAATTGCCTCAATCCCAAATCGGACGGCGTTACGGCTAACAAAAACCGACCACTCAAAATCGCCGATTTGAGAGACGGAGTCACTTAAAACCCGTTGATTTCCGATAGAAGAAATCTCAATGACGGGGTGACGATGGGTTTTCGCCCCCTTTGCTTCAAATAGTTCACACAAACTTCCGGACTGAAGATCCGGCCTAGTAACCAACACAAACTTGCCGGAAACCGAGTTTTCGGGCGTTTTTTGTGGCTCAGAGCCGCTGAAAGCAGAGGGTGGGGGGGGATTGATCATAA
>CALKNI010000048.1 GCA_938091115.1 uncultured Pirellulaceae bacterium | reverse complement strand
AAGCATTCCAAAATGTTATTGATCAGTACCAAATACGCACAATACTCAACTGCGGTGGGAGTTGTGCATTAAAAGCTTGTGAACTCGATCCGGAAATGGCCGAAAAAGTTAACGTCCATGGAATTCGCAGTCTTTTAAAAGCGATCGAGGGGACCGACATTCAGTTACTCCACTTGTCCATCGATCTAGTTTTTTCTGGAACAGGCAATGGTAACCACCTCGAAACAGACCGAACCGACCCCGTAACTGTCTACGGCCGGACAATGGTTGCTGCCGAGAAACTAATCGCATCCCAAAGACCTCAATCGTGCGTCATGCGAATTTCGCTTCCAATGGGAATTAGTTTCAATGGGCACGCCGGGGCTATTGATTGGATACAATCTCGATTTGCAAAAAACAAACCCGCGACACTTTATTACGACGAAATAAGAACTCCAACCTATGTCGAATGTTTAAACGAAACAATTGAAGAAGCGTTGGCACTTCGCTTGGAGGGCTTATTCCACGCGGGTGGCCCCGTCCGACTTTCTCTCTATCAAATCGCACAGATAGTGAACCGGATTGGCGGCTACGATCCCGACCATTTGTTCGGCTGTCCCCGTATTGATGCGGGACCGATGCCCCCCCGAGCTGGAAACGTAACCATGAATTCGGACAAACTTGCCAAAGCGCTCGGGCGTCAGCCATTCCAAAATTGGCCGCTCGACCCTCAACATATTCCCGACTCCCCCGATTGGCACTACGATCGCAGCTTTCACCGTAATAATTCACTAAAGAATATAGAAAATGAGCTCTACAAGCGGCCGCAACTTTAACCAGCCAATATTTAAGTAAGGATCCATCGCCTCAATCCGAAGCAGATCATCCAGACGATTTAAAGAAAATTTTTACCAATCATTTATTAGTCTCAAATGATTGATTGCTGCTAACCTTCAAGATAAAATTAGGGAATAAGGGATTGGAGACGAGATGAGGATATGAGCTAAAATTTTACTAGACTCATAACCAATTAAACGTTTGGTGGAGTGAAGGATGGCGAATCTACACACTTGGAGCATGGGTGTCGGCCGATGGCTTGGCGTACCGGTTCGGATTCACATGCTTTTGATTCTGTTTGTTGTGGCTCTTTTCGGTACGGAATGGAACCACAGCGGGGGAGCCACCAGTTTTTTCACAGGGACTGCAATTGTCACCACCCTGGTTCTCCTTGCCAGCTTATTGCTCCATGAAACAGCCCACATTTTCGCCTCAATCAATCTTGGCGGCCGCTTAGATTCAATTACTCTACTTCCCTGGGGTGGAGATGACGAATCCTCATTGCCGATGAAGTCCCACGCCAAGGCAGTTACGTCCCTCGCTGGGCCTTTCGCAAACTTTGTAATTTTCTTATTCGGCTCCACCCTTTTAGTTCAATCAGACCATTCTAGTATTTGGAACTTGATTAACCCACTTGCCCCTCATCGATTCACCCCTTCTGAATGGCAAATTTCATTGACGGAAATTGTAATTTGGGTCAACTTCCAACTTGCCTTTTTCAATATGCTACCCTGTCACCCGTTTGATGGTGTAGAGATCGTTCGTTCGTGGATTTCATCTCTCAACCCGGACGCCTCCAAATTTAGAACGGAATCAGCAATTCGACTCATTGGCAATGCAGTTGCCTTCGCTTTCATTGGATTTGCCTGGTTCTTTCGGGACATCCAATCAGGGCCAATTCAACCGACGTGGCTACTATTTTTAATAGCAGGAATCGCACTTCTGTTCTCTTCCAACACTGCGATGCAATTAGCACTTCGCAAAACCGCTGAAAACACCCTGTCATCCCAAACAAAAGGGCGTCCTGACCAGAATTCAATCGAGTCTTTTTTCGCATTCCCGGCCTACGATGATGATTCGGCCTACTCGCAGTGGCTATCTGAAAAACAAGAAGCCCGACGAGAGGATGAGTTTAAGAGAGAGAAAGAAGAAGACGCGAGAGCGGATCAGATTCTCGAGAAACTCCATAATGGCGGCATTGCTTGCCTTCACGACGAAGAAAAATTGATCCTTGAAAGGGTGAGCGAGAGAATTCGGCGACGCCGCCAGCAGCGCGTCTAACGTGAAACACACGTAGCTTAAGCCGAGCTCATTTACACCGGGGGGCACTGGTTCCATCACCCGCGATACCGCTAGTCATCATAGACTCGTCGATATCGCTGACGCCGACGGTTGGCTCGGCGAGTCGTTTACTCGCCTTCCGCGAACCTGTGACCGCCGAGAACCCTATAGAACACAAGTAAAACAAACGCACCTCCAATTCCAACGGCAGAACCTTCGACACTTATCGGCTTTACTAATTCAACCGCAGTAGAAAAATAATACAGAATAGCGCAGCCAATTAGCGTTCCACCGATGCCCATCAAAACCGTTGTGATCACTCCCCCCTGGGTCTCGACCTTGTATCAACGACTTTGCTTTCAGCCCAACGACCGTGCCAAATCCAATCCAAGTCAAAGCCCGATTCGAGTACTCTGACAATTGCGTCTGGTCGATTTCCATCCCTTTCGTAAACTGACTTTTCGCTGGGCTTCGGGTTGTACTTAAGCATTTAACTTGGGTAATCCCCATGAATCCCCTCTATTACAAATCAGATTTACCAAATTTTCAGCGTAATTCTCGAGAGCATTCGGCGCGTTCGCATTGGTAAAAGGTGTCGAATTTCAATTTTCTCAGTTTGCCCGCCGCAAGGGATTGCTCTAGACTGATTTAGTCCGTGTTTCACTGAAGAAACCGTAGTTTTATCGGAGTAAGATAAAGCATGTTTCCGACATTACGATATGACATCGTTCGACTCGTCCCGCTTTTAGCTGGATTGCTGCTCGCGTTACCAACGATAGCAATTGAGCCATCCAGCGCACAAAACATTAACGTTACCAATCCAATTACCAGACTGAACGAACGAAGTTACTCTCACTCTGGTATTAATTTTGGATTTGGATTTCCCGGCGGAAGCGGGCCCGGTTCCCGCGTTCAAGGTCTCGGGCCACGCGGAAACCTTACACCCTGGCTTGGCCTCCAATACGGAGGTAACCAAGCGTTTCCAATCTTTAGTGGATACTCACCCAATGCGGGCGCTCGATTAGACTTCAGCAGAAAAGGCCCCAACGGAGGCTTTTCGCTCGGAATCAATATGGCGAAAGGAAGCACTCGAACGATATCATCCGTCACCCCCAGTCTCACCGTCCAAAATGGGTTTGGGGGAACACTGTTTAGCGGTCAAACGAAGCCGTTTGTAACGGGCTTGGTCCCAATAGTTGGGGGCTACCCAGGTACCAGTTTTCAAACTGGTGGAATTGACAATGGTGTGACTCGTGCGATTAATAGCGGGCAACTTGACTTACGGCCAACAAGACGTGAAGAGACCTACTCTTCTTCTGGCCCCATTTCTTACAGCGATGAAAACAGCTCAGCTATGACTGGAGACCTTAGTGTTGCCCAAATAAAAGTACAACGCGAAGAGCGAAATCGGCAACTTGATCGCGAAATCAATGCGTTAATTGTCGAAGCTAAAAATCTCGAAAAAGAAAATCGCTTGGCCGAAGCAAGAGTTTGCTATGGGAAAGCACTTCGGCTCACCAAGGACCCTTCATTACAGTCGTTATTAAAACAAACTATTCTGACCTCGCGGGCTCAATCGAAATTTGCGAAGTAACGACATCCTTAAATGGGTTGGATGTTCCGCAGCAAACCAAAGTCCGGCAACCGTTCTTCGATTGAAGATAGCCCCCCGTTTCGCCCACCCCTCTTTACTGGATTTAATTTCCAAGTGGATTCAAGCAACCTAATGAGCAACACTTCTACTCCACAATTTTCGCAAGCCCACTGCATAGGAGAGGATCTTGCAACTGCACTTCCAGAGGCGGCATCCCAACTGAAACTGCCACCAGATCAAACCATCGACCTGCTCTTCGCTTTCGCGGCAGGATACAGTCCGGAAGAATTTGACCGCACCATGCCGTCTCTCCAAAAGTTAACCAACGCTAAACACGTTATTGGCTGCAGTTGTGAGGCGAC
Source organism: uncultured Pirellulaceae bacterium (assembly GCA_938091115.1). Taxonomy (GTDB): domain Bacteria; phylum Planctomycetota; class Planctomycetia; order Pirellulales; family Pirellulaceae; genus Mariniblastus. The sequence continues at coordinate 1,739 of CALKNI010000048.1, read as the reverse complement.
GATTGGCAGCGGACTTGAGCTTGAAAACGAAAAATCTCTCTCCCTCTGGGCAGCCTGTTTACCTGATTCAGAAATTATTCCTCTTCATTTGCAATTCACAAGATCCGGCGGCGAGTCGGCAATCACGGGCTGGCCAAATGAACTGGCGCCTGAATGGCCAGAAGATTGTTGCCTAATTGGGCTGAACGAACCGTTTGAGTTTCCAGTTGATTATCTTCTTGAACAATTCAATGAAGATTGGCCTGGGATACCTATCATCGGCGGGATTGCAAGTGGGGCACAGGCTCCCGGAGTTTCCAGACTCTTGCTGGATGACAAATCCCTCGATTCCGGTTGGGTTGGGGTACGAATTTGCAACACGCCATTACGCACCCTTGTCTCCCAAGGATGTCGCCCCATTGGTGAACCCATGGTCATCACTCAAGCTGAAAGAAATGTCATCCAACAACTTGGCGGGAGACGAGCATTCGATGTTCTGTCCGAGTTATTCCAAACACTCCCGACGCGTGAACAGCAAATCTTTCAGAGCGGCGTACAAATTGGACGCGTAATTAACGAGTATCAGGATTCCTTTCAATACGGAGATTTTTTAATTCGCAACATTACCGGAGTCGATAAAGGACTCGGATCCATCTCTATCGGCGACTACGTACGGCCAGGCCAGACGATTCAATTTCACATTCGGGATCATGCGTCAGCCTCCGCCGAGTTTTCAAAATTAGTAAAAAAAAGGGCAGCGGACCGCATTCCCAAAGCAGCCTTACTATTCACTTGCAATGGCCGCGGCCTGAATTTGTTCCAAGATCCAAACCATGATGCGGCTTGCATTCAATCGGTCGCCCCAATCCCAGTCGCTGGCTTTTTCGCTGCTGGCGAGATTGGCCCCGTCGGCAACAAAAATTTCTTACATGGATTTACCGCTTCGGTTGTGCTATTTGATTAACACGCCAATTAGCTTAAGACCTTTAATCTTAGCATCCACCAGTTCTGCTTTTTCAGAACCCCAATCTTTTACGGCTACAAGTCTAAAATCGTTTCTTGTTTTTCCAGCGTTGATTAATCGTGAGCGACAGCATCAAACGCAACCTGATTACGACAATCAAGTTCTCAGTTTCGATTGGCATTCTGTGGTATCTATTCACAACCGCCCAGAATGACGATCAATTTGAGAAATTCCTCTCGCAGCCTAAATATTGGGGCTGGGTTGGAATCGGTTTTGTTAGCTGTATTCTGGCAAATCTGATTTCGTTTTTAAGATGGCGAGTAATGGTGCGCGCACTCGGCTTACCATTCACCCGTTTTGATGCCATTCGAATTGGCTTCATCGGTTCTTTCTTTGGATTATTTGCCTTTGGAATAATTGGCAGCGACACCCTTCGAACTTTCTACGTTTCCCGACAGGTCAAAAACCGCATGCCCGAAGCGATCTGCTCAGTGGTCGCGGATCGAATTGTTGGTCTCATCACGATGTTCTCATTCGCGTCAGTAGCATTTCTGATGCTCGACTTCGAGAACATTGCCTCTACTCATCCGGGAAAGCTTCAAACATTGAATTATGCTTGCCGGATTGTTTTAGCGGTGACACTAATTTGCCTGATGGGAGTATTTATCGTAATCCTTGCCCCGCAGTTGGCGAAAAACAAAACATTCAAATGGCTCCTGCGTTTACCCCGAATTGGCAATCTATTTAGAAAATTGTCCGATGTCGTACTAACTTATCGAAGTCAGCCTAAAGCAGT
>CALKNI010000047.1 GCA_938091115.1 uncultured Pirellulaceae bacterium | reverse complement strand
TCTTGCAAAAAAGCAGGATAGACGAACTTAAAGTGAGACAATGTGCATTCGTTATTCGATCGACACTTCAGTTGTTTTTTGAGTTCATTTTTAACTGTGAGCATTGCGTGTTCCGTTAGTAGTCCTTGCCGGTTTGGGCTGATGATTTGACGCACTTTCTCTCATTCGTAAGTTCGTTCATAAACGCCCCTTGAAGTACATTAAACATTTGATTTCTCGGCCCAAAGGCGGCCGACAGAATTCGGTTGTTCGCGGTAGTAATTCGTGAAGAAGCCCCGCATGTATTGGTCGTGATGCGACTCAAGTTCAACATCATGCGCATCAACGCCAAACTCCGCAAAAATAGCAGAATAGAGCTCAGCACTCAGAACGTGTTGCGATTGATTCAGGCGGAATTGGAATGGTTCAACCTTGCTCCAATTGGCCAATTAAGGTAAACGAGACTCATGTTTTCTATCATAAAGCTCGCAAGCGCTGACTTGAGCCACTCCCAGTTGCGTCGTAAATTCGTTGCGGACCCATTGGTTGAGGGCCCTAGTTATGTTGAATCATACGATCGCACGACCTTGTGGTATGACGCGTTCTGGCGAGGTGGCCGAGTCTACCTTGTCTGCCCCAAACTTTTGAATCTCTTACCGCTTATTCGCAACGCTTGCATAAGACTTGATGGGTATGTGACGCCCATTTCCAAAGTGCGCCAGTATCGACGCTATGACACGATTGAGCTGCGTAGCATTAGGCAACCGAGCGAAATATCGGTGGAGGGCGAAGGCTTCGCGGTGAGCAGTCCGATTAGTCACGAGCAAAACCATTTGTTCCATGGTTTAAATGCTCACACCACGCTTTCCCGGAACAATGATGTCAGGTGGATTTGCGACTTTGGCAGGTACATGGTGAAAGCTCAGGGGTTGGAGGCGATGCTCCTTTTCGATAACGGATCGACGGACTACTGCCTTGAAGAGGTTGGAGCTGCGCTGATGAAAACGGGCCTTAAGCAAGTTGTTATCGTATCTGTGCCGTTTAAATATGGATTGAGAACTCATCAAAATTCTAGCAGGGCCAAGTTCTTACAGACGGCGATGTTGAATATCGCGAGATTGCGTTTTTTGACAACCGCTCGAGCAGTAATCAATGCAGATCTGGACGAGCTAATCTGGTCTCGTGGTGGTAACGTTTTTGATCTGACACAAGGTAGTTTTCTAGGTTTCTCTATTTTCTCAGGGGAGTGGAGATTTCCTGGGCTGCAGGAAACTGACAACAAAAGCCATTCTGTTCATGATCATAAATCAAAAGAGGCGGAGCCGTGCCCCTGTAAGTACTGCATTGTTCCACAGGGGAGGTTGAAACACCTGAGCTGGGATGTGCATCGCTTATCTGGTTTGCCGTTTAAAAAACTACTACGAAATTCGAACATTGGTTTTTACCATTGCCACAATGCTTCTACCCAGTGGAAGGGGGCACCTGCTAAGCGAGGTGTACCTGAGGGGATCCACAATTGGAGTGATAGTGAGTTGGAATTTGATTGGGATACTCGTTCCGCGTTGGATGTTGGACTGCCAAAATCCACTGAAAAAGAAGGGCTTGTGGGGCTTGAAGGCATGGACCCGTCTAAGCTTTTAGCTGGATAAGAGAATCGAGCATTTGGTTGACAAGGTACCTCGTAGTAGTAGCGGTGAATTGGGGATTACCAATTTCGCGTGGAACATGCCAATCGGAGAAGCAGGTTTCCCGCGGCGACTTAAACGGTATAGATCGTCTTTAAAAAGCTCCTTGGTTCCGTTAAAACCGGACCTGTTTCTCATTATTCTTGCCAGCAAGAATTTTTCGCATCAATTGCCCTCGCAAACGTCATTATTCTTTGCTGAACGGGATATGCGACTAGTCTGAAAAAGAAATGGATGACGATGACCCAGCAACTGTTTGATAGATGGGTTTAGAAGGTCCAAAACCAGTTGGCAGATAAAACATGGTTAATAGGGTCGTCATTGCTAGGCCTGCGAATGAACTGATTAAGATACCCGACCTCAAGCCTCGGTTTGTTTAACCCATTTAGGTTACATCCGATGCCAGTGAAAACTCGATTTTGTGAAAAGCTACCTATCTGTCCCCAGTCCGTTTCGTTTAAATCCAAAAACATTTCATCCCAAACGACCCAGTTCCAACGGTTTTCACAATCCAATGGTAAGCTTAACTTGCAAAATTGTCTTAGTCTCAAGCCTGTATTATCACTATTGTTTCTGAAACGTTGTTCGAATCGAGTTCGTGACATGTAATTGAATCGTCCAAGCGATTTGGTGTGGATCAATTGCTGCCAAACGCGGTTTTCATCAAAGATGGGTTGCTTGTTGGTAGGAAGTTCATTGATCCAGCCGTATCCAATCCAAAGACTTGTTTGGTCATTTAGTTTGTATCCGATGCCCGGTCGAAAAATACTCTGGTGGAATCCGCCCGAGTCGGTTAAGTACCTGAGGTGGCCGTCAAACCACCATCGGAAACGAGACTCTGAGTTTAAGTCGGGTGAAAGTGAACCTTGCGTGTTTACTGAGAACCAGCTACCGAAGTCGTGTTCGTCTTGTGCTAGACTGACATTGCTCAAAAAGAAAAATGCTAAGCCGATGAAAGCACTTGTGAGTACCGATTTGCCAAACGGCAAAGTAGAAATGTGTATTTTCATGGTAGCTTTAAACTGAATTGCGAATCGAGTGAGATGCTAAGTGTCCGAGTGCAAGGCGTTAAAAATTTGACTGATTTAGATATCTTTCTTTATCGTCAAAGTCATGTTTATTTTTTAGAAAATCAGATTAACTTTTGATGAAGTGGTGGCACTTTTGCTTGGGGGACAAGTCTGTAGTGGCGGTGTTTTGCTATCAGTAATTTTAAAAAACCAGGCTTATCCGAGGCGTCTCCCAGTGGTTACTTGTGTCGTGCTGGAACCTATTCACGAAAATTCCCTGCGGTTTTTGCATGCGAGCAGGCATGCATTGCTCGCGACTCTATAGCTGTTTTCTGATTCTCAATTCGAAATTGCGATCCGGCTTGAAAATCACCTGTCGAGTCCCAATCGCAGCGGAACTTGAAGCTCTCGCCCTTGCCTTAGAATAGAAACAATTACTTCCTGGCCTGGCTTGTACCGATCGAGAGCCTCTTGCAAATCGTCAGTTGAATTTATGTTTTTCCCATCAATTGCAAGAATTCGATCTGCCGAATTTCGATCCGCCTCAATCGTTTCGAAGAGACGATTTCCAGATCGCACTAACTTACGCTCAATTTTAAATCCTTGTATTCCTGCATTGAACGCAGGGCCATTCTCTTTCGTTCTAGCGACTCCGATTCCAAGATCTGTCTTCCAAAACAGATCGATTCCTAACGAAGCTCGACGTACCTCTCCGAATTGCAGCAACTGTGGCACAACTCTTTTGATGGTTGCTACGGGGACTGAAAATCCGACGCCAGTATTTTCTCCTGTCAGGGAGGCGATTGCAGTATTCATTCCTACAAGCAAGCCTTCATTGTCAAGCAATGGGCCACCTGAATTGCCTTGATTGAGGGCCGCGTCAATTTGGATGATTCCCTTCATTAGCCTTCCTGTTTTTGATCGCATTGTGCGATCAAGGCTTGAAACAATGCCTACCGTTAGCGTTCTTGCTAGGCCAAACGGGTTACCAATGGCAAAGATTTTTTGACCAACCTTTAAAGTTTTTGAATTCCCAAGCTTAAGAGGGAAAAGCAACTCCTGAGGGGCATTGATTTTAAGAACGGCGATGTCATTTTGGGGATCGATTCCGACAACTCGCGCAGTGAACGGATTGCTCGACGCCGAAAGGCTCACAGTCACCACATCGGCACCTTCGATGACGTGGTAGTTGGTCACAATATGCCCTTGCTTATCGAGAACCCATCCTGAGCCCGATCCCTCCTCCGACTGTGGTTCAAGAAACCATGCCTGTTGCCGATTAGCCCGTGTATCAATATTTACAACGCCTCGATTTGACTTCTCGTAGACATTGATATTTGTCTGTTCTTCTAAAGTAAACTTTCGAGGCAAAGGATCTTCTTGCGGTTTGGATACGAGTTTGGCGGCTGGAATCGTCTCGATTTGACAAGGGTTTGTCTTGGGGGATTCTGCGAATCCAGCAGTCCAGGCATGTAAGCAGATACTCAGAGCTATTGGCCGTATGAATAACGACCGTATGAATAACAGTGAAAGCGGTGAACCGTGCCAATTGCGGTTAGATCGTTTGTTATTCAAATTTTTCCCTGACAACTGAATAGAGAACATAACAGCTAACTTCCTCACTTAAGTATTAAATGACATTACTTCTCAACCTTGTGTTTGAGAATTTCAGAATCAAATTTTAAAAAAATTACTACAAATAAATCAATCGTGATTAAATCTTGTTGCCCAAAAGATGATCGTGGAAGCAATTTACAATCGATTAGCTTTCAATCGATTAGAAAGAGATAGAATCTAAGTCCGAAACGATGCGCCAAACTTCTTCGTTCTCGGGTTTTTAGTGGAAAAAGATCACACATCCCCCATTTCCAAATGGCAGTCAAGGTTTGCTGTGAGAGGCGGGGATACTGAGCGTTAGGCTGTCGAAGCCAAGGGGGGCTTGTGATAGAAATTTGCGGCGAAGGCATCGCTAATCCGCTATCCCGAACTGTCCTCAACTTTAATCTAGCCGGAATTTCAGGGAGGCAAGCAATGACTTATTGATTCGAAAAAGTAGGCTAACGGAGTCGCTGCTGAACTAAAAAGGGTCAGTTTTGCGTCCTTCATACCCAAGAGCGATTAGCTTCTGGCGTTGCTAACTCTCGTTGGATAAACACGGACAATGATTCTCCTCCAGCCGCTCCTGAAAATTTATCAGTCCTACCGAAAAGAGGCCGTCCACTTTTTTTTCTGATCGAATGACAGCAGGAGTGGCCTTTGTACAGCCCAATCTTGAGGAATGGAAATTGTATCCTCACGAATTGCTGGAAGGGCTTTGGGGGCACCGACGATATACCATTTGATCGTGATGGTTTCTGTAGTAAAGCTTTGTTGGGTGACGATAGCTTTTGTTTCCCCGGGTAGCACTTTTTCTCTTTTTAATCGAACCATATTGCTTAACGAAACAACATGAAGAGGCCAAATCGATTCATTGGTCACGTAAATGGATGGAACGGGTTGTTTGCAGCCCAATATCGTCAGGATGGTTAATATGAGGATCAAGAATGATAGGTTGGTTTGCATTCGATCACTCCTGGCCTGAAGTTGAGGTTTCTTGTCTCTGGGACCGCGATTCAACGCGCTTCATTGAAATGTTTTTACTTTATCAAAGTGTTGACGAACCAAGCTGTAAAATATTTGTAAATTTCCTTCGAATAAGTCTCTAGTCGTTAAAAAAAATTCAAACGAAATCATTCCTTTGGGAAAGCCAAAGTCATTTTTGTGAATTGGCATCTCAATTTTGATTTTTTACAAAAACCAGCTTTCAAGCTTTTTCATGACGTTGGAGACATTTAAGCGAATGGTGGTGCAAAGGTAAATCGCTGGTGTGCTCCTGTCTGGCCTTAGTTTTTTCTGCGTAAAATCGTTGGGTTAACGAGATTTTCGCAGAAATAGAAGATT
>CALKNI010000046.1 GCA_938091115.1 uncultured Pirellulaceae bacterium | reverse complement strand
AAGGGCGGGGGTGCCTATTTTTTGATTAGTCGAAGTCTCGGCGCCGAGTTTGGTGGAGCGATCGGGTTGGTATTTTTCGTAGCTCAAGCGATTTCTGTGGCGATGTACGTGATTGGTTTTTCAGAAGCGGTCGTGGCGTCGGTTTTGCCCGGTCAATCAAAATTACTGATTGCTACAATTTGTAATATTTTCGTTTTTGGGTGCGTTTTTCGAGGGGCTGGATGGACTATTCGTTTGCAGTATTTCATTCTGGCAATTTTGTTAGCATCACTTGGCTCGTTTTATGCTGGAGCGATTCCTGATTTCGATACCGCGGTGTTCAGCGGTAACTGGAGCGGGCGGTATACAGCCGAGCCGCAAGAATCAATCTTTACCATGTTTGCATTGTTCTTTCCTGCGGTAACTGGGATTATGGCCGGTGCGAATATGTCAGGGGATCTTCGTGATCCATCGAAAGCGATTCCGATGGGTACGTTGCTGTCGATAGTCTTCACCGGGGCAATTTATTTTAGCTTGGCTTTATTAATGGGCGGGGCGAGAGAGGCCGGCGTGCTTTCGAATCTCGATGGTGAGTCGCTTGTGATTGCAGACATTTCAGCGGTACCGTTTTTAATTACTGCTGGCGTTTTTGCAGCAACGCTTTCATCTGCGTTGGGCAGTATGATGGGAGCACCGCGCATTCTTCAAGCATTCGCCAAGGATGGTGTTTTTCAAAATTTGCGTCCGTTTGCGGCTGGAAGCGGAGAAGCCAATGAGCCTAGGCTTGCGACATTCTTGACGTTTGTTATTTCTCAAGTTGCAATTCTATTAATTGCCGATTTGAACGCGATTGCTCCTTTGATCACAATGTTTTTTATGCTGACTTATGGTCTGTTGAATCTTGCAACTTTTTATGAAGCCATCACCAAGAACCCGAGCTACCGCCCACGATTTCGATATAGCCACTGGCTGACTTCACTGGCTGGTGCAGCGGGATGTTTGTTAGTCATGTTTTTGATTAACTGGATGTGGGCTTTGGTTGCAATTTTTGGAATGGCTTGCGTCTACCTTTACATCAGTCAGAAAGAGGTGGAAACTCGCTGGGGTGATCTCCATCAAGGATTGTTGTTCGAGAGAACGCGCAAGAGCTTATTGAAACTTGAAAAGGAGCTCCATCATCCGAAAAACTGGAGGCCGATAATTCTGGCTTTTAGTGGTGCATCCTGGGAGCGTCCGCAGCTTGCGGTTTACGGGCATTGGTTTACTGCCGGTCACGGTGTCTTGACATTGGGATATGTGATCCAGGGGGACGTTGAAAATCGACTGGAGCGTTTGCAGAGTCAGGAGCGAATCCTAAACGCATTTATCCAAGAACAAAAGTTGGAGGCTTTTCCAGCGGTCGTTGCCGCGGCGACGATTTCCGCAGGAATGGAATCGCTTGTCCAGACACACGGACTTGGTGCGTTGCGGCCCAATACAGTACTGCTGGGCTGGCCAAACAATACCGAAAAAATAGTTCCATTTTCAACAACGCTGAGAAGTATTCACGCTTTAGAACGAAGTGTTATCGCGATGCGATTCAGCGAACCCGCACTCGAGTTGGATCCTCCTCGAAGTGTTCCATTAGGGACGATCGACGTTTGGTGGCGTGGTAATCAAAATGGAGAGTTGATGCTTTTGTTGGCTCATCTGTTAGCCCAAAACCAAAGATGGCGATCGCGGCCAATTCGGCTTTTAAGGATGATTGAAAATGAAGCGGGAAGAGAGGAAGTGCTGAATCATCTCGAAGGTTTAATTGATAACGCGCGGATTGTTGCTACGCCCCATGTTGTTGTCTCTGAAAATGCAATTGCTGCAATTCAGACTACCTCTCGCTCTGCTGCAATTGTTTTCATGGGAATGGCAATCCCGGAAGAAGGTGAAGGGGAGGAGTTTCACAAGCGGATGACCGATTTGGCGGGCGAACTTGCTAGGGTGGTGTTCGTGAAGAGTGAAGGCGGAATGTCGATTCATTCTTAATGCACTACCCGTTGTGAGGATTGGCAAAACGTTCAAGCTCGTTGCTTGCTAGTTCTTTAAGAAATGTTGGTATTGGAACCCGGTTAGGCACTTCGCAACGGCTTCGCGGTTCGCTATTGTTAAAGAATATTCCCGGCGCTAGAACTAAAAAAATCATGTCTCAAAACGAAGCAACCAACGAATCTAAATTGAAGGACGAGGATGACGCTGAAATTCGCAGCGCGTCCAAGGGTGCTTTAGGCGTTATTTTTTTAACGGTCTTTATTGATCTTCTTGGTTTTGGAATTGTCCTGCCATTATTGCCTTTGTACGCCGATATTTTTGGGACTGATCCAAGCGGGATCGTGATCGGAATGTTGATGGCCTGCTTCTCAATCATGCAATTTATTTTCGCGCCAATTTGGGGGGCGATTTCTGATCGAATTGGGCGTCGTCCGGTTATCATCATTGGTTTGGCCGGAAGCGTAGTGTTTTATACGCTGTTTGGAATTGCTGCGATCTATCAGAGTCTGTTCGGGCTTTTTGTGACTCGAATTGGAGCTGGTATAGCAGGGGCAACAATCCCGACTGCTCAGGCCTACATTGCAGATACTACTACCAAAGAGAATCGTACGCGCGGCATGGCTTTGATTGGAATTGCGTTTGGGCTCGGGTTTACGCTTGGCCCGCTGTTTGCGTATTTCGCGGTTCCCCACGAGATTGCGGTAGAAGCGGGCGCCGAAGTCAGCCAGCTTGGCGATCCCGGTGCTGGGCCCGGGTTTGTGGCGGCCGGGCTCTCTGCGATTGCGCTTTTGATGGCAATTTTTCGCCTGCCGGAATCCTATCACCCCGGTCAAGGTAAGTCGGGAAATACGCGACAATGGTTTGATTTAAGTGCTTGGAAAACCGCAATTAGTAATCCTGCGATGGCCTATCTGCTATTAGGGTTTTTCGTTTGTATTTTTTCTTTCGCGAATTTTGAAACGACCTTGAGCATGTTGATTAAAGGGTCGAAGTCATTTGAAGACGCGCCGTTTAACTTTTCGTTCAAGCAAGTCTGTCTGACTTTTGCAATGATTGGCTTCATGGTGGCGGTTGTGCAGGGCGGCTTGGTGCGGAGATTGTCTAAAAAAATCTCTGAGAAAAAACTGGCTGTTGGTGGTGCATTGATTGAATTGATAGGTTTTGGGATTCTCGCTTACTCGGTGAAAATTGCGTCCGTTGAATGGCTGTTTGCTGCTCTTGCCGTAGTGGTCGCGGGGTATAGTTGTATGCAGCCGAGCCTCTACTCGCTTGTCTCCCGCTGGTCTGACCCAAAGCAGCAAGGCAAGGCGCTTGGAGTAAGTCAAAGTGTAAGTGCATTGGCAAGGATTTTTGGATCTGCACTTGGGATTCCGATGCTGAAGGCATTTGTGTTTTTGCCTTACATTGTCGCTTCGGTGCTGATGCTGGTCGTTGCGGTACTTATCGCGATCGCTTGCCGAACGGGCGAAGATTTTTCCGATCAATCTAGCTAGAGCGATCCTCTTTCACGCTCGGATTTTCTCACTTTTTACTGATTATCTTGCGATATGATCGCAGTGAATGCCTGCGGTTGTTTAAAATGTTAGGATGGAAGTGTGCGGCGGTTGAATTGATTGGGAATCTACAAAGTGTGCTCGCCGAACCATCATGAACTTTTTAGGAATCAGCTATGTCCAAGACTAACTTGTTTATTATTTCCCTGATCTTATTGCTGATAGTTCCAGCCTCGCATCTTGATGCACAGGAAAGGGAGAATCAAATCAGAGATATGGAACAACTCTATGGGCACGCGATGGAGTTAGCAGAAAATGGGCAGGTAGAGGAATCCAAACGCGTGATGGAAGCGGTTAATGAGATGAGAAGAGCTTTCAAGGAAGGTGCTGGGAATGCAAACGATCGATCGAGAAATCAAATCGAAGCAAGAGAGTCGATTGAAAAATTG
>CALKNI010000045.1 GCA_938091115.1 uncultured Pirellulaceae bacterium | reverse complement strand
GACTTAAGCGTCGGCTAGAGGCGGGGGACCGCATGCTTTGTTTTGGGAGACTGGAGGCGATGCGATCGATGATTCCTTCCAAGACCCAGCGTCAACGCCGACCAACTATTCAGGAATTGGCCAGCGATGCAGAGAGTGTTTACCCCCGCCGGTTTACTGCGTAATAAGAAAAACGCGGAGATGGGTAGCAGGGAGTTAGGATTAGGAAGTTAGGATTCTACTGAATCTAACCAATTCCATTGATCCGGCGTGGTACCGTCAAATAAACCAAAAAAGGCATTCTGAAGTGCCTCTGTGATTGGTCCACGAGAGCCGCCTCCAATTTCCATACGATCCACACTTCTCACCGGGGTGACTTCGGCAGCGGTTCCCGTCAAGAAAATCTCGTCAGCTATGTAGAGTAGTTCACGGGGGATTTCTTGTTCGATCACATCAAAACCAAGGTGCCGTGCCAGCGTGATAACAGCGTCGCGTGTGATTCCGTCAAGAATTGCGGCGGAAAGCGGCGGGGTATAAATTTTGCCATCCCGGACGATAAAGAGATTTTCAGCTGACCCTTCGCTTACCGTTCCCCGGGCGGTCACCGAGATGCCTTCCGCAAATCCATTTCTCCTTGCTTCACCGCCAATTAGTTGTGCGTTGAGATAATGTCCCCCCGCTTTAGATAGGACTGGCAGGGCGGCACTGGTGGTTCTTGCCCAGGAAGAAACGCAGACATCAATTCCATTTTTTAGCCCTTCCTCACCAAGGTAAGTTCCAAATTCCATCGCTGCGATGATGACATCGGTTGGGACATCTACTTTCGGAACGACGCCGAGAGAGCCGGCGCCCAGAAATGCCAGAGGACGAATGTAGGCTGCCTCAAGATCATTTTTAGTGATGGACTCGCGGCATCCTGTTTCGATTTCAGAAGCGGTAAAAGAGAGAGGGTAGCGGTATAATTTTGCTGAATTAAAAAAGCGTTTGATATGGGCTTCGAGTCGAAAGATACATCGCCCATTAGGGGTCGCGTAGCAGCGGATTCCTTCAAAGACGCTCGAGCCATAATGAAGAGCGTGCGACATGACGTGAACGGTAGCGTTTTCCCACGGAATCATCTCGCCATTCATCCAAATGTATTTACTGTTTTTCATAGTTTTTACCGAGGTTGCATTTGATTTTCAGATTGTCGCAATTCCAATCCAGTGGCACAAGTTTCACTTGAGAAAATTCTTACCACAATCCCATTGAACCACGATGTGGATCAACGTTTTTGCGACGGAATTTACTTCAAGTTAGCGTCTGCAGCGTTCGGCTTGCTGCTGTTGTGGAAGTCCGAATTTCTTTATCATAGGTTAATTGAAGCAAATAAATCTCTTGATTTTGGAATCTAAATTTAGGAAATGCTGTGAGCCTGGAAATGAGACAGTTGCTGGCGACGATGCCGCAAGTGGGGAGAGTCGAGTGGATTGGTGTCCGCCCTGGACGTCGAGAGCCGTTGAAGGTTCTTCCGTCCGTGAACGTAAGTTTGGAGGGGCTTGCCGGGGACCGTTATCGGGGAAAGCCAGGCGGGCCGAGGATGGTGACGCTAATTCAACAGGAGCATATTGCAACCGTTGCGAGTATTCTAAAAATAAAAGCCATTGATCCGGGTTTGTTGCGGCGAAATCTCGTTGTTTCTGGGATTAATTTGCAGGCGCTCAAAAAAAGGCGAATCCAAATTGGACTGGCGACACTTGAGGTAACGGGGAATTGTCCGCCGTGCAGTCGAATGGAAGAAAATCTTGGAAGCGGGGGATATAACGCAATGCGAGGGCATGGCGGGGTTACCGCGACCGTTGTTCTCGAGGGCGAAATTGTCTGTGGGGACGCTATCAAGTGCTTAGGTGATTCAACTGAATCGTAGCAAATTCATTTTGCTTTCACGATCATCGCTGGCGGTTCAGTGCCCTCTGGAAAAAATTTCAAAGATACCGAATTCACACAATGCCGGATGTTCTTCTCCGTTTTCTGTTCGCCTTCAAAAACATGTCCGAGATGTCCATCGCAATTTTCACACAAAATTTCTACGCGATAGCCATCAGCATCAATCTCTCTTCTAACGGCTCCAGGGATCTCGTCGTCAAAACTTGGCCAACCGCAGTGGGCCTCAAATTTGTCATCTGACCGATAGAGCTTCGCATTGCATTGGCGGCAGGTGTAGATCCCTGATTCGGCGGTGCTGTTGTATTCACCCGAATTGGGACGTTCAGTTCCTTTGTCAAGAATTACGCTTGCTTCGAAGGCTGTAAGTTTGTTGTACTCGGCAGGCATTTCGTTTTTCTTCTCTTTTTCCAGAAATTCTGTTGTTGTAGTCGATGTAACCTTAACGGGTTCCACTGGTACTTCTGTTGGTTCCATTTCTTTCGTTCCGAACAGTGGAATCACGAAGTACACTCCGCAGCCAAAGATGACAATCAAGATTCCGAGGCCGATAATTTGATTTCGGATCATGGTTTTAAGCTCTTAACTATTTGGTTCATTCGCTTGCGGTTGACGCCGAGATCTGAGTGACCGACTCTTGAAGCTGAGCGAAACTGGATGGCTGAAGCTTTATCATCGACAAAGAATTCCACATCGTCAATAAACCGGAAGATTAACGACTTGAATTCGTAATGCAAATAGTGATCCCTCTCACTGATTAGCGTCGCTCTTGGCCAATTTGCTTTGATTGTCTGTTTAATTTTCGAGATTGTCTCGGCTGAGGAGCCCTTAAAAGCAATTGGCTCTATTTTTTTTTCCGGATCTGCTGCTTGGCTGGATACACAGTTAGGCGTGTCAGGACAGGTCGCGAGTTTCCCATTGGTGACACCCAGATTGTCGGGTTGTTTAGAAGTCATGCTGATACCGAATAAACCGATCAAAGATAAGATTAAAACCGTGAAAACGTTGCGAGCAATTTTAGCTAGATAAAAGCGAGGCCGAAGCCTTCGCTCAGTTTCAGAATTGGCGTTTTTTGAATTCATCTCGGAGTTGTTTCGAACTGGTTACGAATGAGGTTCCGCACGTCAGAAACCGTCAATGTATTAACGAGGCTCCTAAAAGCAACTCACTAAAGCGATAGCTATCGTTAAAATCACGAGAATAAAAAGAACAGTTCCGGTGAGTTGTCCATTTTGCCCTTTCTTACAAACTAAAAAGTCAGCAGAGATTGAATTTAGTTTTTCTTGTTGCTTAAGTTGATCGTCGAAAAGCCAGACTTGCGTCTTTTCTTTTTGTTTTCTTTCCCGTTCGTCTTCCAGGGCGACACCAAAAAACTCTCTCCATCCGAGGTGGTTTCCATCTTCAGAGTTTATCGCTTTGTTTTCGAGTGGTTTGTATTTTACCCTTGCGCAAAACTTGAATACTTGAACCCAGCCAGGTCGTTGAATGGCATGTAGCTCCAGTAGATTGAATTTAGCGGTCTTTCCGACGAATCCGTTTTCGTTCAGCCAAGTGCGAACGTCTGCTTCAGTCGATCGGTTGGAGATAGTTAGAGGCATCTATTTCTAGCTTATTTTTTGGAGATTAATAAAGACCTGTTTCGTCAATCCCTTTTCTGTACGTGAGATTATGCGAACAAATAAGGATTGGTCTGAATAGCCTTCTTGGTAACGGTTCGGTCGTACTGCAAGTTGAATACCCGTTATTAAATTTGCAGATTCACAGCTGTTTCAGTGTGACGTTATCTTTACAAAAATCGGGTAAAGGCTTTAGGATACGTTTAGGAAATTGAAAGCGCAGGAAGCAATTGGGTGGGATTATGATCGATCTGTGTTTGTCTGTTGCGTTAATTCGCAAAACGTACAATGAAAAACTAAGGTGGCTGGCTCGGCTAGATCCCGCAACCAAACAGCTTAACTTTATTATCGGCGAGAGACTCGAGGATGAGTCATTCCGCGAAACGACGGTACGCGAAGTTTCCTGGGCACTCTGGCTGGATCGAAAACGAGACTTTCTTGTCTCCAACGTGGCTCAGATGAATCTGGAGT
This sequence comes from uncultured Pirellulaceae bacterium, assembly GCA_938091115.1. Taxonomy (GTDB): domain Bacteria; phylum Planctomycetota; class Planctomycetia; order Pirellulales; family Pirellulaceae; genus Mariniblastus. The sequence goes on along the minus strand of CALKNI010000045.1, from coordinate 10,264 downwards.
TTGTTGACCGAGTTCCAGGGCATTTTCAAAAGAGTCGCGTAGCTGTCTCATTCTTCAACGTCGAAGTTTATCGCAAAGATGTCGTTTCGAAAATCGAAAAACAAGGTGACAACTTCTGGGTGACCTCGGACGAAATTTGCAATGGAATTAGTCATTGCGGTCGTCGTTTTGATCCAATTGTGCCCTATCTTATTAATCGTTCGAGCGTGATCCAGTATTGGGAATCTTCTCAGTAATTAATTCGGGGGTAAGTTTTCGAAGGCTGGTGCATCCGCCGAAATTCTTGGCGTTGGAATGGTTTTTGAGTAAAGAAGCGCTCGCCGGTTTATTGATGCCAGCGAAACTACTTTTGTTCTTTGGCCTCGTTGGATAGCTCGGCCGCTGCTGGCTCGGCGGTTAGAGTCGGCGAACTGGTGATTTGATCGAGGTGTGTCATTTCACGTTGGAGAATCTTCAGGAGAGTTTGGAGGAACGCAACAACCATTGGTCCAATGATAATCCCAATTGGTCCAAGTGTTGAAACTCCACCAAGCACGCTCAGTAGTGCGAAAAGAGGGTGGATGTTTGATTGGTCGTGCAAGATATAGGGTTTAATAACGTTGTCAGCCATAGAAATGATCGCGACCCCATAGACCCCCAGTCCAATTGCGGCCGTTATGTTGTTATCGAAAAACAAGAGATAGAGGCAGCACGGAATCCAGACGGCAGCAGCACCGACGAAGGGAACCATTGCTAACATTGCTGAGATTACGGTCAGTAAAAAAACGGAATCAAATCCAGTGAAGTAGAAGCCAATCCCGGCCAATAGTCCCTGAGCCAATGCTGAAGCAAGTGTCGCGACGACGACTGCTCGACTGACCGTTCCGAACTCGGTAACCAGTTCTTGTTCTTGTTCGTCATCGATTGGGGAGAGGCCTTTGAAGGCTTCAATCAACCGCGGTCCATCTAGGAGGAAAAAGTAGAGTCCAATAACCATGATGGCTGCGCCAACAAGTAGGTTGCCCGCGTAGCTGACACCGACTCCCGTTAATTCGAGCAATTTGTTTTGTAAAAATCCAACTACTGAGTTTGCGTAGGATTCTGATTCCTCGTCGGATGGATTGACTAGTTTAATCAGCCACGCCTTCGCCTTGCCGCCAAGCAGTTCGGATTCAAACAGATTAAAATGGATGGCGGTCTGATTAATTTTCTCGTGGTAATTGACGATTGCCTCGTTGCGATGTCGACCAGACTCTGGCGAAGCCGGTGGAATCGCGGCGTGCAGGGATCGTGCTTCGGTAAGTTCCGCCGCGAACAAATCCCAATTCGAGCGGGATTCGGGTGATGTTTCGTCAAGTTCACCTGGGAATGGCCAGTTGCGTCCGGTTACTCCGGCCAATTTTTTCCCGGCCTCTTCAATCTCAAAAAGACTGATTTGAAAGCTGTCTTCTTCGGTGGGGGAAAACGATGTCGACGCCTCTAAAGCTGCTAGTTCTGTGCTGATTGTTCGCAACTCATTCTTGCAAGGCATATCCAGCTTCAAATCGGAACGGATTTGGTAAAAACCATCGATGATTTTTGTCGCGTTAAATTCGCTGTAGACCTGTTTCCCCTCGATCGCTGCCATGAAAATGATGACGGTCAAAGGTGCCAGTACAGTGACTAATACACTGAGGGTGGTCAAAACCGCAGATAGCTTTGCCCGTCCACCTGATTTCTTAAGAATCCAACGATGCAAGGGGCGAAATACGACTACGAGGATCGCTGAGAGAAATAGCGGGATTAGAAAATGGGCCATCACCTCGTAAAACAGGAGGCCAACGATCGCAATAACACCGATCAATAATCCAAAAGAAATATACCTTGAAACATTGGATTCGGAGTGCTCGGTGGAATCTGCATTCGTCCGCTTGCTGGAGTTTGATTGCGGTTTTGAATTAACACGCTTTGCCTTGGTTTTTTGTTTTTTTTTGCTCATCTGTGATTTTCGAAATGCGTGCGTTTTTACAGCGAAGAAGCCGTCGTGTTGCAGAAATATGTTCGCATCGCTCTAACTAAAAATCTGTGCCCAAAAACCTTGCTGAAAACTCATCGGCATCGTTTTATGTTTACTGTTTTTCACGAGTGAGCTCATGCTCAAGGTTTCCTTATTGCCGTGAACCGGGAGTAATTTTCAATTCAATTCGTTTGCCGTTTCGAAGAACGATAACGGATGTTTCTTCTCCGATTTTTATGGCGTCGATGATTGCGGTATAGTCATAGATGTTTTCAATGCTTTTGCCAGCTAGTTCTACGATAATATCGCCTCCTTTGATTCCTGCTTTGTCCGCTGGCGCCCCTTTAGTTACATCTGAGAGTTTGACACCGACGACGTCCTCGCCATAGGCCGGGACACTTCCAAGGTAGGCGCGAAGACCACCTTTGGGGGCGTCTTGTGATGCCGAAGATTGTTCAATGTAATCGGGCGCTTCATCGGTGGTTGCGAGTGATCTGGTAATCAGTCCCATCAGTCGGGCAATTCTTGCAGTATCGGGATAGTTGAGCTTTTCTGGGGTGTCGCGAGGCGTGTGGTAATCGGTATGAGACCCTGTAAAAGCAGACAGAATGGGAATGCCACCGCGATAGAACGAACTGGCATCTGTGGGGAGGTCTGTTTCGTTGCTAAGCGTGACGGGAAGCCCGACTACCGCATTCTTGGATTCGATAACCGAAGGCCAAAAACTACTGCTGCTAACACCCTGAAGGACGAGCTGGTCTGTTAAGCGTCCCACCATATCCATATTGAGGGCAGCGATAATCCCGGTGTTTGGCTGTGAACCCTCAGCCTGGGGATCTTGGTTAAGGAGAGTGACTTTTTTGATTCCGAGACTTTTGACCATCTCCGTCAGTTCATTGACGGCTTTTTCATTTGCTTCTGGATGAGCTTCAACCTGAATTTCAAAATCAGGATAGTTTTTGGCAATGAACTTCAAAGATTCACTGATTTCGTCAGTTTTCGTGGACTCTCCATTGAGTAAGATTTCACCGTTTGAATCAACCCCAAGTACGAAGTCATGGGAGGCATCTTGAGCAGGTTTGCGTTCGATAGGTTGAAGCGATTTGACGTAATTGGCAGACCCATAAAGTCCGAGTTCTTCACCAGACCAGCCAGCAAAAATGACGTCTCGTTTAAGTTTTAATTTTCCGGCTCGCTGTTGTGAGACTAAATATTCAGCAATTTCAAGCATCGCAGCGACCCCCGAAGCGTTGTCGTCTGCACCGAAATGAATATTGTTTTGCTCGTCTTGTTTCGCAAGGCTGCTGCCCGATTTGCCAGCACCAAGATGGTCAATATGTGCTCCGACAATGACTGCGTTCTCACTTGGAGAATCACCAGCGAGGAGTCGTCCCACTACATTGCGTCCCTTGCCCGTAATTTTCTCAATATCGATTTCTGTTTTGAGTTTGCTACCCTCCAAGTTGAAACCCATCATCGGTGAACCGTCATCTAATCGGTTTTGGAGTGTCTGGATATCTTTGCCGGCCGCTTGGAGAATTTTTTGCCCGACCTCATCAGTAACGCTGATCGCCGCAATGCTTGATCCGCTTGGAGAAAAATCATTTCGCAGAGGTACAAGTTGTTCGCGAACCTGAGAATTAGGGCCGCTGACAACGATTACGCCTTTCGCCCCTTGCTGTCTGGCATGGAAAATCTTTTTGTGAAGCTCCGCGTGTGTTTTGAGAAAACGCCGTCGCTCAGGGGATACATTCTCAGGAAGGAATCGAAAAACAAAAACCCACTTATCTTTTACATCCAGGTGGACGTAGGAGTCATACTCTTCCTCTGACCCTTGCTGAGGCGCGACGATACCGTAGCCGGCAAAGACGACATCCGTCGGATCTATTTCGAGATTCCCTGAAAATGAAAGCGGTCTCCAGTCTTGGTTTACTTTAAGTGATTCGGATTTTTCACCTACGGTCAGTTCCAGTTGGTTCTTAGGCCCCATTTCGACGCCATTGGGGAAGTCGAACTTTTGAAACCAAGTGCCGTTATCACCGGCGGGTTTCAGCCCCAGGTGATCAAGATAGGCGGCAACGTAAGCTGTGGCTTTGCGCTCTCCAGTTGAGCCAGTCATTCGACCTCCCAATTCTTTGCGGCAAAGGTAGTCGACATGCCTCATGATGTCGCGTGGATCGAATCCCGCATTCGCTTGTTGGGCAGCATTGAGTCCTAAAGCGAAGGCTGACATTTCTTCCGGCGACCAATGATTGTGTGAGGTTCGATTAGCTGAAAGTGCCTCGGAGGCACTTTCGTGGTTCCAGCTAGCCAGGTAAATCTGTGATTCTTTTTTCGGGTTTCGCGTGGAAGTCCAGGTCAGTTGTTTTCCATCGGGTGTAAAACTGGCAAGGCCGTCAAAACCGTCGGTCTCCGTAACACGTACCGGGGGCGAACTGCCGTCTGCGGCTACAAGGTACAGCTCGAAATTTCCAAACCCATGCCGATTCGTGGTGAAGATTAGGTACTCTCCTGATGGATGGTAAAACGGCGCCCAGCTCATCGCTCCGATGTTGGTGAGTTGTTTTTGGTCGCTACCGTCGATATTCATCGTCATGATTTCCGCGGTCGCACCAGATTCTGAAAATCGTCTCCAGCAAATGCGTTTTCCATCCGGTGAGAAAAATGGTCCACCGTCATATCCGGGGACATCGGTAAGCTGCCGAACGTTCGTTCCATCAGAGTTCATGATGAAAATGTCCATCATGTAAGCCGGGTCGGTTTCAAAGCTTTTCTTTTGTTCCGCGGTAAGCGGCTGGGAATAGCCGTTGCGATTGGACGCAAAGGCTATCAATTTACCGTCTGGTGAGTAGGAGCCCTCGGCGTCGTAACCAAGTTGGTTAGTGAGTTGTTGATATTTTTTTGAGTTGCGATCGTAGGAGAATATTTCATAGGTTTCGTCATAATCCCAAGAGTAACGCCGAGCCTGACCGGATTCGCGAAATTCGATTTCTTCTTTTTGTTTTGCTTTAGCTTGGGAGTCAGCTTGCGTCGAAGCGTAGAGGACGAGATTGTTATTGGGATGTACCCATGCACAGGTTGTCTTTCCGTAACCGGGTGAGATTGGTTCTACATCCCCCGATTCAAAATCGAGTAAATAAATCTGAAAAAACGGATTGTCGATACGTCGCTCGCTCTGAAAAACGAGCAACGAGCCATCCGGGCTAAAATATCCTTCGCCAGCCCGTCTGCCCTCAAAAGTGAGTTGCCTAGCATTGGAGATGAACCTACTGTCCTGTGAGCTGGTTGTTTGAGAAAGAGCCGGATTGGGAGTCTGTGCCAACGCGGGTACGGAAAGTGAAAAACTGAGACTGAGTAAACCGGTCAGGGTGAAAGCGAGAACGGAACGTTGATTCGCAATGGGGCGAATAAAAGTGATCATTTACAGTTTCCGGAAGTAAAGACTAATAGTGTTGGCCGGTGGAGGCTTTAATGCAGCCAGCCAGAGTTTCATGCGTCTTGATAAAAAACGAAAAGACGTCAGCCAAGGGTGTGCCAAATTGTATTTGAGTTTGTTTTCGCCATTAAGACGAAGAGTTGAGAATCCTAAATTTGATTGCAGTTTTGTTGATTATCACACCTTATAAAACGTCCAGATAGAAGGGTTGCATTGGATTTGGCTGGGAATTTGACATGAAACGGTTAAACAATCTCACTGAATGTCGGTTTTTTAACAATACACGTGTATGAACAGGCCTTCATGGCTGTCGGGAATAGGATTCAGATAGGATGGTTAGCGCAATTTCACTCAATTCGATAATTGAGCGTAGTTCAGTCTAGTCCCAGTGTTTCTGATGACGATAATTGCCCCCATGGGCCTGACGTTTTAACAACTGTAAATTTACTTGGTGTGGGAACTGAATGAGTCAGACCTCTACCTTTTTTGCATCTGCTCGAGAGATGGGATACTTACGATGATTGCGAATCGAAGCTATGACTGCGTTGTGCTTGGCGCCGGGCCAGGAGGTTCGTCTGCGGCAACGATCGTAGCAGAGCAAGGGTTATCAGTATTATTAGTGGAACGCGACAAAATGCCTCGCTTCCATGTCGGTGAGTCGCTAATGCCTGAAACTTATTGGGTTTTCGAGCGGTTGGGAATCGTTAATGAACTCGACCGAATTGGGTTTACCAAAAAGTATGGAGTGCAGTTTGTCAGCAGCAACGACCGTGAAACTAAACCTTTCGTATTTGCCGATCATGACTCGCGGCCTTGCAACGAGACCTGGCACGTCGATCGTGCGAAGTTCGATCATTTGCTTTTTGAGACAGCATTCAATCGTGGCGCGACCTGCGTCGACGGAACCCGAGTTTTGGATATCGACATTCGCAATAAATCGCCGCACTTGGTCAAATTGCAAGGAGAGGACGGGAAGGAGCATGAGGTTTCAGCCAAGGTGATCATTGATGCCTCGGGGCAGTCTTCTCTGCTCGCCAACCGTTTGCAGACCAAAGAGTATTACGATGATCTCCGTAAGGCAGCGATTTGGGGATATTACGATGGGGCGGTTCGGGCGGGAGGTGATAATCCGGAGGTAACTTGTATTCTTCACACGCAGAGCAAGGACGCTTGGTTTTGGTATATCCCGCTAAGCGATGGGACTGTTAGTGTCGGGTTGGTTGGTGACAATGATTTTTTGCTGAAGCGTGGCGGGTCGCCAGCAAAAACATTCGAAACAGAAATTAAGAATTGCCCCGGAGTGAAACGTCGTCTTCTGGATGCGAAGCTTCGAGGCAAGTTTGCGGTCGCCAAGGAGTTCTCTTACACCGTCAAGGAACAGTCTGGCGATGGATGGGTGCTGGTTGGTGATGCGGGCGGTTTCATTGACCCGTGTTATTCATCAGGGGTGTTCCTTGCGCTGAAATCTGGAGTGATGGCGGGCGAAGCGGTCGCCGAAGGGCTTCATGCAGGGGATACCTCCGCCAAGCAGCTGGGGAAGTGGACGGGGGAATACGAATCCGGCGTAAAATGGATTCGAAAATTAGTTCGCGCATTCTACACAAAAGAATTTAGCTTTGGAGCTTTCATGAAGGCACACCCAGAGCACGCTAAAAATGTAACCAATCTCTTGATCGGCCGCGTCTTCGAGGGGAATCCTGGTAAGGTATTTGAGGATATGGATCCTTGGATTGAGAAGGCAAAGCGCGGAGAAGATATGGAGATGGCTGCCAGCAACTAAGTAAGGTTGTTGGTTATTGCTCAAGAGTCCGGTGCGAGACCGTTGAAGGTATTTGGCTGAGAGCGTTTCTTTTTTAAAACGTTCTCAGGCACCAAAATCGTCTGTAGCCGATTTCTCGAAGTCGGCGGAATATTTCTGCCCAACCCAAAATTCATTCTGGGGCAATTAATTTCGTTTTATTTGTCATGAAACCACCTAAAATTTGATAGTTTAGGTGTTTTGTGGCTAGATTGCGGTTCTCCTGACGCCGTCTTTCAGAAAAAATACTACGATTCCGTGCCGTTTAGTGGTTGGTAGCGCTTCTTTAAAGTCGGCTCATGCAGGTTATTTTTACCGTGGAATAAGTTTATCGGTGCCTTAAGCGTCGGTTTCGTGGCTGTTGGGGACACGAAAAACTGGTCTGATTGTTGATTTAGAGTGTTCGATGCTTGACAATCGAAGTCCGCGGACACTATGATGAGCAGCTAGAGATTAAGTTTTCTTAGTAAGATGAACAACCGACGCCGTTTAATAAGGTCATTTTTTAACGACGGCATCGTTCAAACATTTGGTAATTTTTCTTTTTTATGTTTTTGGAGTGATTTATGAAAAATCGAAGAAACTCTGGTTTCACATTGGTGGAACTTCTTGTTGTGATTGCCATCATCGGCATTCTCATCGGGATGCTGCTTCCTGCTGTTCAGCAGGTTCGCGAAGCAGCTCGTCGTACAACTTGTATGAACAACTTGCGACAAATTGCGTTGGCAACACTCAACTACGAGTCGGCCTACCAAAAGTTCCCTAAGGCTTGGAACGGTGGCGACGACTACAATGCGAATGTTGACGCTTTGTTCCAATCCCAAACTGGTCACCAGTGGGGTGGAATGTTGGTTGCTGTCCTTCCTTTCATGGAGCAGAACAACGTTTCTCGTTACTTTGAAGAGTACAAGGTTCCTGATGTTTACTGGTCTTCAGCCGACATCAATCAGTTTGCTGCTTCACAGAAGATTCCGACATTTGAGTGTCCTTCTGACCAAGCTGAAACTCGACGTAAAGTCGGTGGAAGCGGTGACTTCTCGACCTTCTTCTTGCTAAGTGGTCGTGGAAACGGTTGGTGGATGAACGATGCTGGTGGCGATCCAATCGCTAGCCATCACCAGATCACTAACTACACCGGTTGCTCAGGTCGCTTGGATTACGATCCAGTTGGCGGAACTGATCCCCGCTGGTCACCATACTACGGTGTGTTCGGTGAGTGGAACCGTGGAGTTAAAATGGGTTCTATCACTGATGGTACTTCAAACACAATCGCTTACGGTGAAGTCACTGGATTCGGTACCAATGCGTGCTTCGCATGGACCACGACTCCTCAGTGCGTTCACTGGAACACCAAGAACTTGGCTGGAAACCCTTATCCTGACTACGATGGTCGGTGGTACGTATTCGGTTCACGTCACGCTGGTAACTTTATCAACTGGGCGTTCAGCGATGGTTCAGCCCATTCAATCTCTGAGTCGATCAACCCTGATCTCTTGATTCAGTTGGCTGGTCGTGCAGACGGTGAAGTTCTTATTAGCACTGATTACTAAAAACTTGAAAACCATGAAAGGTTTTACGATGCAGAAGTGTTTTTTATTAATGACTTGTTTCTTCTTGGCAATCGCTTGTGGCTGTGAGAATGGCCCAAAAGAGAATCCAGAATTCAAGAAGACGAAGGCCACCGACGTTGAAGCCGAAAGCAAAGTCGGCAAAAAAGCTGGTGACAAGGGACAAGCTATGGAAGCTCCGGCAATGTAAAACTGGAGTGTATAAAGTTTTTGATTAGTGAAAACTAATTAATGATAATTGAAAGCCTCGCGGTTCACCGCGAGGCTTTTTTATTGGCCTTTTTGGTTTCGCTTAAGTCTATATGTTTTTTGTAATTTTCAGTTTTCGGTAACTGCAACTGGCTTCTGATTCTGGTATACACAGAAAAGTCTACGTCGATATTCGATTCGGCGTATCGGTAGTTTGCGATGAGCGCCAAGGTTGAGTGAGGCTAGTCGATTTGGAGATCGATCCAGACTAAGCGGTGATCTGTGGCGTCGATCAGGCTTGCGCCGTTTTCGTTCGGTTTTGGCCAGAAGACTCCACTTGATTTCACATTCAAGTTGGCCGAGGGAAGGCAGTAATCGAGGCGTAAGTTACCGACGTTACTATCTCCAAAGTCGCTCGTATCCCATTCTGGGTTTCCTTTTTGATTTATATTTACTCCACCTTGTATCTGCGAATAATGTTTCCCCCCTTTGCTTTTCGGAGGCTTGGCATCGTTGATTCGGGGGTTATCCGTTAATAGGCGTGCAGCGTTGCCCGTGCTGTCTCCGTCGTTTTCGTCTGCATTCATGTCACCAGCGATAACGAATGGCTCAGTTTGCGTTAGTCCACCTCTGCGGCCGCTGTCATCATAAATGTAATCTGACTTACCTTTGCTGACGTAATCAGCGAGGAATCTGATCTCGTCGTGGTTGCGACAGCCATTTCGGTCTTCGTTACCGTCGAAAACTGGTGGAGTGGGATGAGCGACTAAGAAGTGAACCACTTTCCCGTTGCATTGGATGGGTATGTCCCAGTGGCTTTTTGATGAGAGCCTGAACAGATCCATTATTTGGTGAGAATAAAAAGGTTGCTTATCTTTGTTTTGCGGGACCATTCGTGCAGGCATGTCTTTCCAAAGGAAATTTCTAAAAGTCCTGATGTCGGCTTGGACAATTTCATATTTGGACAGGACGACCATTCCGTATTGGCCTGGAAATTTTCCGAAACCATACGCGTCATTTGCAGTTCCCTTGGAGCCATCGCCGTCGATGTCTTGTTGTGAATCGACACCGGTATTTACTGCAGCTGAAAATGTATAACGGTAGAGGATCGGTGGATTTCCGTTCTGTGATTTTGCGAGATAGTTATTTTGGAAACACTCTATTCCCTTGCCAGCCGAATCATAATCAAACTCATTTAAGAGAATTACGTCGGGTCTGACTCGTTGAATAATTTCCGCGATCTTTTTAGGTTTTTCAGAATTGCCCTCCGCCAGTTCGCGCTGAAGTTGTCCGGCCGC
>CALKNI010000044.1 GCA_938091115.1 uncultured Pirellulaceae bacterium | reverse complement strand
CGACCAAAACGGGAAATAAAATTTCTTTTTTTTGACGGCTCACGAACTCTTTCCAAGTCGCGGCATTTCAAAAATTTGAGCCATCAAACTAAAAGCAATCCCCGTGCCACAATCATAAAGATTGCCTCAGTGCTAAAGAACCTGCCATAAAACGACTTTTTCGGTCCCCTCACTTCCAGAGAACATTTTCACCTGCACAGATAATGCCCAATCTGTGCCTCGAATTCAAGCAGCGTTCATTTAAATTTTTGAAGGTTTCGGAGCACAAAGCCGAGCCTGAGTTGATTTCGGTACTATAAATGGAGATTTTTAATTGTTAAGATCTCACTCTGCTGAGCCTAGGTCTGTGTAGGATTCCAAAAAATTGCGTTTATATTTACGCGAACTACTGACCATCGCCCAGATCACACCTAACTATGATTACTTCCTCAGCATCATGGGAACGATGTCGAGGTGATCCGACCAATGAATCAAGAGTTTATGGAGTTAACATCAGAATGAGCAAATCGAAACTTGAGTACATCTGGCTTGACGGCTACAAGCCTACCCAAAGTCTTCGCAGTAAAACCAAAATTGTCGCTGACTTTAGTGGCGAATTGGCCGACTGCCCGGAGTGGTGCTTTGATGGAAGTTCGACAGAGCAAGCAGAGGGTGGAGCATCTGATTGCCTCCTCAAGCCAGTCGCTATTTTCCCGGACCCTGAGCGATTAAGTGGATTCCTCGTAATGTGCGAAGTCTTAAATGCAGATGGCACACCGCATGACTCAAATGGTCGAGCAACGATCGAAGACGACGACAATGACTTCTGGTTCGGCTTCGAACAGGAGTATTTCCTTTGGGATACCGAAACAAACAGCCCGCCCGGATTCCCAACCGGCGGTTACCCTGGACCCCAGGGACCTTACTACTGTTCAGTCGGCGCGAAGAACGCGCACGGCCGTCACATGATTGAAGAGCACCTCGATGTCTGTCTTGACGCTGGAATCAATGTTGAGGGAATCAATGCCGAGGTTGCCGCTGGCCAATGGGAATTCCAGTGCTTTGCCAAAGGCGCAAAACAAGCTGGTGATCAAATTTGGGTGGCTCGCTATCTGCTTGAACGTATCGGCGAAAAATATGGACTTGCGATCGAGTACCACCCCAAGCCATTGGGCGATACCGACTGGAACGGTTCCGGAATGCACGCCAACTTCTCTAACTCAACTCTCCGCGAGTGTGGCGACCAATCGGTTTATGATCAAGTTTGTAAAGCATTTGAGCCACGTGTCAGTGAACACATTGCGGTTTACGGTGCGGACAACGATCAACGCCTAACCGGAAAACATGAAACTCAGTCGATTACTCAGTTTAGCTATGGTGTTTCAGATCGAGGAGCATCCATTCGCATTCCCGTCGGCACCGTTACCAACGGCTGGAAAGGCTGGCTGGAAGATCGGCGACCTGCATCCAACGCTGATCCCTACAAAGTTGCCGCAGAAATCATCAAGACTGTCAAAGGAGCCTTAGTGACTGTCTAGTCCGGATCGGCCGGTTGATTTTAATCGACAACTTGAATCAACGAGCAACCAAAATCGCAAAAGCTGCTGCCCTCATTTGGGTAGCAGCTTTTTTTTGCAAACTTATTCGAAACAGAAAATTTCATTCCAACCACCTCCTCAATTTCGAACTAACAAATTCTCTCAGCAGTCCATTGACCCACTGCCAACAAAGGTTCAAATAATGGGATGAACACTCCCAACCCAATTCCCGAGCGCGATCCGTCCAATGATGCCGACTGGTCTGACGTGGCGACCCATTGGAAATTAAGAAGCGATACAATTTATCTCAACCATGGCTCTTTTGGACTGCAGCCAAATTTGGTTCGGCATAATCGACGTGGCTGGATTGACCGACTCGATGAACAGCCTATGGATTTTTACCTTCGCCAGATGGAGGATGCGCTCTACGAAGCACGGACATCCATTGCGAAATTCATCGGCACCAACCCTGCCAATCTGGTGCTGATTGACAACGCAACCTATGCCATGAACATCGTCGCCAACAGTCTCTCCTTAAGCCCCGGAGATGAAGTTCTTATCAATGACCATGAGTACGGTGCTGTCCATCGAATCTGGCAACGAAAATGCGACGCTTCGGGGGCAAAACTTATATCTGCAACTCTCCCCGATTCATTTGAATCCAAAGAGCAAATAGTGAACTGTTTGTCTCATGCTGCCACGACCAAAACCCGCCTACTGGTGGTCAGTCATATCACTTCTGCGACGGCCTTGATTATGCCGATCGAAGAAATTTGCAACGCGTTCCACGCTCAGGGAATCGCGGTCTGTGTGGATGGACCTCACGCTCCGGCACACGTCGAATTATCAGTTGAGAATCTCAAATGTGATTTTTACACCGCTAGTTTACACAAGTGGTTGTGCGCTCCTCTGGGAAGCGGATTTCTTTATGTACACCCCCGCTTCCAAAATACCATCCAACCACCCGTGAAAAGCTGGGGACGATTATTGCCAGCAATCCCGGAAACTTGGGATGAAGAATTCACCTGGATTGGCTCGCGCGACCCAAGTCCATTTCTCGCTGTTCCGCAGGCGATTGCCTGGATTCAAAACATTGGCCTGAATAATTTTCGCGAACGAGCATGCTGGCTAGCGAGCTACACAGAAAACTGTTTACGTGACCTATTCCAAACCCACCCCATCGGCGACCGAGCCACTGGATGGTACGGGGCAATGGCCCATGTCCCCCTCCCTCCAGGGGACTGGAGTGGTCTGCAGAAACAACTTTGGGAACAAATTGGAATCGAAGTAATGGTCATTATGTTCAAGGAACGTTGGTACGTTCGAGTCTCTCATCACCTCTATAACAACCAAGTCCAAATCAACACTTTTGTCAAAGCCATCTCAAGAATGACTACTTAAGTGAGTCGAAGCACATAAAACTGCCGAGTGGGTTATTTTTAACTTTGAGAAAAAAACCGTCCAGCCACCACATGTCCCCCAGAACCCAATGTTTAACTGACCTTGTGACCACTTCTTGCCGCTGCAATCGTATCGCAGCATTATTTGTTTTGAAGATAATTTCACGATTTAAGCGAATCGCATATCCCGAAACTCTTTTTTGTTCATAATGATGGGCATGTGGCCAGACAAACCCCAAACCGAACAGTTAATCGTTCGCGCCAAAGATGGCGACGCGTCCGCGGTGAATCATCTGATGGACCGGCATCGCAATTCGCTTCGGCAGTTGATTCGGATGCGATTAGACAACAAAATTCAGAAACGAATTGATGTCAGCGACGTTGTCCAGGACGTTCTGATTGAAGCCAACCGACGTCTGGATCGCTATCTCGCTGATCCCGTTATGCCCTTTCACCTTTGGCTTCGCCAGATTGCCAAAGATCGAATTATAGATGCCCACCGTCGACATCGCGTTTCTGCCAAGCGTTCGGTAGATCGCGAGCAGCAACTCTGTGCTCCGCGAGGATACGATAAGTCTTCCATTCAATTGGCCTCAATCCTTGGTGACGCACGACTGACTCCAGCCGCCGCAGCTCTTCAGCGAGAGATGGCCAAAAAAGTTGAGGCCTCTATTTCACAACTCGATCAAAAGGATTGTGAGATTATTGTGATGCGTCACTATGAACACCTGACCAACCAAGAGATTGGTCAAATCTTAGAATTATCTGAACCGGCCGCGAGCATGCGTTACTTGCGTGCCATTCGAAGATTAAAGTCGGTTATGCAAGACGGCCAGCAATCCATCGAACCCTAGCCAAATCCAAGCCAGAATTTCGTGACTCAGAAGTACCAGGAAAATCAGGACGACGAAGCCGAGATGAGACTCGCGGTGCTCGTCACTGAATTAGCAGACCAAGCTAATCAGGGAAAAAAGGTAAGCCTCGAGGAGGCCTGTCTCCAGAATCCTGAATTTGAGACGGATCTTCGAGAGCTTTGGGGCACGATCATCGTGACGGAAGCAGCGGCGAAAGAGCAGAGTCAGTTTTCGCCTTCTACGCGAGAATTAGCAATTCCGCAACTCGAGCTTCCCTGCGATTTTGGCAACTACCGCCTCGAAGAAGAAATCGGTAGAGGTGGCATGGGGATCGTTTATCGAGCCTCTCGACTCAGTGACGGTGAACTGGTCGCGATCAAGATGATCCTCAAGGGTGACTTTGCGAGTGACACCGATCGCCAGCGATTCGAAGCAGAAGCAGATGCTGCATCGCGACTAAATCATCCGAACATCATTCCAATCTACGAAATCGGCGAACACCAAGGGCGTAGTTTTTTCTGCATGAAACTGATTACAGGTCAGTCACTCTCAGAGCGATTATCTCGTGGCCCCCTTCCGCCTCAACGGGCGGCAAAGATCATGAATGAAATCAGCGATGCGATAAGCTTCGCTCACCAAAACGGAATATTGCACAGGGATCTAAAACCTTCCAATATCATGCTCGATGATGACTGGACCGCTTACGTTGCCGACTTTGGATTAGCCAAAGAAGCTGACGGGCGAACAAGCTTGACCCGCTCTGGAGCAATCTTGGGCACGCCATCGTATATGTCTCCGGAGCAGGCAACGGGACACCGCGGAGAAGTTGGAATCCCCAGTGACGTCTATAGCTTGGGAGCAGTGCTTTATCATTTACTAACCGGACACCCACCTTTTATGGGCTCAACTCCAGTCGAAACCGTATTAATGGTTCTCGAACAAGATCCAGTCGCCCCGCGCGTGCTGAATCGGCGGGTGGATCGTCGACTTGAAAACATTGCTATGCAATGCCTGCAAAAACCTCAAGATCTTCGATATAGCAGCGCAACGAATTTACGGAACGATATACGGGCTTTTCTAAATAATGAATCCGTTGCCGCCAGCGAGGGTAAATTTGGCCAAATCATCGGCAACGTCTTTCGTGAAACGCATCACGCGGTAATTCTGGATAATTGGGGGTTGATCTGGATTTGGCATAGCATGGTACTATTCGTTGCGTGCATGGGAACCTACGCCCTTCAACTCTATGGGGTCGACTCGCCCTGGGCCTATGGGGTGATGTGGACTTTCGGATTGGGAGCCTGGGCAGTCGTATTTTGGTTTGTTCGACGCCGCATGGGACCAGTCACTTTTGTCGAACGTCAAATCGCCCACGTGTGGGCCGGAGCGATGTGCTGCGTTGCCTTCATTTTTCCTCTGGAGGTACAATTCGACCTCGAACGCTTAAGCATGGCCCCCCTGTTAGCGGTGTTCGCAGGGATGGTTTTTCTAATTAAAGCTGGCATTCTCTCCGGATCTTTTTATATCCAGGCGATTACGCTTTTTGTAACGGCGATCATCATGGCGGTCTTTAGCTCGATCGCAATGCCGTTGTTTGCCTTCGTTTCTGCCGGTTGCTTCTTTTTCTCCGGCTTGAAGTATTACCGGCGACGAAAAAAACAGCTCGATAGCCGAATGAGCTAAGAAAAGTTTTGTCGGCAATGTGATTCCTCTTCCCGTGGATCGAACGCTCGGTGGAACTGAGTTCACCTCCTCTCGTTTAACGAGGTGGAAAGTTGGCGTACGAACTCTTTTCTATTCATGCTGTTTTTTTTCAACACACAACAACGCTGATTTCGTCACATCTGGAACGTTTATAGCGGATACCCAGCGCGATCAGCGGTAATACCAGTTTAATCCTCCCCCGGCCCGCAGCCTCAACGAAATAATTCGTTTTTAATTAACCCTTAAAGTTTGACTAAACCGAGTCGTGACCTAGGTTTCTATTGCGTTGAGAGAACGAGCAATTTGTTCTTTCCAACTCCGCCAAATCGCTTTGTCGAATTGGCAATCCTGCACGCTTTTGAACAAACCAATTTGGTAACGTGGGACAGCTGACATTAGCAGGACAAGTGCTCATCCACTTGGTCAGCCCGGCCCTTTTTAATTTTAGAACCATTTGGTTCAGATGCCCAAATGGGCGGGTCAAATCCGTCGGAGGAAAGACAAGATGAAGAAGTTTATTAACAAAATTGAAAAGTTCATGAAGTCGGAAGATGGCCCAACAGCAGTTGAGTACGCCATCATGCTTGCTTTGATCGTTATTGTTTGCCTAACAGCTATCCAAGCTGTTGGAACCGCTGCCAATACAGCGTTCCAAAACATTGGTTCACAGATCAGCGGTTTGCCGTCGAACTAGTTTGGGCTCTGCCTTCAGGCAGACTTTGCTAAATCATTAGCCCCTCAGCTCTTCGAGCTCAGGGGCTTTTTCCACGTTAAAACCGCTTCAAGGATAAGGTAACTTTTAAAAACGGAATTCACTGAAAACCTCTATTTGGATCGAGAAAATCAAATGGAATGGTTCGTCACAATTGGAACGTTTGAGCAAGCCGTCGAGCTTGTCTGCTACTTTTGCACTTTGATTGCGGTTTTTCTGAGCTACTTGTTCACGCTCAAGTTTTAAACGCAACGCCCACGCGATCGCCCGACCTATCGGTTTTGGAAACCGAGACCGTCACAACGAGAAAAAATGAGTTTTTCTCTCGCGAACCAACACAACACAACACAGAGTGCAGGAGTTTTTGTTATGGAAGAGATTCTAGTTACGATGGCCGATAACTGGGTTTATTGGGCCGTCAGTATTTTTGCAATTATTGCCGCGTACATTGACGGCAAGGAACTTCGAGTTCCCAACAAAATTACCTTTCCAATGATTATCAGCGGATGGATTTACAGCGCCATGTTTTACGGAATGGACGGGCAGGGCTGGTACATCGGGTTGATGTGGAGCCTCGCCGGGACTGCCGTCGGAATCGCAACGCTGCTACCAGCCTACGCGGTCGGAGGAATGGGGGC
>CALKNI010000043.1 GCA_938091115.1 uncultured Pirellulaceae bacterium | reverse complement strand
CAACTTATTTTGGCGGGTAATGCTGTTTGAGGGCGGTCTTGTCTTGCGCGCCCAAACGAACTCTTGACCGTCAGCAATTCCTGAAGGATGTAGGCAGCTCCATAAGCCTCGAGAGCCCAAACTTCCATCTCTCCAAATCGTTGACCACCAAACCTAGCCTTACCACCCAGAGGTTGTTGAGTGATCAAGGAATACGGCCCGGTACTTCGAGCGTGAACCTTATCGTCAACCAAGTGGTGAAGCTTCAACATGTAGATGTAACCGACAGTTGTTTCCTGCGTGCAGGCAACTCCGGTCCGTCCGTCATACAAGGTGTGCTTTCCATGACTTGGCAATCCGGCTTCGGCCAGACAATCGTTGATTTCGGACTCCGACGCACCGTCAAAGACCGGCGTGATCGCCTGAAAACCAAGTTTCGAACCAGCCCAACCCAAGTGGGTTTCAAGAATCTGCCCAACGTTCATCCGCGAGGGAACACCAAGCGGATTGAGCATGATCTGAATCGGCGTGCCATCTTCGAGGTACGGCATATCTTCAACCGGCAAGATCTTCGAAATCACACCTTTGTTTCCATGCCGACCCGCCATCTTGTCACCGACCGAAATCGTACGCTTAGTTGCAATGTATACCTTAACCATTTGCAACACGCCGCTTCTCAGTTCGTCGCCCCGTTTCATGCTGTTAACGGTACGATCACGGGTGTCAATGGTTTTCTCGACAGCCGGCCACATCTCTTTGTAGATCGCTTCGATCTGGCTGATCTTGTCGTCGCTCCGCATCGAGCCAATCACGCTGGAGAGCCGGAAATTAGCCGCCTTCTCAGCCACAAACTTCGGATCCTGATCGCGGCAAAGTGGAGTATCGTCCTCGTCTGTAAGCGTCTTACCAACGACTTTTTCGATGGCTTCAACCATGCCCCCAAAGACGTTTGCAATTTCTTCATTGCCATCCGCCTCAGCCGCTTTTAAGTCTTTCTCAAAAACTTTCCGCTCTTCTTCGGACAGGCTCATTCGCCTAGAAAATCTCTGGGTGTCAATCACGATACCTTCGATTCCAGACGACACTTCCAGTGAATCATTTTTGACATCTTCGCCGGCACGTCCAAAAATTGCATGCAGCAATTTTTCTTCCGGCGTCAACTCTGTTTTTGATTTAGGTGAAACCTTACCAACCAGAATATCGCCAGGCTTGACATAACTTCCGACCTGGATCACACCGTTCTCGTCCAGATTGCGAAGTGCTTTTTCGCTAACGTTGGGAATATCGCGAGTGAATTCCTCACGACCCAACTTCGTCTCGCGAACCTCAACGTCAAACTCTTCGATATGAATCGATGTATAAGTGTCGTTCTTGACGAGCTCTTCACTAATGATGATCGCATCTTCATAGTTACAACCGTCAAACGACATAAAGCCGACGAGCACGTTTCGCCCGAGAGCCAATTGACCTTTGTAGGTCGCCGCTCCATCAGCCAGCACATCGCCACGATCGACCTTTTGCCCGGGAACCACAAGTGGTTTCTGATTTTGACAAGTCCGCTCATTGAGGCCGACATACTTTTTCAATTCGTAAATATCGGTTCCAACTTCGATGCGAGTTGAATCGACATAAGTCACCTTCCCACCACGCTTGGCACGAACCAACATGCTTGAGTTCTCGGCAACACGCACCTCCATTCCCGTTCCAACAATCGGCGGCTCAGCCACCAACAGAGGCACGGCTTGACGCTGCATGTTAGAACCCATCAACGCACGGTTCGCATCGTCATGCTCAAGGAACGGAATCAAGCCGGCAGAAACACCCACCATCTGACTTGGCGCAATGTCCATGTAACGCACAACTTCGGGGTCAGCCAACTCAAAGTCAGCCTTGTATCGAGCGATGATTGCACCGCCGAGTTGCTTACTTCCCACGATCCTACCGTCCTCGACGTAGGTATCCGCAGGTGCAATATGCTCTTCCGTCTCCTCATCAGCACGCAGCCAAGCAACCTCGTCAGTCACCTTCCCTTTTTTCACAACCGCATAAGGCGAAACAAGGAATCCGTAGTCGTCGACACTTGCATAAATCGCAAGACTGGAAATCAAACCAATGTTCGTGCCTTCCGGCGTCTCAATCGGGCAAATACGGCCATAGTGAGAGATGTGAACGTCGCGAACCTCAAAACCGGCTCGCTTACGATTCAAACCGCCAGGCCCCAGAGCAGACAAACGTCGTTCGTGTGTTAGCTGAGACAGCGGGTTGGTTTGGTCAACCACCTGAGACAATTCACCCCGACCAAAGAAGTACTCGATCGCCGCTGAAATGCTCTTTGGATTCACTAGGCTTCGAGGCGTCATGTCCTCTTGCTCTTTCAAGCTCATTCGCTCTTGAACCGTTCGGCGAAGCTTCAGGAATCCCTTGCGAAGCTCGTCGCAAGCCAACTCATCAATGGTTCGCAGGCGTCGATTTCCAAGGTGATCGATATCATCAACATGCGCCGCTCCACCTGGAGTCGAAAGCTCGAGAATGTATTTCATTGATGCCAAAATATCGTCTGGACGCAGAGTCATCTCTTTTTCAGAAACACCTAGATCCAACTTGCGATTGATTCTGAATCGACCTACTCGCCCCAATCGATAACGATTGGAATCGAAGAATTTCTCGTGGAATAAAGTCCTGGCTTTTTCGAGTGCAGGAGGATTTCCCGGACGAAGTCGCTGATAAATCTTTAGCAACGCTTCTTCGTGACTCGACGTTGAATCGTCGATTAAAGAGTTAAAGATCAATGGCGACTTTGGTGCCGGCATGATCTCGCAAACCTTGACGCCCGAGGAACAGATCGTTTCCGCAGCATCCTTCGTGATTTTATGACCGACTTCGACAATAATTTCGCCCGCCCGATCGCTCGTGTGCGGATAAACAATATCGTCGACAGCAACCTTACCTTCAAGCTTGCCGGCACTTCGACGATCCACAACCTTGACTTTAGCCGTGTCGTAGAATGCCTTCAAGATTGCAGAATCTTCGCCGTACTTGGGGTCCATCGCTCGCAACAGCGTCAGCGCGGAAAACTTACCGCTCTGATCAATACGAACGGTCAACAGATCCTTCTTAGTCGCATTAACTTCGATCCAACTACCACGCTCAGGAATCACCCGGCAACTAGCCAGTTTCCTATCGGAAGTCGTGTCGGTTTCCCGAACAAAATCGATCCCAGGGCTTCGATGCAACTGACTGACCACCACACGTTCGGCACCGTTGATGATAAATTCACCGCCACCAAGCATGATTGGAATATCACCAAGGAATACCTCTTCCTCAACCGGCTGCTCTTTCTCTAATCGCAACCAAACTCGAAAGGGTTGACCGTAAGTCAATCTTAACTGCCGACACTCAGATGGAGTGTATCGCGGCTTCCCCAATTCGTAACGAACATAGCTGAGTTGCAGCTTTTTATCGTAACTTTCAATCGGGAAAATTTCCTGAAGAACGCCTTCAATACCCTGCGCCTTACGCTTCTCCAGCGGAACATCCGACTGAAGGAACGCTTGATAGCTGTGGGTTTGAATTTTTGTAAGGTCCGGCGGAACTTGATAGTCCCTACCACTACCAAACACACGAACTTTTTCTGGTGCTAATCGTCGCTCAACTGGGGTTGCCATAAGCGCAGAATCTCCGGTATCAGATTAGTCGAGTAAGTGATGGTTCAATCGCAATTCCAGTCGTTCGCGAAAACGCGAAATCCAACCGAACAAACGACAATGTGCAGACAATCAAACCTCGGAAAACAACCGCAAGATTCCAATTTAATGAATCCGCGCACGCCGGTCTCGAACACAAGTCCTGGATTTTCAAAAAATCTCCAAGTGTGCGATCCCCGAGCATATCGTTCCCTGAAATGGCCGACCGCTTTCGCGCCCCATCAGAGGCGTTCCACCGTCGACTTTGGTGAATGAACAACACATCGCTTGAAATGGCTATTGTCGAAGACCTTGCTACTAACGATCTTCTAAAGACCCAGGGCACCGCGGAGCCGTTCCATTCCGCGATGCTTGGCCTACTTCATTCGGCTGCGAAAATCACAACCAAAGTGACCGCGTCAACCACTTTCATGGATCAACGCGGCCCGCACTCCGGCCTCTCGTGCCAGAGTCGGTCGCAACGAACTACTTGAGCTCAACGCTTCCGCCAGCACCTTCGACATCAGCTTTAATCTTGTCAGCGTCTTCTTTAGAAACCGCTTCCTTAAGCGTTGCCGGGCAGCCTTCTACCATCTTCTTGGCTTCCATCAAAGATGCACCAGTGATTGTTTTTACAACCTTGACAACATCAAGCTTCTTATCGCCAAAACCAGTCAAGACAACGTCAAACTCGGTCTTAGCTTCAACAGCTTCCTCACCACCGCCACCACCCCCTGCGGCGACCATTACACCACCACCGGCAGCGGCTTTGATGCCGTGCTCGTTCTCGAGATAATCGCTCAGCTCTTTGGCCTGCTTCAAAGTCATTCCGGCGATTTCGTCACCGAGCTTCTTAGCGTCATCAGAATATTCTACAGTTGCTGCTTCTTCGGACATTGGAGTCACCCTTTCGTATCGTCGAGAAAACAGGCTGCGGAACCTGTCTCTCAAAATTCATTATCAAACTGAACACTTTTATGAACAAGTTGACCAGTAAAAACCAACCAACCTCTATTCGACTTGCCGACTCCGCGATTGGGCAAACGAACTCTATATCCACGGCCAAGCCGTTTATTTCTAGCCCTCTTCTTCGCCAACCTGCTTGATCTGACTGACCAACTGACCACCTGGGCCAATTAGCTGTGCTGCCAAAGTCGAACCTGGACCAAGAATCTGACCCACCAACATACTGAGTTGCTCAGCACGACTTGGCCACTTACTGATCTCCTTAACGCGTTCGGGAGTCAACTGCTCCCCATCCATGACTCCGCCGCGAGCTTCGAACTTCTCGAACTCCTCAGCATCCTCGTTGAGATCTGTCACCTCTTTGACCAACGAAACAAAATCCTCCGCCCCCCACAACACTGCATGAGATCCTTCAATCCCCTCAAATGCCGGGGCCAGCGAGGTACCTTCTGTCGCACGACGGGCGAGGCTGTTCTTCACAACCATCATCCCAATCCCTTTGTCGCGAAGACGTTTTCGAAGACCGGTCGAGGTAATCGCATCCATTCCTACTACATCTGCCAAGACACAATCCGTCACGCCATCAAGTCGACCGGCGAGATCTTTAGACAACAAATCTTTTACGAACTTACTCATAACTTTTGCTTCACTTCATTACGTTTTTAAACTGTATGCTCAACCCGACAATCCAAAAGAATCCTAACGGCTAAGCAGCCAATGGAATCCCAGGACCCATTGTCGAGGTCAGGGCAATGTTCTTGACATAAGTCCCCTTCACCGAACTCGGCTTCAACGACTCAATGTATTTCAAAAAGGCACTAACGTTTTCTTGAATTTGCTCAGGGGTAAAGCTCAAACGACCCAAAACCGCGTGCACATTACCGCCGCTGTCGTTTCGAAACTCTACCTTGCCAGCCTTATATTCTTCGACAGCCTTGGCCACGTCCGGCGTAACCGTACCGGCTCGAGGAGACGGCATTAAACTGCGAGGACCAAGCACCCGCCCCAATGGCCCAACAACTCCCATCATATCCGGTGATGCTATACAGACATCAAACTCCAACCAACCGCCGCTGATTTTCTTAGCCAAATCTTCCTGGCCAACTTCATCAGCTCCGGCAGCCTGAGCAGCCTCGGCAGCCGCATCTTTAGCAAACACAACGACTCGCTGCGTTTTTCCAATGCCGTGTGGAAGGACAATTGAACCACGAACAATTTGATCCGCCTGCTTCGGATCAACTCCGAGATGCATGTGAATCTCAATCGTCTGATCAAACTTGGCACCATCAAAACCCTTTAAGATCTCAACTGCCTCACTCAGACCAACCGGTTGCTCAGGAACCTTAGTCAACAACTCTGTGTATCGCTTGGAACGCTTCATTACTCTGAACTCTTTACTGTTTAACGCCTAATAAAGCTCGACGCCGTCTCCGTACTCGCCTAGCAAACCAATCAACCGCCGGGCCTAATCGACGACATCAATTCCCATACTCCGAGCCGTGCCTTCAATCATCCGACAGGCATGATCGAGATCACGGGCATTCAAATCTTCTTTTTTCTTTTCACAAATCTCTTCAATCTGCTTTCGAGTCACGGTCGCAACTTTATCGCGGTTAGGAACCCCGGAACCCTTGGCAATCCCAGCCGCAATCTTCAACATCGATGCCGCAGGCGGACTCTTCGTGACAAACTCAAAAGTTCGATCGTTATAAACTGTGACCACGACCGGGATCGGAGTTCCAGCATACTCTTTTGTACGATCATTAAACTGCTGAACAAACTGGCCAAGGTTAATACCAAACTTACCCAACGACGTTCCCACAGGAGGCGCAGGCGTCGCCTGACCACCAGGAACCTGAAATTTTGCTTCACCCGTTACTTGCTTCGCCATAACACTTTCTACTTTTCTTTTACTGTAACCACCCAGCCCCAAAAACGCTAAACGTTCTCGACGTGCCAGTGATCCAACTCAACCGGATTAGGTCGACCAAAAATATTAATCATCACTGTGATGCGGCCATTCCGCTCATCAACCGCAGACACCTCACCCTCGTGATTCTGAAAATAGCCTTCCTTAACCCGGACACGATCACCCACCTTAAAGGGAATGGCCGTTTTAATATTGTCCTCGCCATCCTCTTCCACTTCCGGCTTCGTTGTCGCAATGATCCGCGACACCTCTTCTGACGTCAAAGGAGCCGGCTTGCCAGCCGCCCCAGTAAAATCACCTATCCCCGAGGTCTCCCGAACCAAAAACCACGAGTCGTCGTTAATTTCCATATTCACAACAATGTAACCAGGGTAAAGCTTCCGCTTCGTAATCCGCTGCTTACCAGCCTTATTAAACTCACGAACGTCCTCCGTAGGCACCAAAACCTCACCGAAGAAACGCTCAACACCCGCAACCTTCACGCGACGCTTCAACGCATCGCAAATTGAATTTTCTCGGTTCACCTGAACCTTCAGGATATACCACTTCATCTCGACTTCTTCGCCCTCGTCGGCAACCACGCCGTCGACAAACTCTTCAATTGGCGACACGTCATCGTCGCCTTCAACCTCTTCCTCCTCCTCATCACCGACCATATCCGAAGCAGCAAACCCAAACTCGTTTAACTCTTCTTCGACAACATCCCCAGCGACCTCTTCAACGGAGACCTCCGCATCAGACACCCCAGGCGACTCAACTTCAGCCGACGGATCCACCGAACCAACCTCCTGAGCCTCAGGGGAGTCGACCGAATCATCCGAAACTAACTCGTCATCTGCCATCTATCTACTCACTAGCCACCGAAAAAGATTGCACCAACACCGACCAAACAAACGCTAACTGGAATACCGAATGCCAATCAACTCAAACACCTTTGTCCACAACGCATCAAACAAAAACAAGAACGCAGCCATCGAGAAGATCACAAAAATGACCACCAATGAGGCATTCCACAATTCCCGACGCGTCGGCCAAGAAACCTTGTTCATCTCAGCTTCGACAGCAACCAAAAAATCCGCAAAGACAGAATAGTTAACCAACCGAAAGGAAAACCAAACCATCGCCGCCGCAACACCCAACATGATGAGGTAACCCTCAGCACCAAAACCAGACATCAAAGGTGACCGCTTGACTTCCCAAGCAATCAAAACCCCCAAAAAGGCGGTCGTCAAAAAAGTCACCTGCCGAACGATTCGCCCCTGATTTGGTTTATATAACCCAACCTGAAACAACTCCGACACGAGACTCGGCCGAGCCGGCTCTCGATTCTGCTTTCCCGCTGAACTCATAAGCAACCTCACAAACAATCAACCCAGAGTACACCCTAAGCACCCAGGCCAACCGCAATTAATACTAACTTTGCCGACCAACCCACACCGCTTCAAATGGCAGGGGCGGAGGGACTTGAACCCGCAACCGCTGGTTTTGGAAACCAGTGCTCTACCAATTGAGCTACACCCCTCCGCTTGACCAGCAGCAACCCGCTCCAAACAAACGAGCCTGCCCTTAAATCGCCGGAAAGCGCCGCACGGAAACAACCACACGACGCTTACCAAATTGAAATCAACCAGCCAAACAAAGACCAGCCAACCACCGCAACTAGTCGACGATCTTCGTCACAACACCCGAACCAACAGTTCGGCCGCCTTCACGAATCGCAAAACGAACACCGTCATCCATCGCAATCGGTTTCTGCAACTCAACCGCAATCTTGACATTATCGCCAGGCATACACATTTCTGCTTCTGACAAATTAGCCGTACCAGTAACATCAGTTGTCCGGAAGTAAAACTGAGGACGATAACCACTAAAGAAAGGAGTGTGTCGACCACCCTCATCTTTACTCAAGCAGTAAATCTCAGCTTCAAACTTCGCATGGGGAGTGATCGAACCCGGCTTAGCCAACACCTGACCACGCTGAATATCTTCTCGCTTAACACCGCGAAGCAGAATTCCAACATTATCACCAGCCTGACCCTGATCGAGAATCTTGCGGAACATCTCAACACCAGTACAAGTAGTCATTCGCGGCTCGGCCTCAAGGCCAATAATCGCAACTTCTTCACCCGTTTTGATCACACCACGTTCAATACGACCAGTCGCCACTGTTCCACGACCTTCGATCGAGAACACATCCTCAATCGCCATCAAGAACGGACGATCCTCTTCTCGCTTCGGCTCAGGAATGTAGCTGTCAATCGCAGCCATCAACTCAGTAATACACTGAGAAGAAGCCTCATCCGAAGGATTGTTCAACGCAGGCAGTGCACTACCGCGAACAATCGGCAAATTATCTCCATCGAAGTCGTACTTACTCAGAAGCTCACGAGCCTCCATTTCAACCAACTCCAACAATTCTTCATCATCAACAAGATCACACTTGTTTAGAAACACAACCAACGCAGGAACATCAACCTGCCGAGCAAGCAAAACGTGCTCCTTGGTTTGTGGCATAGGACCGTCAGCGGCAGACACGACCAAAATCGCACCATCCATCTGAGCAGCACCCGTAATCATGTTCTTCACAAAGTCGGCGTGACCCGGGCAGTCAATGTGAGCGTAGTGACGGTTTTCCGTCTCATACTCAACGTGAGCAACCGCAATCGTAACGGTCTTAGTCGCGTCACGAACCGTTCCACCCTTCGCGATGTCCGAGTAGTTCTTAGCCTCAGCCAAACCCTTGGCAGCCTGAACTGCAAGAATCGCTGCAGTAGTAGTTGTTTTACCATGGTCAATGTGCCCAATGGTTCCGACGTTAACGTGCGGTTTAGTCCGCTTAAATTCTTCCTTGGCCATACCTTCTTATTACCTGTCTTCTGTTTTTAATCTCAACAACCAAGTTAAAATCGACCTAACAAACCCGCCGCAGCAAGTTACCAAGCCGAACCACAATCAGAGCTGCTGATGGGATTTGAACCCATGACCTCGTCCTTACCAAGGACGCGCTCTACCACTGAGCTACAGCAGCGAAGCCCGTTTTGATCGAGCCCAAATCCTATCAGTTTACAAATGAGCGGGTGAAGGGAATCGAACCCTCACCACCAGCTTGGAAGGCTGGAGCTCTGCCATTGAGCTACACCCGCTAACCACAACACGCAGCAGCTCCTGCGTGCCACAATCAACTTGACCCATTAATCTAACAACTTAGGCGAAAACCCCAATGACAAGTGAGCAAAAAAACCCAAATTTCAGCGGACATTTTCCCTAATCGACACCAAATCAGCCACTTCCAGCTACGAAAAAGGATCAAACTACCCATTTCGCCCATTTATTCCGATCCGACGCATATAACTTCGCCTACCGAAAAAACAACTTGAAGCAGTGGGGGGTGCAGGATTCGAACCTGCGAAGGCATAGCCAACAGATTTACAGTCTGTCCCGTTTGACCGCTTCGGTAACCCCCCAAAAACTCAATGCCGTGTGACAAAGACCAATAAAAACAAGCGAAAACCAAAAAATTCTCGCATAATTCCACTGATCCACGACACAACAATCTACAACCCACTCTCCTGCAAAAACCGCAAAAGAACGAGAAAAGCCGGCGGAGGGACTTGAACCCACGACCTGCTGTTTACAAAACAGCTGCTCTGCCAACTGAGCTACGCCGGCGTAAAGTTTAGTCGGGTAAATATATCTAAATAGATTTACCCTGCAATACGAATTGCAAGAATTTCAGTGGAACAATCCAAGACCCAGTGAAATTAACCCTTCTAAACGGAGCCTCGCTGACTATCGGCTAATTACCAGCGAGAAGTGAGTCGATTTCGAGGCATTTCCAGACTAGCGAGCCAATTCGATGTTTCCCGACAACTTCCAACCGCCCCCAAACACAAGCACCCAACTCAATTACCCGGATGAACACCCCCTCAATCCCCAAATCCACCCAACTCACCAACCCCGTTCCCGCCAAGGCAACAACAAGTCAGCAATTCAATTTAACTTCAGGCAAGAGAGCCGGAATCGGAAACTTTTTGAAAGAATTCACGTAAGGAAAAGGAGTTACTTTCGAATAACACCTCAAATTCTCCTTAAGTTAAGGCAAACCAATGTTCGAGATTACAACACCGGCTTACCAATTCGAATGCCCACCCGACTGCAATTGGCTCCCATCGCCATTTGAGCTTCTCGCCGAAACCGAAGATCGCCGTAATAAACTTACCCAAACGGCTACACCGGAGCTTCTCCAACGGCCGAACCTTCAATGGAACGAAGCCCCCAATCGGGGGCCGGACTGGCCGCTTAATGCATAACCAGTTTAAAATACGTGGTTTTAAATACGTGGTTTAAAATACGTGGTTTAAAATACCTGGTTTAATTAAACTCCAGCGACATTCTCCAGCTGAGTACAGAAAGGGGCGCGTCCCCCTCCTTCAGCACCGAGCGGTCCGCCACGACATGCAGACGCCCAAAGAAAACAGCCACTGCAAAATAGTGGCTGTGCGTCATTTCACATTTTCAACTTCAAGCCTTTTCGGGTCAGTTGCCCGACTCGAGCTCAAAGAAAATACTTTCGGGTAGATCAATGTTTTGCTCTTTAGCAGCCGACCGAAGCTTATTCAACGCTCGAGCTTCGATTTGTCGAACTCGCTCCTTCGTGACCCCCAGTTGAGCACCAACCTCCTTCAAGGTCTGCGGTTCGAAACTATAATCGAGACCAAACCGGCAAACGATGATCTTTTGCTCTCGGTCATCCAAGATCTCAAGAATCGAATTGACTTGCTTCTTTCGGAGATTCTGCTCAGACTCGAGTAAGTAGCGATCGGTCCGTTGATCCGCTTTGGCGAGGAAAACTTCCTCCGAAGTCGGCCGGAAACGATCGCGCTGCTTGAAAGCACCAGGAATCGTTCGAGCAAAATTTTTCATAATTGCCCAACTGGAATAAGTGCTGAACTTATTGCCGCGAGAGTAATCAAACTTCTCAACCGCTCGAATGAGCGACATGTTCCCGTCGCTGACCAACTGAAAGAAATCCTCACTCGCCGCAACATGCCGCTTGGCGATCGAGACCACCAAACGAAGATTCGCCTGCACGATCCGATTCTTAATTTTTACCGCATCGTCATAAAGCTGCTCGATGGTATCCATCTCAGATGACTTCGCATTCGACGGTTCAAGCTTCCCCCTTAAGCGGCTCGCCTGAAACTTAAGAAAGTTGTACTTCCGAAAAAGGTATTGCTCCTGCTCTCGCGTCAACAAAGCGACCTCGTAAAGCGAAGCCAAATAGCGAGGCAAACCAGCCGGCGGCTTTGTCCTCCGCGTCTTTGTCTCGGGAACCGGCATCTCCGAATCCACAATCCGTTTTTCAGCCGCCCTTCGATGGAATTCCGCGTTATCCATAAAATCGAGCGGAAGCTCCATGATCAAATTCGCACGAACCTCATTAATGACCCGATAGATCGTCGTTTTTGTTCTGCCGTAACGCTTCGCAATCGACTCGGCCGATCTTCCTGCACTAAAATCGGCATAAACCCGTTCCTTCATCTCAAGGTTCAGTGGACCTGACTGATCCGGGAACACTGCAATTGTCGGATTGTCGCAATCAAACTGCTTAATCGTGTAGCGAATAGTCTCGACGCTTCGATCCATGTGTTTCGCAATTCGACGCGTGATATCGGCGGGACATCCACCAGCTTTCGCAAGCCGGCGAGCTCGTTCGATGATTTCATCTTTATCTGCTTTTCTGAGTTGACTGAACCGAGCACCCCGCTTCACCTTCTGACGATTCCGCTTAACAAACTGATCGACGCTGGTATGCAAAAAACCAACGCGTCGGCGACCGCCATTGAAGATAAATTTACGACTCACCAAACCTTGTTGACGCCATCTCGAAATCGTCTTGGTCGAGACATTGAACATCTTGCTCAAATCATCGACGGTATGCACTGGCTGACCAAACTCCTCGGCACTGACGTTGGCAGAATCAGAAAGATCCTCGATAAAACAATGTAAATCGTGACGAAGGTTCTCCCCTTTTATTTTTACGATTGCTGATTTTTCAGGCCGGAAACCAGTAATTCGGAAACAAACGAACTCAAAGTTATAATCTCGATCGAGATGAATATCGCGCAGCAGCTTTTCAGCACAATCCACTTGTTCAATCTTTTTGTCCCGTGGCGCAAAACGCACCTGCTGGTCGCGTAAATCTCGAATTGAATCACATTTGTAATCGGAGTGCATGACAAGCCTTATTTCTTTTGTGCCTCTTCGCCCAAACCAAGCACGCTTCTGATTTCGCACTCAATCCAAAACTCCGAGACTCCTAACATCTACGATCATCCTGATCATGTAAACCGACCGAACCTCAGTGTTCTTACGGTTTTAATTACGAGCCGATCTAACAAATGTTCGATGTGCTCGCATTCGTTCACCCCGACGCCCGTTTAGGTATCACTTCCATCCCACGTCCAGCAACTCGCCCTAGCATCCCAAACAACCGAAAGTCGCTAGCTAAAGAAGCCTCAGTTTCGCCGGAGT
Source organism: uncultured Pirellulaceae bacterium (assembly GCA_938091115.1). Taxonomy (GTDB): domain Bacteria; phylum Planctomycetota; class Planctomycetia; order Pirellulales; family Pirellulaceae; genus Mariniblastus. The sequence continues at coordinate 9,036 of CALKNI010000043.1, read as the reverse complement.
TTATATGTTTTACGCAGCAAAATACGTTCCAAAGCTCCTCGGAAACTCACGAATAACCACAAATCACCTGTTTTTCCCGTATAAAATTGAATTCCACCCACTCAATCGGCGTTTTATAGCCGATGGCAAACATTTCGGATCGAGACGAGATTGTTCGATTTGAGACGAAAATTGGTCGATTGTTGACCAAACAGCGGTGATTTTGAACACACCCCATAATTCGCGCCTTTTAGACGACTTCTTGGAAAGAATAATGCTTAAAAACCAACGATTTCCGACTTTTTGCTGCCAACTGTCTCTTTTTGCCTTAGCTCTGGTCGTTGCTGCACCCCCCATTTTGGCGCAGGAGGTCATTGATCTCAGTGTCAATTTTGAAAAAGGTTCCCAGTGTCGGGTCATGTGTGACTTCATGCACAGCGGAACGGTAACCATTCCCAGTGAAGAAACGGGCGAAATTGTACCTCTGCCGTTGAATGTCGATGCGAAATTGTCATTTTTTCAAAGAACGACCAGCGGAGAACAAACCATTCGCTTTTTCGAAAAAGCAAATGGCCGGATCAAACTTGATCGAGGAACGACGAAACCTGAGCTCAGTTCAAAAAATCAATTGATTGTTGCTCGACTCCGGGAGAAGGCTGGGGAGCAGGTTGAACTAGCGTCTATGGCTGGAGTCTTAGATCAGGCAGAACTTGAATTGATTCAAAATCCGGCTGACCCGATGACCCTCTCCTCTGTGTTCAGTCGAAAATCGGTCAAAGAAGGCGACAGCTGGGAACCACCGGTTGAAGCTCTCGCCAAAATGCTCCGACTGAATCGCATCGAAGAATCCAAAGTTCGAATTCTATTAAAAAAATACGATTCAAATTCGGCGCGTGTCTACATCATCGGCACTCTGCTTGGCGACGTTAACGACGTCGTCACGGAAATGGAACTCAGTGGAATTGCAACTATCAACCGGCTGGAAGAGTCATTGTCGAGTCTAAAGTTGACCGTGCGCGAGCGTCGTGGCCCTGGCCAGATTGCCCCGGGATTTGATGGAAAGACCAAAATCGATCTTCGTATCACTGACGCCACCACCGATCAACTTTCCAATGAATCGTTGGCGAAGTTCACCGTAAAAGACAATAAAATTCGCCAACGTGTTCGTTGGCAAAGTGAATCAGGCAATTTTTCGGTAACCTACGAACCGCGCTGGAAGATGATTGCAAACGAAAAGGATGCCGCCGTTCTCCGGTTCATTGATGGAAACGAACTGCTCGCACAGTGCAACATCGTACAACTCCCTTCGCGACCCGCCGACAATCCCCTGACTTTGGAAGACTACAAGACTGAAGTCGCCAAAATTATCGCCGCGGATGAGAACGCAGTTCTTTTGGCTGCCACAAGTCTGCCGACGCTGGCAGGACACATGGCACTTCAAGTCGTCGTTGGTGGCCAAGAAGAGGGCGTTCCGGTCAATTGGTTCTACTACCACGTGACCAACGAAGACGGTCGAAGAGTGACGCTCGTCTTTACACTGGCCGAATCCGTTTCCCGCCGCGTGGACCCGATCGCGACGCAACTCGTAAACGAATTCGAATTTGAACCGATGCCCAAAAAAATTGCCTCAAAAAAAATAGATGACTCTGAAACCAAGTAAAAAGCTCTTAAAATCAAACGAAGCACGCTTTTACCACTACCGTTTCGACCCATGCTCTAGGCTGGTTACAGCGATAGCCACTTGAGCACTAAAACCCGTGTCGGGTAGGTTGTTGCGTTGACCTTCAGTACTCAGGATACAGTTATGCTCGACTTGTTTGACAAGATTCAGGAATCAGTCGCTTTTATTCAATCCAAGTGGTCCCAAACACCCAAAGCCGGGATCATTCTTGGCACTGGCCTAGGATCACTGGTAGAAAAGATCGAGGTTGCAGCCTCCATTGACTACGCCGACATTCCCAACTTCCCGCAATCCACTGCGATATCCCACAAAGGCCAACTCGTTTGCGGCACTCTCAATGGCCTTCCAGTCATTGCGATGGAGGGGCGGATCCACATGTACGAGGGTTATCCACTCAAAGAAATTACCCTACCGGTTCGCGTCATGAAGGCGCTCGGTGCAGACCTATTGGTCTGTTCCAACGCGGTGGGGGGATTGAATCCTTACTTCTCCGAAGGAGACATCATGCTGATCGAAGATCAGATCAACCTGATGGGAGACAATCCGCTAATTGGCATCAACGACGATCGATTGGGACCACGCTTCCCTGACATGTGCGAACCCTATTGCCATCAACTGATTGATCGCGCCCTTCGTATCGCAAGAGCCCAAGACATTGTTGCTCACCAGGGAGTACTCGTTGCCGTTGCCGGACCAAACCTGGAAACTCGGGCTGAATATCGCTTCCTTCGAACCATTGGCGCCGATGTGGTCGGAATGTCGACCGTTCCAGAGGTCATCGTGGCAATCCACGCCGGCATGCGTGTCGTCGGTTTTTCGATCATCACTGACATGTGCCTCGCCGATGCACTTAAACCTGCGGACGTTAACGAAATTATCAGAATTGCCAACGAAGCCGAACCCAAACTAACGGAATTGGTACTCGGGGTTTTGGCCGAAGAAGTCGCCTAAAACAACCTAAGCCACCAACCTCCATTCCCTCCAAAGTATCCACCCATTCCCGATCTTTTAAACAGTAGCCTGCGCCGTTGGAATTTTCCACAATAATCAAGAAAGCAGCAGATCATATCTCCAGGCAATGGGGATCTAGCCCCGCTTTCGGTATTGTCTTGGGAACCGGCGCTGGACAAGTTGCCGACGAAATCGCTGTCGACCGCATACTCCCTTATGAACAAATTCCGTTCTTCCCCAAAAGCACGGCAACCGGTCACCGGGGACAACTCGTTTGCGGTCGCCTCGCCGGCGCTAACATCATCGCCATGCAGGGGCGCTTCCATCTGTACGAGGGCTATCCAGTCGACCTGTCCACACTTCCCATTCACGTGATGAATCAGCTGGGCATAAAGACATTGTTCATCAGTAATGCTTCAGGGGGAATTAATCCCAATTACCAAAGCGGCGAGATCATGCTCATCGAAAGTCATCTCGATTTCATGTTCCGCTCGACTGCTGATCTTTCGCCACCAGCACCTCAGCAGCGCCCAACGCAGTTGAGCGATTTGTATGACCGGAAATTGATCGTACAGGCCATCACCTGCGCCCGCGAGCAAGATTTCGTTTTGCACCAAGGCGTTTATGCATCCATGCTTGGCCCCAACTATGAAACCAAGGCTGAGTACCGATTCTTAAAAAAAGTGGGGGCCGATGTCGTCGGGATGTCTACGGTACCGGAAGTCAATGTTGCAAGCCGGTATGGCATGCAGGTTCTCGCGATGTCTGTCGTATCCAATGTTGCTAAACCCGATGTACTCGAAGCGACTTCCGGACAAGAAGTCATTGATGCCGCTTCAATCGCAGCCCCCAATCTCAGGGCTCTGGTCGTCAATGCAATTGGCGGAAACGACGAAACACCCCCTTCCCAACTCCCCTGCCCTACCTCTTAAAGGAAAGGTGCTAGCGGATCGATTCACCTAGGTCACTCCTGCGCGAAGTGATAGACTCAGCAACGCACGGGTATTCCGTGCGCGATGGAAAAGGCTTTGATTCAAGGAAGAAGAAATGCTTAACGGGTGTCTCAACACTATTCTGGCTATTAGCTTGTCAATGTTTGCCAGCTCGGTTCTGGCTCAAACTCAGTTACAAGGAACGACCAGCCAACCTCAAAGAGTCCAGCTTTCACCCCAACAATTGGCCGCCACAGCGCAGGCTCAGCAGCAAGCCTTAGCCAATCCAACTCGCCAACCTCCGGGGTTTCCTCTCGACGCTCAGCATGAAAAATATGTCAATGACCTTCTCGATTTCTGGGAACAAAACAGCAAACGGGTTGAAAAATACCGTTGCGGTTTTGTCAGGTACGAATACGACAGCGAAGCAGTTAATTGGCGGGATCCACGCAACAACCGTCTCGCCGCTCACAAAATCACTCAGGGACAAATTAGATTTGCAGCCCCTGATCGAGCACGTTACGAGACGACCAATATTCTTCTGTTCTCTCGTCCGCCACAAATTCCAAATGGAGATGCTGAATACAAACAAGCCAATGATGCGATATCACAAGAGCGTTGGATCTGCGACGGCAAAAGCGTGTTCGATTTTGACTTCAGTACCAAACGTCTTTATGAAACCAAAATCCCCCCGAATATGCAGGGAAATATTTCAGAGAGCCCTCTTCCATTTATTTTTGGTGCTGAGAAAAAAGTAATTCAGGAACGATACTGGGTGCGTTCGGCGACACCCGAAGGTGTTCAAGATGAGTACTGGCTCGAGCTTTATCCAAAACGAATTCAAGACGCCAGAACCTACTCTAAAATTGAACTCGTGATTGCCCGAAAGGACTTTCTCCCATCGGCAATGCATCTTTATTCCGCCAACTACGATCCAGCCCGTGGTGACGAAACCAGTAGCTACTTCCAATTTCAGGATCGTGAATTGAATAACCAGTTATTCAAACTCCAAGATTTCTTTGGAGCCTTTGTTCGCCCCAGCGTTCCGCTTGGTTGGAAACGGGTCGATACTCAGGTCGAATCTACTCCCCGTCAAGCAGATTCGACAAATGGTGCATTGAATAAATAGCTAAATAGAAAATCGATCCGCCCACTCGATTGATTCACTAGCGGCGAATAACCGAGGTCGCGTAACCTGCAGCGAGACCAACAATCAGCCCAACTCCGTGCGCCCAATTGGCAACGCTGCTGCCAAATCCAATTCCAGCCCGCATTTCAGGGGGCAACATGCAGAAAAACAACCACCCCATCAAAATGATGATCGTTGACTGTGAAAGCCGGTAACCGAAATTTGGGTCATAGGTTGATTTCATCCAGATGAAACCAAACAACCCATAAACAACCCCCGACATGCCGCCAAACGCACTTATCCAATAACCACCGGAAGTGATAAAAGGAACACTTCCCCCAACTGCACCGGGCACGATACCTTGGAGCAAACTGGAAAAAATTGCCGTCGCTAGAACAAGGTTTCCAAACTTTACTGTGCCATAACGGTTCTCAATCAAAGTTCCAAACTGGAAAAACCAAATCATGTTAAAAATGAGATGGAAGATCCCGTAATGGATGAACACATTGGTGAACAATCGCCAGATTTGCCCTCGGCGTATGCTCGCGAGGCGTAAACTTAGATCCTCTTGTAGGTTCGAACCGTCCCAACTCTCAAGCTCCTTTTCAAGAGCAGCATTATTTAAGCAGACGAACTGAAGTGCGCGGTATACAGGGTCGTCATATTTAACCCGAGCATTTTCACCGTTACCTACACCTTCACCAAAACTGGTCAGCAAGCCAACCAAAGCGCAAACAAAGATGATTCCCATCGTTAACGGCTTGCGTTTTGGCAGAACTCCCCCAGAGACTTTGACCATCCGCTTCTGCGCCTGCTGGCGTTTTTTTTCCTCCGCCCGCACAAGCACCTGGGCCTGCTGGACCGCCTCGGCATATTTGGAGTCATTAGGATTCAATTGAAAAGCTTTAAGATCAGCCAGAGCCGCATCACACTGGTCTTCGTCCTTTACCCAAATTTCAAAACGCGTTCCCGCCTCAAGTTCATCGACCTGAGTTTCAATCCCCTTCACGAGCAAATACGCAGAAAAATTCTGAGCTTGTCGAGAGTCATCTAAATCGCCAATAAATCGCATAAATTCACGCCAAACATAAATTAATTAATTGCAATGCTCATTCGATTCCAACCGCCTTCTACAGAATGGGAATCCAGTGCTGTCGCCAGATAATTCTTACCTTATCCTCGCAAAAATGCTGGCATTCTCGAATCGAGGTTGCCAAAACCAGCGATTTCAAGGACAGTTCTCCCGCATTATCGCTTAAAGCAGGTGCCACTGTCTATTGTCTTCCAAGCACAATCGCTACTTTTCAATGTCGCAACCTTCTCCACAATTTAACACCCCCAATCTCGGCAATTTCAGCGCCGACCCTTTAGGGCCACCCGCACCTCACCACCAACCAGCGAATTCTCACACACCATCTGCTTCCCTCCACCAGTCACCGAATTCGAGCGAACCTCAACAACCACTCGCGGGCTCGGTCGATCCGAAACTTGTCGATAAAACAAAAAATCAGATTCGGATACTCGTGGAAGAGATTCGAAACCTCACTCAGACCAACTCGACCGTGGATGAATTCATGGACGGGTTTACTCCACGCATTGCCAATGCCCTCGCTTCGGTAGGAGCAGCCATTTGGCTGGTCGATCCAGAATCCGCCAACCTCGCGCTGAAACATTACGTCAATGTTCCCCCGGTCTTAAAATTGACTGGTCAAACAGCAGCCATCGAGCACCTGCGACTGCTTAAAAAAACACTGGATACTCAGCAGGCTGTACTCGTACCTCCCGCTTCGGGAGCCTACGGAGACCACCCAACGGGAAATCCAACCGACCATCTCTTGATCTTACAACCGCTAAAAATCGACAGAACTACTGTTGGCCTAATCGAAATATTCCAACGACCGGGCGCGGGTCTCACGACTCAGCGCGGCTATTTAAAATTTGTGTCTCAAATGGGAGACATCGCAAACGAATTCCTCAGCAATCAAAAGATTCGCTCCTATGGAATCGAGCGTGCGATGTGGAACCGGCGAGAACAATTCATCGGAATTATTCACCAAAGCCTCGATACTCAAGAGGTCGCCTACGCCATCGCAAATGAGGGACGTCGATTTCTTGAATGCGATCGCTTCAGCGTTGCCATTGGAAATGACCGCCAATGTCAAGTCGAGGCGGTTAGCGGCCTCGATACAATCGAACGGCGAGCAACCCAAATCAAGCAGTTATCTCAGCTCGCTTCATTAGTCATACAAACGAAAGAGCCACTTTGGTATTCCGGATCAAGCGATAACGTACCACCACCATTAAGAGAGTCATTGCACAAATATGTCGATCGATCGCACACAAAAATGCTGACGATCCTTCCTCTTTTTTACGAACAGCTCCCCCCATCCGACCCAACTTCATTTGGAAAAAAACCGATTCCCGTCGGAGCTCTGATCATCGAACAACTCAGCGATTCTAGGATCAACCCTGAGTTAAAGAATAACATTGAAACAATTACCCTCCACTGCCAGTCAGCCCTTGCCAATGCGACCCAACATCACCAAATCTTCCTACTTCCCGTTTGGAAAATGATCGGACAATTCGTTTCCCTATTTCAATCCAGCCGGCGCACCAAAGCACTCGCCATCTCTGGGATGGTGGCCGTCATACTAATTTTCCTAACCTGCTTCCCTTGGACTTTTGGACTCGGCGCCAAAGGCAGTTTAATTCCGGCTGAACAACACGAAGTGTTCGCGAAAATCAATGGAACGATGGAAACAATCTTTGTTTCCGACGACGGCGACACATTGGTACAGCAAGGTCAACCGCTGGCGCAAATGAAAAATAGTGACCTGGAACTTGCAATCGACCAAATCAACGGGCAAATCGCGATTCAAGAGGCTGAAAGAACCTCCAACCTTCAACTCCAAAACCGCAATGACCTGAGCCAATTCGAATTAGTCGAAGTAAACAACAGCATTGCGTTGGCAACAAAAACAATCGAATACCTCCAACGCGAATTAGAAATCCGTTTAGAGGAACGGCGACTCCTGACGGTCACAAGTCCTGCAACGGGGCGTGTCGTCAACTGGAACGCCAAACAAAATTTAATGCACCGCCCCGTGACTCGCGGCCAGAATTTAATGACGATTGTTAACCCAAACACTGAGTGGCTCATCGAACTGGAAATGCCAGAGCGGCGTCTTGGGCATCTTACTGAAGCAATGCGAATCAGCGAACAACCACTCAAAGTCACATTTGCTCTACTTTCCAATCCGGGAACGGAATACACCGGCGTGGTTTTGGACATCGATGAAAAACTCGACGTTCACTCAGACGAAGGAAATACCGCGCTGGTTCGCGTTCAATTCCCCAACGAAGCAATCGACCCGCGATTACTTCGCGCCGAAACACGCGTTAATGCCAAAGTCATCTGCGGTAAGCGCGCAACAGGATTTGTGATTTTCCACGAGATGATCGAAACAGTACAATCAAACATAATGTTTCTGTTTTAGTTTTGCCGCGAACAAGCTCTCAGATCGGCCTCTCATGGTTCACTTCCTGTTTTCGCTATTCATCATTTTGCTAATCCTGTTCTGGATTCTCAATTTGGTCGGTTTACCCGGAAATTGGCTTATCGTCTTATTGAGTCTGCTGTGGATGTTATTCGAGCCTAAGAATTACGAAACCACGTGGTTGACCATTGTCGTCCTCATTGGACTGGCCACCCTCGGCGAAGCCATTGAATTTGGCACTTCGGTTTTAGGCACAAAAAAAATGGGAGGCTCAAGCCGCGGCGCTACGCTCTCAGTCGTTGGCTCAGTCATCGGTGGAATTGCGGGTGCTATACTAGGACTGCCCATCCCCATTCCGCTGGTGGGTAGCCTTTTCGGCTCATTGCTTTTTGCCTCACTCGGTGCTTTCATCGGCGCTTTCATCGGCGAAAAATGGATTGGCAAATCCAACCCAGATAGTGTGAAAATAAGCACTGCCGCCTTCCTAGGCCGGCTTTTTGGCACTCTGGGAAAGTTGATTATTGGCTCGACGATGGTCGTAGTCGCTATAATCGCCAATTTCATCTAACACTTCGACTCGCTCATTTGCTGGGCAAAAGAAAGCGATCCCAACGAATGCTAGCTCGTATAAACTGAAACATCTGCTGCTGGAAAGCGGGTTAAATATCTTAGCCACTAATTCCGATTTTTAGAGAGAAGCAGTTTACTTTCGAAGCAAGACAACCGTTTTCGTGATCGGCTAATTATGTCAAGAATTTCGGCAGCACATGGGTTTTTAAAATCAGTACTCACGCTCGCAGCCATGGGCTTTCTAGCACCTTCAACCCAGGCGCAAACGTCCAATCGAATTCTCCAACCGATCCAGCC
>CALKNI010000042.1 GCA_938091115.1 uncultured Pirellulaceae bacterium | reverse complement strand
CATCGAACAACACCACGGCACCTTTGGGAGGCTTCTGCCCAAGCGTAGGACTCTTTCGCTCTACCTTTGATAATTTTCCAAGATTCTGGCCGTCGGCGAGAACTGTCGCACCGCCATCGACGACTTCGATGGTCGCATCCCCTGCGGTTCACGATAATTTTCCATCGACCGATTTTACAGGCCCGACGCGTTTGGGATTACCCATATCCCAACCGTCTCCAGGTAAACCACCCCGGTAACCAACGCCCTCAAAACTGCCGTCCCCCAAAGCGATCACTTGTAATCCAAACTTCAATTCTTCCCCATCGGCCGAAACCGATCCACTATATTCCCCTTGCATTTTATAATCGGCATCCTGACCAACGAGAGGCTGAATGCAGGTTAACGCGAGAAGACAACTCCAAACGCGAATCATTTTGAAATTGGGCACGATCATTTCCTAAAAACTAAAGAACCAACAAAGCACCTCGAGATGCCAAGCAAAATGAAGAATTTGAAAAGCAAACTCTAAATTACAGGCAAGCGAGCGTCACTCCCGAACTGGAAATTCATTTTTAAGTAGCGCCACCCGAACGTCAAACGAATTCAACGCATTTAACGAGAATCTTTCATTTTCGGGCAACACCACTTTAGGCGGTTTCACAAACCCCAGCCGAAAGAATTGGCTGGAGCGAAACTACTTCTTTTCTTCGCCCGTATTTAAAATAGCCATAAACGCCTTCTGCGGGATATCGACACTACCAATCGATTTCATTCGCTTCTTACCAGCTTTTTGTTTGGCCCAAAGTTTACGTTTCCGCGAAATGTCACCACCGTAACATTTCGCTGTAACATTTTTCCGGAGAGCCTTCACTGTCTCCCTCGCAATAATACGTGTTCCGATCGCTGCCTGAACTGCAACTTCAAACATATGGCGGCTAATCTCTTCTTTCAATTTTTTACAAACCACACGACCGCGTCGATCAGCGTCAGCTCGATGACAAATCACACTCAAAGCATCAACTTTTTTACCATTTACCATGATATCGAGGCGGACCAGATCCGCGGGAAAATAACCAGTCAGGTCATAATCCATGGTCCCATACCCACGCGTGATGCTCTTCAACTTATCGTGCATATCATAAATGACCTCTGCCAAAGGCAGATCGTAGGTCAGCATCATTCGAGTTGCAGAGAGGTACTCGGTATTCTGCTGAATTCCGCGCCGCTCCTGGCACAACTTCATGACTGCACCCACGTACTCCTGAGGCTGAATTAGGTTCACACGGACAATCGGTTGACGAAACTCTTCAATTTCTCCCGGATCAGGCACTTCCTGAGGTCGGTGAATATGAAGGACTTCACCCCGTTTGGTCAAAACCTGATAGGTAACGTTAGGAGCCGTCTGAACCAAATCGACATCCGATTCTTGTTCAAGCCTTTGCTGGACCACTTCCATGTGAAGCATTCCCAGAAAACCACAACGAAATCCAAATCCCAGAGCCTCACTTGATTCCGGAGTAAACTCAAAACTCGGATCGTTAATCGCTAGTTTACCAAGAGCATCTCGGAGCTCAGAGAAATCCTGGCCATCGGAAGGATAGAGGCCGCAATAAACCATTCGCTTTGGCTCTTGGTAGCCCGACAACGGTTCCGCGTGTACCTTGCCCGCCGTCGACACGGTATCGCCGATATTGACGTCCTCCAGCGATTTGATGTTGCACACTAAATAACCAACCTGGCCAACGGTCAAAGATTCACATTGGGTCTGTTTTGGCGTAAATTGCCCCAACTCCACCACTTCGTGTTCCGTACCGGCGCGAACAAACTGAACTTTGTCGCCCTTTTTAACCGTCCCGTTCATAATTCGGACGTAGGTGATTGCACCTCGGAACTCGTCGTAATGAGAATCGAATACCATCGCCTGTAACAACGCATCCGGTTCACCTTTCGGGGGGCGAATGTTCTTTACAATGCTGTCGATTAACTGATCGATGTTAATGCCAGATTTGGCACTTACCCGCACAACGCTATCAACGTCGATTCCAAGCGTTTGTTCCATTTCCTGAGCCACTTCGTCGGCTCGTTGATACTGCAGATCAATCTTATTAATCACCGGAATAATATCGAGATCGTGCTCAATGGCGGCATATCCAGTCGCTACGGTTTGAGCTTCTACGCCTTGAAACGCATCAGCAAGTAAAACTGCCCCCTCACAACAGTTGAGCGATCGGGAAACTTCATACTGAAAGTCAACATGCCCAGGAGTATCAATCAGATTTAGTTCGTACTCTTTCCCCTCATGCATGATTCGCATGGCAACAGCACGGGCTTTAATCGTAATGCCTCGCTGCCGCTCAAGTTCCATATCGTCCAGAACTTGCTCCTGCATTTCCCGTTTCTGAACCGTGCCGGTGTGCTCAAGCATCCGGTCAGCCAAGGTACTCTTGCCATGATCGATGTGTGCGATAATGCAAAAGTTTCGAATATTCTCGGTTTTGATTTTGGCCATGCCGTGGTGCATCTAACGTTGGGTTAAAGTTATAAAGTTTGCCGACGTCGCAATCGTCGAATGGAAGAAAAGCATTAACGCGTTCTATTGTATTGGGATCTCGCCAATCCAGCAGCGCCAACGAAACCGGCTTCCGAGCCAAGCTTTGCAAAATTGAGCACTAAACGTTCCCCGAGGACGGGAAAGACCAGTCTCCTGACTTCAGCCTTCACCTCATTAAGAAACTTCACTCCCAAAGGTGAATCCGCCCCTCCAAAATTCATAGCCCCACCCAGTATAAACGCTGCCGGGTCGATTAAATGGGCCAATTGAGCGATTCCTCGACCAAGGTAGACCGCTGTTTCGGAAACCAACCTCATTGCCAGGGCATCTCCTTCCTCGGCGGCCGTCGCTACCATCAAAGCAGACAAAGGCGATGTCTCTCCAATCAAATCTCTTAAGACGGTTCCAGCATCCGGATTTCCCATCGCTTCTCTGGTTCGCTCAACCAGAGCCGTTGCGCTCGCATAGGCTTCTAAGTGACCCGCCTGACCGCACCCACAGATTCTCGCATCCTCCCGAGTGTCTATTACAATATGCCCAATCTCGGCTCCATGGCTGTTTGCTCCATCGACTGAA
>CALKNI010000041.1 GCA_938091115.1 uncultured Pirellulaceae bacterium | reverse complement strand
GATAAATTATATTTGATTTCCACGGGACGCCTTTATGCAATTCCTTATTCAACCTTATTTCGTTTTTGCTGTTATTTGCTGTGCGTTTTCTGTGGATAGAATCGCGGTCGCTCAGCAAAACACCCCACCTAACATCGTTTTTATTCTCGCCGACGACCTCGGCTATGGAGAACTTGGCTGCTATGGCCAGGAGAAAATCAAAACACCAAACATCGATCAATTGGCATCCCAAGGCGCTCGATTCACCCAGCATTATACCGGCGCTCCAGTCTGCGCCCCAGCTCGCTGTACTTTACTCACTGGCCAAAACTTGGCTCATGCTGAAATCCGGGGAAACCGGGACTCTGGCAACGGGAGAATATTTCCAGGGCAATTTCCCATCACCAACGAAGTCGTAACACTTGCGGAAGTTCTTAAATCAGCAGGATATACTAATGGAGCCTTTGGAAAGTGGGGGTTAGGACCTTCTAATACAACGGGGTCTCCAATGAAGCAGGGCTTTGATCGCTATTACGGCTATAACTGTCAACGAAATGCTCACAGCTACTACCCTCCTTTTCTCGATAGCGACGAAAAAGAGGTAAGGATAAATAACTTCGCAATTCCTGGGCACCTAAGATTACCGTCCGGCGAAGTTCGAGCAGATGATTACCGCGCAGAAAATTACGCACCCGATCTAATTCTCGACGAAGCTGTTAAGTTCATTGAACAGAATAAGAATAAACCTTTCTTCCTTTACTTGCCGTTTGTCGAACCTCACGTCGCGATGCAACCGCCACAAGAGTGGATCAATCAGTACCCAACCGAATGGGACGAAGAAAACGGCGTCTACCGCGGACAAAACGGTTATCTTCCTCACCCTCGACCGCGCGCCGGATACGCTGCCATGATTTCAGATCTAGACGAACACGTAGGAACCATTCTCGAAAATCTGAAAAAATTCGACCTTGAAAAAAACACCATTGTCATATTCACATCCGATAACGGACCAACACACGGCAGTCGCGACCCTAAATTCCATGTCGGCGGTGCCGCTTCCACCTTCTTTAATTCAACGGGCGGATTAAAAGGATTTAAAGGAAGTTGCTATGAGGGTGGCATTCGTGTGCCATGCGTTGTCCGCTGGCCTAACCATGTAAAGCCAGGATCCGAGGTTCTGACACCATCCTATTTCCCCGATTGGTTTCCAACGCTTGCTAACATTGCTGATGCCCCCCTCGAAACAACACAAACTCTTGACGGAATTGATCTTACCGGGGCGATGAAATCAGGTGCCAACCCTAAACGTGAGCAACCCATGACTTGGGAATTCAATGGCTACGGTGGAATTGTTGCAATTCGAGACGGGAACTGGAAAGCGCTAAGAAGAAATCTAAGAAAAGGGGAACAACCACTTGAGTGGGAACTCTACAATCTTGAAACGGATCCCTCTGAATCTAAGGATGTCGCCAGCGATCATCCTGAGATTGTCGCGAAGTTAGAAGCCGGATTTTTGAAAAGCCGAATCACCGAACCAGATTTCCCAATCCCGTTTCTGGACAAACTGGCTGAGTAAGGTAATTGCCGTGGTTATTCCTCAATAAGCAAGTTGGAAGCGGGTCTTATTATTGGTTAAAAACAAAAGTAAGATTTATATCCCCGATTAGCTAGTGCGATATGCCAGCACTCCATTCGCCTCGCCGCCAGCCGCAATAGTGCTGCTGATAGCAAACATTGGGCATAAGACAGCCGTCCCCGCCACACTGTCCTTTGGCCTTGTGACACCCGCCAACCCATCCTAAACTTCCGCACCTTTTTTCGACTCGATATCGATCGCGGTAGTTCAGCGTGCAGTTTAAAAAAAAGACTTACAGCTTACTTATTCTGCTCTCAATATTGTGGGTCAGCGCAGCTTGCGTTGTGCCATCACCAGCACTCGGCCAGAACTCCGAAACAGGCGTGAACTTATTACTGCCCATCGAGCCGTCACGATTGCCTCACACCGATTCTTCTAGCATGCAGTTGGGCGCCCCCCCTCCAGTCACGGTGAATCTGAATCCAACAAATTATTTCCAGTTCGCCTCAGAGCCAGTCACCCCTCAACTTTTCTCAATGGGCCAACCGTTTATCAACCCCAAACACAATCGATTGTTCACCCCTTACACACCAAGATCGTCGATAAAACCAACACTCGAAATAGCCAGCATGGGCCAACTTGAACCCATGGCCCCTCTGACTCGATCCACTGACGCCTCTCGTTCTGGCAACACAAATCGCTCGGCTCAGCCCGAGATTTTAATCAAAGACCCCAGCTTTACGAACACAAGCTTTCAGGAACCCCTCCAACCAACAAGCCAAGCATTGGACGCCAAGCCAGAAACTAAACTACTTAAATTAAAGTCAGGGCAAGACTCTGAAAGAGACGCCTCACCCCAACTAGTTGCCGCCGAACTCTCACTCGGCGAATTGGCAAAACGGATTCAAGGTCGAATTGAACTCATCGCTTCCAATAACACTCTCGATAACGAAACCAAAGAAGATGAACTGACTCAGCTAAACCTTGCCGATCAAATCGTCAAAGAGACCATAGTGATTCAAAAGGAAATTTCAGATGAAGAAAAACGTAGCGCGGCGTTTCCGGATGAATTAAAAAAATGGAAGGAGCAACTCGGTTTCAAATCTACCCCCAATTCCCCAAGCCCGGATCACAACTCGAAACAAATTGAAACAGAACTAAAATACAAAAATCAAGAGCGAGATGAGTTAAAGTCAAAACAATCTATCATCGAAGATAAAGCCAAAGAACTAGCCGCTCAGATAGCAACAAACCCAACACTTAAAACAGAGATCCTTAAAGAGTTAAAAGAAACCAAAGAGAGTTTTTGGGAAAGTCAGTCAACTTCGAAAAACGATAATGCTCGTTTAATTTTTGACGCCAAAAAATTGAAATCTAACAAACAGCTAGAACAGATTGGCCTCGAAACAATCAAACAGGAACAATTAAGCGTACTCCTTCCTATTCAAAAAGCGATCATTCAACGCAACAAAAAAACGCTGGATCTTGAAATTGAATTATGGAGAAGAACTTTTAATCAAAAACAAAGTTTAGAAATTTCGTCTCAGCAGGAACAAGCAAAACAGGCCAGTATTCAAGTAATTCAAACTGACAAATCACTAGCAAAAATCGCTGATGAAAATCATAAAATAACGCAACTAAGGAGTGACATTGCGTTGGACATTGAAGAGTGCAACGAAAAATCCACTACTGCGGATCAAGAATACGAAGAAATCAACACCGACCTCGAAAGCATCAAAGATAAAATTGAGATGCCGGGTGGCAATCGGCAAAATCGGGGTATTGAGCTAGTAAAGCTAAGCCGAAACCTCATGCACACTTTTGAAAGCCAAGCGAGAATTGATTCAATCAATGCAGAACTGCGAAATTGCCAGCTTAACGAACTTAACCTAAAAGCAAAGCTACGAGTCCTGTCAAAGCGAACCACACAGATCAAACGGTTGATAGCCGAGCGAGTTGACTCTGGAAACGGTGAAGGCGACAGTTTACCGTTACCCGAATTCACAAACCTCGCAAATGAACTCCTTGATAAACAACAGAAGTACTCCTCTGATTTACTACTGGATTACCAAAAACTGCGAACTCACCTAGTAAATGAGCGAGAACGTTTGATTCAACTCATTAACAAAGTCAATGAGGCAAGAGAGTATTCAGCGAAAAACGCACTGTGGGTTCGCAGTACTACTCCATTGTCAGTTACAGACTTCAAAAATTCTTGGACTTCGATTCAATTATTTTTTTCACCTCAGCAGTGGCTTGATTTGGCGAACAACGTTTCCACAAATATTAAGAAAAGGCCGTACGGAACTCTCTTTGCCTGCTTCTTAATCATGTGTGCGTTTATATTCTCGCAGCGATTGCGAGGTAACGCGTGACCCCACCTCTACCACATCACAATCAAGACGATCAGGACAACATCCACCCAACGCAGGACGAGCTGGTAGATCAGCTGCAGCGGTCTGATGAAAACGAAACTGGCCCGGATGAAACTCTCCGAGAGAACATTGAAAAATTCTCCCGTTATAGCCCCGTTTACAAATCGGTGGCTTCGACCATCCTCCGCGCAACCGTCGCACCTGCAACGGTCGCCTTCCTCGCCTACCAACTGAGCCCCAGCGAAGAAATCACCTCATTGGCAGGCTCGGTCTCTCGCGGACTTTGGATTCTCTGCCCGCCTCTTTTCGCCTGCATGGTGCTTGTTCAAGCCTTGCGCTCCGACGGCCTAGCAGAGCGTTGCTTCGGCTGGTCAGCTGAACTTTGCCGTGGGCTTTATTCCTTGGTCTATACAATTGTCTTGGGCTGGCTTCCTCTTCGATTTCTTTACATTAGCTTAGAAACTTTTGATGGTGCTCCATTAATTACCTCACCAACACCGGGAGTTTGGAGTGACTCACTGGGACGCTTGTTTTTCATCGCTTCAATGATCGTCTTCACCATCGGTTTGCGGACAACTTCGAAAATACTGAGGCAATGGTCAGCCTCCCGTGTGACCTCAAAGAACTGGCTCGACGATATTCGCCAACTAAATTACAGGTGCCTTCCACTAATCCCTATCTGCTTAGGTATTCTATCGATCATTGGCTTTCAGTTCACAGCGATTCAAATGAGCTGGCGGATGCTGTGGACAGCCATTTTCATTATCGGAATTTCGATCGTCGGTGGTTTTTTTAGTCATTTAATGCTAATTGCTCAATTCAGAATCAAACTTCGTCAATTGAACCGAGATGAACAGGGCAAAATCAACAGCGGTGAGTCGATTGACATCACCGAAATTTCGACCCAAGTCAACCGCCTATTACGAGCTACGGCTACCGTTGCCATGATTTTAATTGGCTGGCATTTTTTTGCAGATGTTCTCCCAGTCATTGACTATCTAGACCAGTGGCAATTACCCTGGGCGTCCACCGACGGCGAGGGCGTAAAAGAATCCGTAACGCTTCGACACGTATTAATCGCCTTCGGCCTGGCGATTATCACTTTAATTTTGAGTCGCAACTTACCCGGTCTTTTAGAAATCACCCTTCTTGATCGCCTCCCATTGGATCGGGGGGGCCGCTATGCCATCTCCTTTATCTTGCGTTATTTTGTCGGTGTCGTAGGTCTGATTACTGCTTGCCAAATCATTGGGTTCAACTGGTCAAGCGTTCAGTGGCTGGCAGCAGGATTGACAGTTGGCCTCGGATTCGGGCTGCAGGAAATTTTCTCCAACGTCATTTCAGGGATCATCATCCTCATTGAACGACCGATTCGCTTAGGCGATGTGGTCACCGTCAACGGAGTCACAGGATCTGTTACTCGAATCCAACTGAGAGCTACGACAATTAAAGACTTTGATTTTCGCGAGCTTATCGTTCCGAATAAACGATTCATTACTGACGACATAATGAACTGGACGCTCACGGATCGAAGATCGCGAATTATTTTGAAGGTCGGAGTAGCCTATGGTTCTGACACCCAACTCGTCCACGACACACTGATGACAGTGGCGCGACGCCATCCGCTCGTCCAAACCGAACCATCACCCGATGTATTTTTTAAAGAATTCGGAGATAGCACACTGAATTTCGATCTTCGAGTGTTCATCCCCTCCCGCGACATTTTCGCTCGCGTGCAACACGAACTTAATATTGCCATCGAAGCTGAATTCCAGAAAAAAGGAATTGAGATCGCGTTTCCGCAACGGGAAATCTACATCAAGAATCTGGACAATCATGACGTCTTAACTCAGAAGGATCGAAAATCCGCTTGAGCGCCCTAATCCCCTCCGAACCTCAAATTAAGTTCATAGCGGATTTAATTGTCCCTGTATTGCTCATGGTCATCGAGTTTTCGATATAGCGTAGCACGGCTTATTCCCAGTAATTCAGCTGCTTGAGGAATATTCCCCCCAGTCCGTTTTAGCGCATCGCGTATCAATCGTTTTTCCCAATCAGCAATATTGAGCGTCCCCAACTCGTCACTGTTGGGCTCGCGAATCCCAAGGTCGCTTAATTGAATTTCATTGCCATCCGCCATGACGATCGAACTATCAATGACATTCCGGAGCTGGCGAACATTCCCTGGCCAATGATAGGCCAACAATCGCGAGTTGGCCTTTTTTGACAATTTCATTTTTGGATGACCATGTTGACTTCGAAAATGCTCCAAGAAGAAATCAATCAGTCGCTGAATATCATTATCGCGTTCTCGCAGCGGTGGGATCATTAATTCATAAACACTCAAGCGGTAAAACAAATCTTCGCGAAACTGCTTCTCTGCGACAAATTCTTTCAAGTCTCGATTCGTCGCACAAATTACCCGCACATCAACCTTGACCTCTTTTGTGCCGCCAACAGGTAGAAAGGGATGACCCTCCAATGTCCGCAGAAGCTTAGCCTGTCCTTCGAGCGACAATTCCCCAATTTCATCCAGAAAAAGCGTTCCACGATCTGCTTGCTCAAACCAACCGACATGATCTCGATCGGCACTTGTGAACGCGCCCTTTTTATGTCCAAAGAGTTGGCTTTCAATTAGATCCTTCGGAATTGCCGCACAGTTCACGCTGAGCATCGGACGATCCGCTCGCGGACTCGACCGATGAATCGCTCGGGCAACAAGTTCCTTACCGGAACCACTTTCACCTCGAACCAAAACACACCCGGAAGCTTTGGAGACGCGTCCAATTTTTGATTTGAGCGACTGCATCGCCTCGCTCTCACCCAGCATTTCATCAAACGCAGCATGCTTTTCAACCAACCGAGAATGCGATGCCGCCAGGGTTGAATGACGATTGGCCCGAGCCAGCGAACGCACCATAATATTTGACATCGCACAGGCTAATTGAAAATGAGAATCCCGAAATGGTTCCAAATTGCGATACAAATGAATCGCACCTTTGACCTCATCCTCAACAATCAATGGCACACAGATCGAATCCGCCCGCTTTTGAGAATCAGAACCGTCATGCTCAATTCGGATAGCTCGTTTTTCTTTGACAACTTTTCGAGTCAAATTCGTATCCAATTGAAGCTTGTCTGCCGCTTCGGCTGGAATCACTGACTTCGGCGCCAGCATTCCATCGTCCGACAACCACAAAATCCCAACCACCGATGCGTCGGTTCTTTCCATTAACCGATCCATACAAACCTTTGCAACCGCCTCGGGATCATCAACAGAGAGCAGTTTAACGCTCAATTGAAACAAAAAGAAAAAGTCTTGCCCCCAATTATGACCTTTTAGAAAATCGAGCGTATATTGCCCCGTCTCCCTTGGATTCATCGAACGATCGAGAACAATCGTGAGGTTTCCTGCTGAACACCTCCCTGACTCTGGTTCTTCAGAAAGCGCCTTAGCAACACTCTGCTGGTTGGATTCCGAAAACACGAAACTGCTAGAACCGATTCGAACCTCGGTTCCTTCCATTAATCTCGCTTGATCAACGGACTGGCCATTAACATAGGTCCCATTGCTACTCTTATTATCGCGAAGCCACCAACCATCTTCATCTTGGTAAACGGCAGCATGCACACGAGAGCATTGCGGATCATTAAGGACAATCCGACATTCCCAATCGCGTCCGAGTAAATTTTCCTCAAGCACGGATAATTCAAAGCGGGCGCCTGCGTTGGCCCCGGCATTCATAACAAGGAAGGCTGGCACGAGAGTATTTTTCTTAACAGTCGTTGGAAGTGGATGGAGGGGCGTAATTCAACTTGTGAACCACGGCTCTCCATTGTAGAGGCAAGTTCTCGCCAAGTCGACCAATTCCATACACAGATCAGAGCGAATTACTGAGACGTTGTTTATAACTCACCGAATACTGCTCTCTTACCTAAAGTTTCACTCTGATCGTAGTCGCAATACGAGTTTTTTACAAAGTACTGATGAGCAACCTTTGGTTCTAAATTTCCAAAAACAAACATTTCAGGTTATATTTCAGCTTAACAACGCGTTGGAGACCGATCCAATGTTTCGGTTCGCGACAAATAAAAAATAAAAAATAAAAAAAATTTGTGAGGTAACCCCAAGATTGCTCGGTACATAAACGGGTCAAGGCTCAATCCGATTCAATTCTGTAAATCGATCTTGCCGAAACTCGGGATGCTAGATCACCCTTGCTTGTAAACGAACCAATCCTTACGATTCTCGTACCGGATAGTATGTTAAAACACGAAGGCTAAGTTGTCTTATAAACAACCAACAGGAATTCATGATGCTTTCTTCGAACCCCAGAACCATAAAAATACGTTTTGCTGCCGTCGCTTTTGCGTTTGCTTGCGTTGCCGTAACACATTCACACGCACAAGATTCAGCAACAACTAGCCAGTCATCCAGCGACAAACTGATCTCCAAGACAGTCTCTCGCATTGTGGCAAAATTGATGCAGGACGATCACCTATCCAAACGCAAACTGGACGACACCATTTCGAACCGCGCGTTCGACATGTTCATCAAAAACCTTGATCCGACCAAGTCTTATTTCATGCAGTCGGATATCGACGAATTTTCCAAATGGAAAACCGAGCTCGATGATCAAATGTTAAAAGGCGAATTTCTCGCAGCCTTCGAAGTTTTCGATCGGTTTTTAAAAAGAGTGGACGAACGAACCGATCTTGCGGTTGAACTGATTAACGAAGACCATGACTTTACAATCGATGAGGAGATGATCACCGACCCCGACCTTCTTAGTTTTGCTAAGGATGCTGCCGAGGCGCGTGACAACTGGAGAAAACGGATTAAATACAGCCTGCTTGTTCTGCGTGGCGACGCCAACGACGAAGAGGCGGACGCCAAGTCCGACGACGACAAAAATAAAACAGTAAAAAAGAAAGATGACCCAAAAGATCGTCTTCGCAAGCGATATTCATCGTTCGCTCGGCGAATGCATCAGATCGATGCTGAAGACATTGTTGAAAGATATATCACGGCAATCACAACCAGCTTTGATCCACATACAAGCTACCTAAGTAAAGGCACCTTCGAAAACTTCCTGATCCAAATGGGATTGGAATTGGAAGGAATTGGAGCGACCCTTTCTCTAATGGACGAGGGCTACACAGTCATCAAAGCAATTGTCCCCGGTGGGGCGGCCTATACTCAGGGTGGCTTAAAGGTCGAAGACAAAATCGTCGCCGTTGGCCAAGGAGAAGAGGATGGCTCGCGGGCGTACGACAAGTTATTTAAAGAACACGGCAGCGCTTTTGTTGAATGTACAGGCATGAAACTAGATGACGTTGTTGGGATGATTCGTGGCAAAGCGGGAACTGTCGTTCGACTTCAGGTAATGTCTGAAAACGAAAGTGAATTGCACACCGTTGAAATCGTTAGAGAGAAGATCAAACTGGAAGACAGCGCTGCTCATGGTGAAGTTTTCGAGGAGTCCTCAAAGAAAATCGGCGTAATCGAGCTTCCAAGTTTCTACGCAAACATGGGAGGCGGCGGTGGGCGTAGCACGACCACTGACGTTAAAAAAATCCTCGACGACTTCAACTCCAAAGACGTCGACGCGCTCGTCCTTGACCTTCGCATGAACGGGGGAGGAAGTCTTCGCGAAGCGATCGACTGCACTGGCCTGTTCATCGACATTGGACCAGTTGTTCAAGTCAAAGACCCATACGGTCGAATCGAAAAGCTTAATGATGAGAACGGTGGAACCGCATGGGACAAACCAATGGTCGTATTGACTAGCAAGTTTAGTGCCAGCGCCAGCGAGATCCTTGCCGGTGCAATTCAGGACTATGGACGCGGATTAGTAATTGGTGATACGACCACCCACGGAAAAGGCACCGTTCAAAGCCTCGTTAACCTTAACCAAATCCTGTTCAGTCGGATTAAAAATCCTCCGAATGAATTTGGAGCGTTAAAGATCACGACGCAACAATTTTACCGGCCTAATGGAGATAGCACGCAAAAACGCGGAGTTCTCTCTGATTTGGTTCTGCCTTCGATTTCCGACAACATGGACAACATCGGTGAAGCGGACCTAGATTACCCAGTCAAATTCGATCGCGTCCCCGAAGCATCGTTCGCAAAAATGAAAATGAATCGCCAGGATATTACTTCCGCACTTCGAACTAAGTCGAAAGAAAGAATTGATTCGTCTGACGAATTTCAAAAAGAAATCAGCAAGATAAATAAGTACATCGAACTGAAAAACGAGAAAGCCGTTTCTCTCAACGAGGCTAAGTTCATTGCTCGACGGAAAGAACTTAACGCAGAAAAAGAAGACGAAAAAACGATCGAAAAGCAAATGCTTCCAAGTAATGAAATCGAACGTAATTTCTACCTCGACGAAGTTCTGAGAATCACGGCGGACTATGTTGAAATGCTAAACCAAAAGCAACTTAGTCTACGCTAGATTTTAAAATTCACAATTTTACTCAACGCTCATGCAGTCTTCGATTGTGTGAGCGTTTTTTTGTCTTCTGTCAAAGGCGGACTAGGTCAACTCAATCTGCAATCCGTCATAACCGACCGCAACTCCCGATGGCAAGACGGAATTCACCGATTCGTAATCCAAGCGACACGCACAGTGGGTAAAGTAGGTTTGCCTCACCCCTAATTTTTCAGCCACCTCGACAGCTTCAGCGATACTAAAATGAGTTGGATGAGGATCCTCACGCAAGGCATCGAGAACAAGTGTATCGAGGCCTTGCAACAACTCCCAACTCGAATCAGGTATTTCACTGACATCAGTACAATAGGCAATATCCCCGATACGAAAACCGAGAACCTCAAATTTTGGCCCGTGCTTTAAAGGAATCGGAATGATCTCCGCACCGAGAATTCGAACTGGATCTGATTGAATTAAATTCAGATCGACCGCAGGAGCCGCTCCAGCATGCGTTTGAGCTTCATCGCTGAAGGCATAATCAAACGCCATTCTCAATCTTCTTTCGACTTTAGCATTGCAATAAACCGGAACTGCATGGCCTAAATAAAATTGAAAGAGTCGCAAGTCATCAAATCCCATGACATGATCCGTATGTTCGTGGGTGTAAATGACGGAGTGAACAATTCCAATTTGTTCTCGCAGTAATTGAGTCCGCAAATCTGGGGAAGTATCTATTAAGAGATTCCCCTCAGGCAACCCGATGATCGCGCTTGCTCTTGTCCGCTGATTACGCGGGTGACCACTTTGGCAAACGTCACAACTGCAACCGATCGCAGGCACACCCACCGATGTCCCCGTGCCCAGCAAAATCATCTTTCCTAAAATATCAGTCGTCTTAACTTGCTTTTTCACTTAATTACCTAAACCAATGTCGCTTTGACCCTCAGCACCGGACTTCTCTTCTATCCACCTGCGGCGTCAATCTAACTCATTCTACCGATTCGAGTCGATGGATCGTCGAGAATTAGAATTGAGCAAACAAAACTTGGCAGCAGCCCCACCAAATCGTTCACCGATCTACCATCCCACTACGCCCAAGCATGGTCCACAAGCAAACCCTTAAATCCGTAAAAAGCAGCAAGTGCGAATAGCCGAGTTTTCGGTCGCTGGATTCGGTTTCGACTCAGCTCCGCCTCAAAACCCCAGCTCTAAACCACTCCAAGGCTTCAAATCTGGCACATGAATTGCTTTATTGGAGGCAGTTGTTCATTGAGAGCCCCCAACACCTGCCAAAAATGCTGGAATTTACGGGTATTTAGAGGTGATTCCCCCCTCTCAATCTCCGTTGACCAGCATTGATAGTCCCGATAATCTGTTACTATTAGCGAACTTACGTAAAACCAGATGCAAATAACTGCTGATGCGGGCGCCGTCCGCCTCCAGTGACACTCGAATTGCCAGCCTGACATGATTTCCGGTTGGTGGTTTTTGAGATCAGCGAGCACCTACAAACCATTAAAAAATTTGATTCCGAACTGTTTTTTTCGGAAAATGTGGAAATAAGCCATGGAACAACTGGAACGATATTGGGACGCCACCACTCACTTTTTTGGTGGGCTTGTTTCCGGATTTGAAAAAGCAGTTACCGGTATTTTTGGTTCTTCCAATGCTCGCTATGTAAAAAAACTGGAATCAAAAGTTGACGCGATCAATGCGCTTGAATCCAACTACTCTTCGCTTTCCGATGATGAATTACGTGAAGTAACAGAGCAGTTTAAAAAACGACTTAGAAACGGCGAAACTACCGACGACATCATGATTGAAGCGTTCGCCGTCTGTCGCGAAGGAGGTAAACGATTCCTTGGCATGCGACACTACGACGTTCAAATGATCGGCGGAATGGTCTTGCATTCAGGTGCGGTTGCAGAAATGGTAACGGGAGAAGGTAAGACGCTCGTTGCAACGCTACCCTCCTATCTGAATGCACTCGAATGCAGGGGGGTTCACGTCGTGACCGTCAACGACTACCTCGCTCGCCGCGATATGGAGTGGATGGCTCCTCTCTACATGGGGCTTGGCCTAACGGTGGGCGCGATCCAAAGCAATATGCCGGTGAAGGAACGGCAAGAAGCATACGAGCGAGACATCACTTACGGAACAAATAACGAATTTGGATTTGACTATCTTCGCGACAACATGCGACCAGCGGCTCGCGGCGACGAAAGATTTTCTAAACGCTATCAACAGTCTCAGGGGCCACTCGCTTTTGCAATTGTTGATGAAGTCGACAACATCCTCATTGATGAAGCAAGGACTCCGCTGATCATCTCAGGGCCCGCCCATCAAAACCCTGCGAGATACGCCGAGGCAAACCGAATCGCAACGCAACTCTCTCGAGAAGTCCATTACAAGGTCAACGAAAAAGACCATACCGCCACATTAACCGATGAAGGTGTCAGGCACGCCGAAAAATTAGCTGGCGTTGAAAGTTTTTATACAGCGGGCAATATGGATTGGCCGCACATGATTGACAATGCTCTGAAAGCACATGGTCTTTACAAAATTGACGTTAATTACGTTGTGAAAGAAGGCGAAATCGTCATCGTCGATGAATTTACCGGTCGTCTCATGGAAGGCCGCCAATGGAGTGATGGTTTGCATCAAGCCGTTGAAGCCAAAGAAGGCGTTAAGATCAAAGAGGAGACTCAAACCCTCGCAACAATTACCTTGCAAAACTACTTCAAGCTATACGAAAAAGTCTGCGGCATGACTGGAACGGCGATGACCGAAGCTGAAGAGTTTTACAAGATCTACGAACTAAACGTCGTTGCAATCCCGACGAATCGCGAACTTCAGCGAATCCCATACCCCGACGTAATCTTCAGCGGCGAAAAATTCAAATGGTCTGCAATCGCAGAGGAAATCGAACATTACCACAAATGGGATTTTGTCAGACTTAAAAATGAAGATCTATACGTTGGTCGAATCAAAAGTGAATCCGCTGAGGAAGTCACCATAGCCGACAAGGACGATGGAAATGAAGTACGGATTCCTCGTAGCAAAATCGAGACCGTAAATCACAAAGGACGCCCAATCTTAGTTGGCACCGTTTCCATTGAAAAAAGCGAAGTGCTCTCCGGCTTATTAGACCGTCGAGGTATTAAACACGAAGTTTTGAACGCCAAAAATCACAAAAGGGAAGCGGAAATTGTTGCCCAGGCCGGGCGTCTGGGAGCCGTCACCATCGCGACCAATATGGCTGGAAGGGGTACCGACATCATCCTCGGAGGAAACCCCGAGAACATGGCCTGGGCGCGGCTTCAAGAGAAATATACGACTCGCCTGGATGTACCGCGTGAAGAATGGGATGAGCTGGTCGAATCTATCGACCAAGAACACCACATGGCAGAGATGGGAAAAGAAGTCAAGAAGATTGGTGGTCTCCATGTGATTGGCACCGAACGGCACGATGCGAGGCGAATCGACCTCCAGCTTCGCGGACGTTGTGGTCGTCAGGGTGACCCGGGGAGTAGTCGTTTTTACCTCAGTCTTGACGACGACCTGATGAGAATTTTCGCCGGCCCTTTCGTTAAACGAATGCTTGAAATGGGTGGTTTTAAAGACGACTATCCAATTACCAGTCGCATGGTATCGCGGAGAATCGATGCGGCTCAAAAGAAACGTGAAGAGTACAACTTCGAAATTCGAAAAAGCTTGTTGGAATATGACGAGGTCATGGACGAACAGCGGAAACGAATTTATCGTTTCCGACAGCAAATCCTCGACGGCGTTAGTTGCCGTGAAATTGTTCAGGACATGGTTCGCGACCAAGTCGATACGAATCTCAATACCTGCCTCGCTGACGAGTTCGGCAGAGAATCATTCGCTGGTTTTGCGGGAAAACAATTAGGAATCTCACTCGATCCGCGACTGTTTCGTAAGACAACTCCGGAGGAAGCAATTCAGATCTGTCTCGACGAGGCTGAACGAAACGCAGAAACCGATATCCTTGGACAAATCGACGTATGCCTCGCGGAAGGTGAAGACGAATCTGAATGGAACTGGGGAGCACTTGCCCACTTCTGCAATTCGCGTTGGAATTTAGGGATCCGCGAAAAACACATGAAGAGCACTGGGCGTGATCGCGTGGACGAGCTGCTGATCAACAAAGCGCGAGCCGCGATCCGAAAAATCAAGATCGAAGGTGCCGAGCAAATGCTCGACGAAGACTATGGCATTAAAACCGCAGCGAGCTGGTGCCTCGCGAAATTTGGCATAGAGCCCAATCTAGATCAAGTTCAAGACCTTACAATCGATGAGACCATCGACATAATCGTTGAGCAGGCAATCAAAAAGTATGACGAGAAAGAAGCCGTCTATCCTGTAATGGCAGGCCTCTATCAGTTTGTCATGCCAGCTTCAGGGGGCGCTCAAGGCCGAATCAACCGCGAGGGACTAGTCCAGTGGGCCAGTCGTCGTTTCGATACTCCCCTCACACTAGAAGATTTGAAAAACAAACAACGCGATGAAATTCACGAATTACTGCTTGGTAAGAGCCGTGAATCTCAAAAACTCGCTCAAGTCAAAATAGAAGCTTTGCATGGACAAATCGAATCCCTTTCCAGTCAAGGAGTTCTACCTCTCAACACCGCCAACGGTGAAGCGACGAAACTGAGCGATTGGTTTATGGAAACTATCAGTCATGACCTTTCTCTTGAGCGGGTCGAATCCCTCGACAAAGAAGAACTCAAACAAGCGCTCGAAGCGATTGTCGAAGATCATTATCACCCTGAATTCCGCCGCATGGAGAGAATGGTCTTACTCGAAATCGTAGACTCAGCATGGAAAGACCACCTTCTCGCAATGGATTATCTCCGTAGTGCCGTCGGGCAACGCGGAATGGCTCAACTTGACCCAAAAGTTGAATACAAACGCGAAGGCATGCGAATGTTTGAAGGGCTGTGGGTCTCAATTGGCGAACGCGTCACTGACCTTGTGTTCCGCATGGAGCAAATGAACGAAGACTTCGTCAGCAACACGCTGGTAGAAACCAGTGCACGCCATGACGACGCCTCCGCAGCAGCCACTCCACAGCAATCCGAGATGTCACAAGAGCAATCAGAAGCGATTGACCGAAGTAGCGGCGAACAGCAAGCAATTGAGACTATTCGAAACCGAGAAGACAAAGTGGGGCGCAACGATCCGTGTCCATGTGGAAGCGGGAAAAAATATAAATCTTGCTGCCTCAGAAAACGAGCCTAAATCTCGTCCGATATTAAACACCCTGAATTTTGTTCTTTACAACCTGAGATCACCCGCCATTGAAAGGATTCCATTGGCCGGATTGCTGCTCAACATAAATTACACACTGTTTCTGTTGGTGGCGTCGCCATGGTTAATTTGGCGTTTTTTCGCGAAAGGAAAAAACAAAAGAGGCTGGCATCACAAACTTTGGGGACGTGTTCGCCACCGACAATCTCAATCAAGCTGCGTCTGGCTACACGCAGTTAGCGTCGGTGAAGTAAATCTATTAGTGCCGGTCTTAAGAGAACTCAAACAACAAAATCCCGATATCGAATTTGTTATTTCGACCACGACTGAGACAGGCTTTAATCTGGCTAAAAAACGATTCCCAAATACTTATACATTCTTTTGCCCGTTTGATTTGACCTGGGCGATAAAAAACACCCTCGCTCGGCTTCGCCCGAACATGCTCGTCCTCGCCGAACTGGAAGTTTGGCCAAACCTAATCAATCTCTGCCAGAAAAAAGAAATTCCGGTGGTCGTAATAAATGGTCGATTGAGTGAGAAAAGTTTTCGCGGCTATCAAAAAGTGCGATGGCTGATTCAAGGGACTTTCAAAGGTATCTCTCTGATCGGCACACAAAATGAGACGTACCGAGATCGATTTATTGGTCTAGGCTGCAATCCAGATCAGGTCACTGTTACCGGTAATGTAAAATTTGATGGCCTCGAAATGAACCGTCACAATCCAGTGACCCAAAAACTATCGAATTTAATTGAGCTGAAGCCCGACGCTCCAGTTCTTGTCGCCGGCAGCACGCAGCTCGAAGAAGACATTCTTGCAGTTAATGCATTTCAGGCATTAGCCACAAAGTTCCCCGACTTACGATTGATATTAGCACCTCGACACCCTGAGCGTTGCGCTGCTCTCGCGAAGCAGATAGATCAATTTGGCCTCCCGTGCATTCTCAGAAGCGAGATTCCTGCGTCGAATAACGAAGCCGACACACAAGCTCGGCAATCATTGTTTCAGTCTCAGCCAATCAAGCACAAGGATGGCATTACAGAAATACACCCCATTGTGATCGTTGACGTTATCGGTGAGCTTGGCGCCTGGTGGGGATGTGCATCGGCAGCCTACGTTGGCGGTAGCTTAGGAAAACGGGGGGGGCAAAATATGATGGAGCCTGCTGCTTTTGGAATACCCGTCTCATTTGGGCCTAACACAGAAAATTTCAAGGATATCGTGCAGGAGCTACTTAAAAACGATGCGGCCCGGGTAATCGTTGACAAATTTGGGCTTAAACAGTTTGTTGACCAATCCCTTATGGAACCCGAATGGGCCAATGGACTCGGCAAACGAGCTAAAAGCACTGTCGTCCACCATCAAGGTGCCTCACAACGTACTTCAAAACTCCTTTGCGCAGTTCTAAAAAATCACATTAACCCCCTACCGTATTCTTCTTCTAAGAAACCCAAGCAAGCTGCTTGATGGATTCGCGCCCAACACGGTAAATTAGCGAACCAATAACACAATTCCTTCAGGATTTAGAATCAAATCCTGGGCGTCAAAATACTCAATTTCCCTATCCAGCCCGTAACTCAGTTGAGCATTTTGCCTCTGTCGACTATAATTTTGCGTTCAAGATTAGTCAGATTTCAACTGATTTTTCGAAACGCGGCCAACCGGCCATCACCCATTGTTGTTTGAAAGCTAGGAGAGCGAAGTGGCCTCTGAAAAGTACCTTTTTACAAGTGAATCCGTCAGTATGGGGCACCCCGACAAACTGGCCGACCAAATTTCTGACAGTATTCTCGATGCCATGTTGGCTCAAGATCCGACCAGCCGTGTGGCCTGTGAGACGATGGTCACTACTGGCTTGGCCGTAATCGCCGGCGAGATCACCTCGAAAGCCGAAGTTGATGTCGAAAAAATTGTACGCGATGTAATTCGAGAAGTTGGCTACACATCGGATGACATTGGAATTGGTGCAGATACCTGCGAGGTGGTGGTTAAGCTTGACCAGCAAAGTCCAGACATTGCCCAAGGTGTCAACAGAGATGGTGCTGGCGACCAAGGGCTTATGTTCGGATTTGCCTGCGACGAAACTGAAGAGCTAATGCCACTTCCAATCGCACTCTCTCACAAAATTTTAGCCCGGCTAAACAAAGCTCGGTTCGATGGCGAAGTCAGCTGGCTTCGTCCCGACAGCAAGAGCCAAGTCACTGTCGAGTACGATGGTTTTACTCCAATTCGAATCGACACTGTTGTTGTTTCAACTCAACACAGCCCCGACGTGACCAACGAAGAAATCCAAAAGTTTATCAAAGAAAAAATCGTCGCCCCGCTGTTGCCAGCGGAACTCAATAAAGGCGATGTGACGTACCACATCAACCCAACCGGGAAGTTCGTGATCGGCGGTCCACACGGTGACTGTGGCTTAACCGGCCGAAAAATCATTGTCGATACCTACGGTGGCGTTGGACGACACGGCGGAGGCGCATTCAGCGGAAAAGACTCGACTAAGGTCGACCGCAGTGCCGCCTACATGGCGCGACATGTCGCAAAAAACATCGTTGCTGCTGGACTTGCCAAGCGGTGCGAAGTTCAACTCGCTTACGCGATCGGCGTCGCCGATCCCGTCAGCGTCAACGTTGACACCCAGGGAACCGGAACAATTCCCAACGAAACAATTTGTGCAATCGTACGCGAAGTTTTCCCGCTTTCGACTCAAGGGATTATCAAATATCTCGAGCTTCAACGTCCGATTTTCCGAAAAACTGCCGAAGGCGGTCACTTCGGTCGAAATGACGAAGACTTTACTTGGGAAAGTACCGCGGCTGCAGAAAAAATCACGGAAAAAGTCGCGACAGCATCAGCATCTTAAGCTGATTCCCCGCATTTTCTGTTTTCTGATTCGACATTGCCATATGTCGAAAAAGCCAATTAATCTACTCTTAGGGCAACGCAAGTTGCCCTTTTTTTATGTCTTCTGGCAAGACAATGGTGAGTGCCAATAACCGGGTTCGATTCCCGCAATCCCACGCCTCTGAAAACCATGAACGACAAAGTAATTAATAATTTAATTGAAATCGATGGGAAACCGAATTCCATCGATAGCGAGATCGCTCTCCAGCAGATTCTTGAAACACCGGGTTTATTTCAGCATGTTACTCGCAGCGATCAGGAAGGCCTCGAAACCGTCGTGGGTTACTTTCGAATTGACTTCGAACCCAATAGCCAGCGGCACATTTTACATGTCCCATTCTCACCCCCTTTAAAAACGATTCCCCAGGTCGATACCAACACACTCGGAGAACAAGAGGCACGCATCCGTATTACCGACCGACAAAAATTTGGCTTGAGGATGGAGATCATCCTCCCCAACATTACCGATTCAAGTCAGCATATGATTATTGAAACGATTGCATCAGAAACAACCGATTCACAATAGTCATTTCCACGGGCTTGCTGTCGATTTAATCGCAATGAAGAATCACTTGGTTATACTGATTCCAATCGCTCGGATTCTCGTCAATTTAGTCGAAACGAATCATGCAATTTGAAAACATTGAAAACCAAGACCTAATTAATCGGCTCAATGAATTTAACCAGTCACACGTTCTACAGTTTTGGAATGAGCTGTCTCGGAACCAAAAAGACGAGCTAATTAATCAGCTAGAGTCCTTCGATTTTCAATTGATCGAAAGTCTTACCCACCTCGCTTCAGCTCAATCACCTTGGGAAAAAATTGCTCAAGCAGCCGAGGTTCCACCCGCGATTACACTCATTCAACAATCGCCCGACCAACCCCTATACCATCTGGCGAGAACAGCAGGGGAAGAGGCTCTGGCTGCGGGTAAAGTTGGCATGATTCTCGTTGCTGGAGGGCAGGGAACTCGTCTGGGATTCGACCACCCCAAAGGGATGTTTCCGATTGGCCCAGTCAGTGAACGGACTCTGTACCAAATGCACTTCGAACAGGTACTCGGACGCTCTCGCCAATTCGGAGTTCGAATTCCACTTTATGTAATGACCAGTCCACCGACCCACGATGAAACGACGCAATTCTTAACTGAGCACCAATTCTTCGGCATGGACCCCGCTGACGTGAAAATATTCTGCCAAGGAGTCATGCCGGCGGTCGACCAAGAAGGGAAATTACTACTAAAAACAAAGGCAAGCGTTTTTGTCAGTCCCGATGGGCACGGCGGAACCCTCGAAGCACTGGCTCGAAGTGGGTGCCTCCAAGATGCGAAAACAAGAGGAATTGAGCACCTCTTTTACGGACAAGTTGATAATCCCTTAATTCAAACATGCGATCCGGCATTGATTGGCTACCATCTCAATTCTGGGTCAGAAATGACTTCGCAAGTCGTTAGAAAAACGGACTGGTCTCAAAAGGTCGGAAATGTGGTGTCGATTGACGGCAAAGTCCAGATCATTGAATACAGTGACCTTCCGGAAAAATATGCAAAGCAAACCAACCCGGATGGCACGCTCAAGCTTTGGGCGGGAAGCATCGCTGTCCACCTTTTCAAACTTGAATTTCTCGAACGCTCGTTGACTCAGGCCGATTCTCTACCATTTCATCTCGCGAATAAAAAGGTTCCATTCCTCGATACTTCGGGAAAACAAGTTGACCCAAGTAAACCCAATGCCATAAAGTTTGAGCGATTTATTTTTGACCTTCTTCCGCTGGCAGAAAACGCCATCGTATGTGAAGTCAAACCGGAAGACGGATTCTGCGCCGTAAAAAATGCAGCGCCGGCAAATTCCGAGACGCCACAACATGTCAGAAATGCCATCTCAGACCTACATAGTCGCTGGCTCCTAGCAGTCGGCGCCAAATTAGCTCCGGGAATCAATGTTGAAATTAATCCCATTTTTGCTGCGGACGTCGAGTCATTAAAAGCCAAGATTCAAGTAGGCACTAACATCACCGAAACAACATATTTCAAGTAATTGAATTTGCGGAAAATTCCCCGCTCAAGTGAATTTTAATCTCTAATAAAGTTTAGACTACAACAGGAATGCAATGCTGCACGCGATGATAATGGCCGGTGGCTCGGGTACACGATTTTGGCCAGCCAGTCGGAAATTAAATCCCAAACAAATTCTTAATCTGACCGGCCAACGGTCCATGATTCAATCGACAGCAGATCGATTGACCGGACTCTGCCCGCTGGAAAACCTATTGATTGTCACCAATCAATCGCTCGTCGATGCCATTTCGCAACAATTACCGGAAGTGCCTCGCGCGTCAATTATTGGCGAACCTGCCAAGCGGGACACTGCCCCCTGCATCGGACTTGCCGCTGCCTTGATTGCCTCTCGCGATCCTGAAGCAACGATGGTCGTCATGCCAGCCGACCATGTCATTGGACCTGACCATGTGTTCCAGGACGCCCTGAACCATGCCGCAGAATTAGTGGAAGAGGATCCTTCACGGATCGTTACATTTGGAATTAAGCCGAGTTACCCAGCTGAAGCTTTTGGCTACATTGAGCGGGTGGGTGAAGCCATTTCTCAAAAAAGGCTTCCAAGTTTTTCAGTCAACCGATTTCGGGAGAAACCAGATCTCGAGACAGCAAAAGCATTCCTGGAGGCAGGCTCTTTTTACTGGAATTCTGGCATTTTCGTTTGGAAGGTAAATACCATCCTTGCTGCATTGAAGGAATTCCAACCGGCAATGTTAGCCCACATCAACACCATTGCCGGCACGATCGGCACACCCAACTTTGAAGAAACCTTGCAAAGAGAATTCTGCGCAATTGAGGGTACTTCAATTGATTATGCAGTAATGGAAAAACATAAAAACGTCATGGTCGTTGAAGCTCCTTTTCAATGGGACGATCTTGGGAATTGGTCTGCCATTCCAAGACTCAAAGGAACGGACGAGTCAGGAAATACAATCGATGGTGATCACATTGGCATCGGTACTGAGAATTCACTAATTCGCACCGAGGACGGGCACTTGATTGTCACGATTGGAATGAAAGACTGTATTGTCGTGCATACTCCCAGTGCCACTTTAGTTGCAGACAAAAACCAAGAACAATCCATTAAACAAGTCGTTGCAGAATTGGAGAGTCGCGGCCTTGATCAATACCTCTAGAGACATACTCCACTTCCAGAGCATTTAATGAAAATCATCTCCTTAACCATCACGCTTGCTTTAGTGGGCATGAGTTTAT
>CALKNI010000040.1 GCA_938091115.1 uncultured Pirellulaceae bacterium | reverse complement strand
ATATCAATCCGATCTGCGAGTTCCTAAAACTAAACCGGGAAAACAGGTGTGTTCACCCACCAATTAAGCATGAAACCCAAATCTCGTAAATGGTTGCCGATGCTATTGCAATCACCGAGAAATACTTCGATATGGCAAGCTTTAGTCATAGCAATCGCAATCTGCCTGATATCAGAATTGACAACCTGCTCCGCGCAAAGCGATGAAGATTTTTTTGAGTCGAATGTGCGGCCATTGCTTGTTAAACATTGTCAGGAATGTCATGGGGAGAAAAAACAGGAAGGTGGCCTGCGGCTTGATTCTCGTGACGGCTGGTTTCGTGGCGGTGAACGTGGCCAAGCAATTCATCCGGGCCAACCTGAGGATAGCCTACTAATTCAAGCTGTGAAGTATGAAGATTTCGATTTGGAAATGCCCCCCTCAAACCAACTCACCGAGCAGGAAGTTGCGGTCTTAGAAGCATGGGTCAAACGTGGAGCCACGGATCCACGAACCGAAGCAGCAACGACGACGGCAATGAGCCTTGAGGAAGCTAAAAATTTCTGGGCATTCCAACCCTTAAAAAAACCGATCTCACCTTACGATGCGAACAGCCCTCAACCGCAAAATCCGATTGACGCATTTGTGCTCGCCCAGCTGAAGAAAAAAAACTTGTCACCTGTTCCTGCCGCTGATCGCCGAACATTGATTCGCAGAGCAACGTTCGACCTCACAGGTCTTCCGCCAACGCCGAGCGAAATCGATGCTTTTGTAAATGACGAATCCGAAAACGCATTTGAAGCAGTTATAGAACGGTTGCTTGCTTCGTCGGCGTATGGCGAGCGTTGGGGGCGACATTGGCTCGACGTTGCACGCTACGCAGACACTGCCGGCGATGGCTCCGACTATCCAGTTCGGGAAGCTTATAAGTACCGCAACTGGGTGATCGATGCCTTCAACAAAGACCAGCCATTTAACGAATTTATTCGCGAACAAATTGCCGGCGATATTCTTGCTCGCGATGGCTCCGCCGCGGAATATGCCGACCGAGTCACTGCCACTGGCTTCCTCGCAATCGGTAAACGCTACGGTTACAAGGCTGCACCTACCTACCAATACCTTGACTTTGCTGACGTAATTGATTCGGTAGGTCGTTCCCTGCTAGGCCTCTCGATTGGTTGCGCGCGTTGTCACGACCACAAATACGACCCCGTGTCGGCGGAAGACTACTACGCACTTTACGGGATCATGCAAAGTACAAAATGGGCGTTTCCCGGTGGCGAGGAGCAGAAGCGACCAGCGGATTTCCCACCGCTGGTACCTGCCAAAGAAGCCGCAAAGCGAGACAAAGCAAAGCAGGAAACGCTTGCAAACTTGGACCGTGAAATTGCGGAGTTGAAAGGCGAACTCGTTGAACTCAACCCAAACTTTGTCGCTGGTGGTGCAGATCTCGGATTCGAGTCACAGAAACCTGGCCAACCACCCGGTCAACCCTGGGTTAGCGCAGGACCGATTGATGTAACAACTGAAGCACAGAGCCCGTTCGATCATATTCACCCAACAGGAAAAGTTGGAGTCAGGCTCGGCAGCGGCCAACCGACAGACGGTCTCCGCTACGTTTTCGAAAACGGCCTGAAGGCCACACCGGGAAGTCAAATGTACTTTACAGTCGACTTCCGGACAGCCGCAGGATCTCTCCAGAAAGGGGCTTTTCGGTTTTACCTCGGTCGAGGCGTTATCCAGTCGCTCGCCGTGGAGTGCAGTGCAACATCGACGGAATTTGCGATTCGAAATGGAAACAAATGGGAAACCATTTGCAAACTCACACCCGGAACCTGGTACACACTGCAACTAGCAATTGACCCAGACAAAAAAAAGTACTCGGGGATCATTGCTACCGCTGATCAACTGACAAGCTTTCGTAATAAAAGTACAGGCGCGAACTGGGACGGTGTCGCCGATTGCTTTATTTGTGATGGGTTTGGATTTGTGGAGGGATCTGCCTGTGCGCGAGACATCGACAACGTTGGACTCCAAAGCGTGGCTTTTAACGCACCGGGTACAAGCTCGGTTTTACCTCGCGTCATGGACACAGCTTCCAAAGAACGGCTTGCCGTAATCGATGGGAAACTCAAAGAACTCACGACCAAGCGGCAAATGGCTGCGGCTTCGATTACTTACCCCTTCGCTTACGGCGTCACCGAGGGTTCGCCAGTCAACGCTCGTTTGCAAAAACGCGGCGAGCCTCATCGACTAGGAGATGAAATCCCGCGCCGCAATCTCAAAGTTCTCGGAGGAGATCTAGTCGCCAATGGTGCGGGCAGCGGTCGACTCGACTTGGCTAATTGGATCACGCGCCCTACAAACCCGCTGACGGCGCGCGTTTTTGTGAATCGCGTCTGGCAATGGCACTTTGGTCAAGGGATCGTTGCGACACCAAGTGATTTTGGTACGCGAGGCGAGTTACCAACGCATCCAGGATTACTGGACTGGCTCGCCGCAAAATTTATCGCATCGGGCTGGTCTGTAAAATCTCTTCATCATTGGATCATGAGTTCAAAAACCTACCAACGGGCCAGTATCGATAATCAGGCCAACTTTGTCATCGACCCGGGCAATCGATTCTATTGGCGATACTCAAGACGTCCCCTCGATGCTGAGTCCACTCGAGATGCGATGCTCGCAATCAGCGGGAATCTCGATCGAAAGGTTCCGTCAGCCCACCCTTTCCCACCGGTGGAGACATGGGGCTTTACGATTCACAACCCTTTTCATGCGGTTTACGATTCTAATCATCGCAGTGTCTACCTGATGGTCCAGCGCAACCAAAGACACCCGTATTTAGCTTTATTTGACGCCGCCGACCCCAACCAAAGTGTGGCAAAACGCCAGCCAACGACAACTCCGACTCAGGCCCTCTTTTTAATGAACTCACCTTTCGTGCACGAGCAGGCACAAGATTTCGCAAAGCGAATCGCTATCGTAACGGGGGACGACCGAAGCAAAATCGTATGGGCTTTCGAGGCAGCGCACGGTCAAATACCCGCGGAATCTGATATTCAGGAATCCCTCAACTTCCTTGCTGCCTATCGTAAAGAAATCGCGAAAGATACTGCTGAAAATAATCGCGACACAGCTGTCTGGTCCGCCTTTGGTAGAGTGCTAATCACAAGCAATCAATTTTTATATGTCGATTGAGAAGAGTCATACCTATGAACAACATTGGCACAACTCGCCGGGAGTTTCTGAGTCGCGCGTCCGGCGGGTTCGGAGCAATCGCACTGGCTGGAATGATCGGTGAGAACATGGCCCTTGCCGAAGACCCCCTCAAACCGCGATCCGGCCATCATGCGGCAAAAGCAGAACGGGTAATCTTTCTTTACTCAACTGGCGGCGTATCCCAAGTTGACACATTCAATCATCGACCGCAGCTGACGAAAGACCATGGTAAATCCATTACTGCTTCACGTTGGCTCAACACATCTGGAGAGTTCAAAAGGTTCCTAATCAAGCCGCGTTATCAATTCAAACAATACGGGCAAAGCGGGGCGTGGGTCAGCGAACTGTTCCCGCACCTTGGCTCGGTGATTGATGACATCTGCGTCCTCAACGCGATGCACTGCGATAGTGACGGACACGATAAAGCAACACTCGCGGCTCACACGGGTTCCGCCCAGTTTGCGCGACCAAGTGCCGGTTCCTGGGTTAGCTATGGACTCGGCACCGTCAACCAGAACATGCCCTCATTTATGGTTTTGGCTCCTTCCGCTCCTTACGCAGGTACACAAACTTGGGGCAGTGATTTTCTGCCCGCGTGCCACCAGGGAACCCACGTTCTCCCCGGAAGGCAACCGCTACCCAACATCCGCCCCCGACTGGCCGAGGGAGGACTACAGCAAATGGAGCTGAATCTTAGGAATAAGCTGAACGAAAACCATCTCAGAAAGCGAGCCGCTGATCAAATGCTGAATGCTCGTATTCGATCCTTCGAAACTGCTTTTGGAATGCAACGGGAGGCACCCGAAGCCTTTGACTTTTCCGGCGAAACCGCGGCGACGCTAGAACTTTACGGCATTCAGCGAGACACCACCGCAGGGTTTGGGTGGCAATGTCTCGTTGCCCGCAGACTTGCCGAACGGGGGGTACGGTTTCTGGAATTGATCGATGTTGGGTCGAGCAATAACTGGGACTCGCATGGAAATATGTCAGATCATGAGAAATTAGCAAAGGCAATTGATAAGCCGATTGCCGGATTGCTCACGGATCTAAAACAACGAGGCATGTTGGATAGCACACTTGTGGTTTGGACCACCGAATTCGGTCGCACGCCCTTCCATGAGCGAGCCGATCACGCAGGCCGCGAACACCACAAACATTGCTTCTCTTCGTGGATGGCCGGTGGAGGAGTAAAAGGTGGAATCGTGCATGGAATGTCAGATGAATATGGAATTCGAACAGCTGAAGATGGGGTGCACACGCACGATCTCCATGCCACAATGCTTCACCTACTCGGAATCGATCACGAGCGTTTGACGTTCCGCCACGCCGGTCGCGACTTCCGGCTGACCGACGTACACGGCCGGGTAGTGAATCAAATTATTTCGTAGCCTCAGCTGACAGAACTTTAACACTCAATCCTTTACCTCAGTTTGGTTGCTTCGGGTAATAAATCGCATTTCTAGCTTCTCCCATTTAGAAAAAACCTATTTCAGAAGCAAATTACAATCAGTCTCAACTCTGCTGACGGATTCGAACTATGAAACTACTGACCAGCTCCATTTTTGTTTTTACGCTAGGAACACTACTGTCTTCCGACATGTGCCTTGCTCAAACACCGAATAGTGGAGCGATTACTCCAGTGAGAAGCTCGACTGATGAAGTCGGTATCGAGATGAAGCGGTATGTCTACAAACACTCCGCGGGCCAGCCGCGCGAATTGGAGGTTTACTTCCCCAAAGGGCATGACCCCTCAAACGCAAAAGGGCCCTGTGTGTTGTTATTTCACGGTGGTGCTTGGGGTGGTGGTGACCTAAAACAATTCCAAAAGTTTTGCCACTATTTCGCCAGTCGGGGGCTGGTTGCGGTTACAGCCAATTACCGGTTGGTTCTCGCCAGCCAAAAGTTACCAACAGGCGTGTCGCGAAAACAATTCTGCATTACCGACGCCAAAAGCGCAATCCGTTGGGTGAAACAACACTCCCAAGAGCTCGGGCTCGACCCCACAAAAGTAATTGCAGGAGGCGGTTCTGCAGGCGGACACGTTAGTATTCTCGCAACGACCAACACTGGCTTAAATGATCCAGCTGATCCAACAGAAATCGACACCAGCGTGGTTGCCTACCTGTTGTTCAATCCTGCATTGGCAACGTTTGACTCAAAATTCCCCGAGGTGGATGCCCTCCAGCATCTCACTAATGACTTTGCTCCCGCAATTGTCTTCTTTGGAACTGAAGATGAAAAATGGTTGGAAGGTTGGGGCGCGGCACATACCCAACTAAAAGACCTTGGAGTAGGCGACCGTATCAACCTTTGGCTTGCCGAAGGCGCCGGGCACTCGTTCTTTGGAAAGAAGCCTTGGTTCAACCATGTTCTGATCGAAACGGATCGTTTCCTGGTTTCCCAAGGTCTTCTTTCATCGAAAGCGACTCAGAAAATGACCCCCGGTGACAAGCGGCTGATCGAAGCGAAGAACGTCGACTCCTCTAGCAAGGTCGAAAAACAAACACTTTCATTGGAATCACACCGGCGCGACCAACCAACGTCTCGTTGAACTAGACGACAGCCATGGTTGTGCAAATCAAAAAAACATTCCTTGGGCGTCTTATTGTTCGGCTTGCTTTTCTTCCGCATATTTACGAACGTCGCCGGTGATTTTCATCGAACAAAACGTTGGACCGCACATCGAGCAGAAGTGGGCAGTCTTGGCACCTTCGGCCGGCAAGGTTTCATCGTGGTATTCAATCGCCCGAGCGGGATCAAGTCCGAGTGCAAACTGGTCTCGCCAACGGAACTCGAAACGCGCTTTGGATAGTGCGTTGTCCCGAATTTGAGCCGCCGGATGGCCTTTCGCAAGATCAGCAGCGTGAGCTGCAATCTTATAGGTCACAACCCCTTCGCGAACATCGTTCCGATCGGGTAGACCAAGATGCTCTTTGGGAGTAACGTAGCAAAGCATCGCACATCCATACCAGCCAATTTGTGCAGCTCCGATACCCGAGGTGAAGTGGTCGTACCCCGGAGCGATGTCGGTCGTCAGTGGACCCAACGTATAAAAAGGGGCTTCATGACACCATTCGATCTGCTTCTGCATATTTTCTTGAATCAGGTGCATCGGCACGTGTCCGGGGCCCTCGTTCATCACCTGACACCCTTTCGCCCACGCACGCTTGGTCAGCTCACCCTGAACTTCGAGTTCAGCCAGTTGAGCGTAGTCATTCGCATCGGCAATCGACCCGGGGCGTAATCCATCTCCAATCGAGAAGCTCACATCATAGGCAGCACAGATGTCGCAAATATCGTCCCAATGCTCGTAAAGAAAGTTCTCTTTTTCATGGTGAATGCACCACTTCGCCAAAATAGAACCGCCACGAGAAACAATCCCGGTCATTCGTTTGGCAGTGTGTGGAACAAACGCTTTGAGTACCCCCGCGTGAATCGTAAAGTAATCAACACCTTGCTCCGCTTGCTCGATTAACGTATCTCGGAACAACTCCCAAGTTAACGCCTCGATGCTTCCGCCCGTTTTTTCCAAGGCTTGATAGATCGGCACGGTCCCGATAGGAACCGGGCTGTTGCGGATGATCCACTCACGTGTTGCATGAATATTCTTTCCGGTTGAAAGATCCATGACGGTGTCGGCACCCCACTTTGTCGCCCAACGCATCTTCTCCACTTCTTCATCGATGGTCGAAGTGACTGCGGAGTTGCCGATATTGGCGTTGATCTTCACCAAGAAATTACGACCGATAATCATCGGCTCGTTTTCTGGATGGTTGATATTGACGGGAATAATCGCGCGACCTCGAGCTACCTCGGATCGCACATATTCAGCAGTAATGAAAGTGGGAGTCATCGCTCCCCACGATTGCCCCGGATGCTGATGATCGATGCGATTCCGGGGCACCTGCGAATTCGGATCGATCTCTGAAGGGCGCGGCATTTCGTAGCCGTCGGGGGTAGAGCACAGTTGCCGAATTCGGTCGGATGCTTCTGGCGGTAAATCTCGAAGATTCGGATACTTATCGGCAATCGTCTCGAACTCTTCTTTCCGTCCAAGGTTTTCGCGAATGGCAACGTATTCCATCTCCGGCGTAATAATTCCCTGATCCGCATACCACTTCTGCGTCACTGGATGCCAATCGCCTTCGCCATCCATACTCCCTTTGGCTCGCAAAGGCTTTCGTTTCAACCCGGGGTATTCCTTAAGTCGGTTTTTTACTTTTTTTAACTCGTTGTACTTTTCCGAATGCTCCTCAGAAAGATAACCATTGTCCTCGGGACTAACCTCGCGACCGGTATACTCCTCGACATCGGTTCGGTCAAGGATCCATTTCCCCCTCAGATCCGGCAGTCCTTGAGTCACATCGCCCTTAAATTCAGAATCGCCCCAGGGGCCAGAGCAGTCATAGACTCTCACGGGTTCATTTTTTTCAATCTCTCCATTGGGATGCTCAGTATCAGAAACGCGGATCTCTCGCATGGGGACCTTTAACCCTTGGTGAATCTCGCCTTTAATATAGATACGGGTAGAATTAGGAAAGAGTGTTGGGTCTTTTTCAATCGCGCGAATTTCTTCAGTGTTGTCCACCGCATCAGTAAACTGCCCTGGAAAATCACCGCGTTGATTGGCGTTGTCTGAGTTTTTCAACACTGGCAGTTTTGGAGAATTCATCTCTTCCCTTTAGCTTGCAATCGGAAAACGACTTGGGGGAGAGAGCGGCTAAGTCCGATAGAAAATCTACGCTGCCGTCTCGCTCCCTTCGTCGGTATGACCCGTATCAGGTTCGAAGGGTTGTTTCGAATCATGTCGTCCAAAACTCTCAGCCCAAAAAGGACACCCCCGCGGATATCAACAGTATCGCTTTTCAGAAATTCTTGGTCAACACCCAAACCTCTGGCGACTGCTACGACCAAGACCATAATTTACGATGAATCGTGATTAGCTTGCATATCGCAATTAAGATTACTGAAAATGAATATTTTGTGCGAAAAGATTTGGTAGGACGAATGCATTTCCTTCAGCTCAAAATGAATGAATTCATGACAATATACCGAGCACGAGCACACAGCAAAGCACTCCTATTGAGAGTTAACTAACTCGACAGCCGTAAAGTCTTTGTCCCATCTCAATGCGCGAAAGCACTCGCGCTACAGACTCTCAATCGATTTATGATTGATGGCCACGAAATTACTATAAGTCTAGACTCGGACCGAAAATCCCGTCTTAACACATCTAATTGCCTATCATTCATCACTCAGTTACATTCGTCGATTTGAACAACAGTCTCCGCATTTGGTGCTAAAAAGTT
Organism: uncultured Pirellulaceae bacterium; assembly: GCA_938091115.1. GTDB lineage: Bacteria > Planctomycetota > Planctomycetia > Pirellulales > Pirellulaceae > Mariniblastus. Next base: position 25,185 of record CALKNI010000040.1, on the reverse strand, counting down.
GGACATCCTTCAGATTCTGATAGAAGATAACAGGATAGCGCTTGCTGCAAATTGTGAATGTAAACAGATTAGATTTACTTGAGAGGATTAAATTGGGAATACATATCTTAAAATTCACTTTTTCGATCACATGGGTAGTTCTGCTCTTGATTGCGAGTTGTTGGTCACACGAAAAAACACCCATTTCCAACTCACAACCGAAGAAAAAAAATAAAGCTGCCGATTCCAGCCCAAATTACAAAATCAAACGGCTGATGACAGGCGTTGGTAACGCCGAAGACGAAAATTTCTTCAATGATACAAACCTGAATGGCTGGAAGGGAAACGAGGGTTACTGGTCAGTCAAGGACGGCGCCATCGTTGGGCATTCGGACAGTAGCATACCCGATAACGAATTCATCTGGTCCGACGTTGAAGTGAAGGACTTTTATTTGGCGGTAGACATCAAGCTAACGCCGGAAAACCGTAACGCAGGCATTCAATTTCGCTCGAAGCCGGTAGACGCTCACGGGCATGCGATGGGTTATCAGGCGGACGTCGGGCACGACCCGGTGATTGGCAATGTGTGGGGCAACCTGTACCACGAACACGGTCGCGGGAAGCTGGACTGGAATGATCGCGCCGTTAAGGTCTTGAAGAAAGGCGACTGGAACCGGTACGAAATTCTTGCCGTCGGGCATCGTATTTGGACTGCAGTGAATGGTGAGCTGTGTACGGCCATTGAGGATATCGACGGCGAATTGTCTGGAAAAATCGCGTTTCAAATTCATGCTGGAGAGGCTCAGACGGTCGCCTATCGCAACCCCACTCTGACACACAATCCAAAGATTGAATTAGCTGGGCTTAACGAAGAGGAGTTGATCGCGAAGTTTCCCAAAAAGGAACTGCCGTATTGGTCGAAACTGATCATGGCAATCGATCCCGGATCACAGGGGGAAGCGTGGGCCAAGCCAAATTTCGACCATGGCAAATGGAAAACGATGACGGTGCCAAATCACTTTGACACCGTCGAGCTACCTGAATTCGATGGGGTCGTCTGGTTCCGAAAGAGTATCGAACTATCGGTGGAACAGGCCAAAGCTGCCGCAACGATCCATCTGGGTGAAATCGACGACATGGACGTTACATGGGTCAATGGCACACGAGTCGGCGGTTATGAGAATCCTGGCCACCATTACACTGTGCGAAACTATCCGGTTCCTGCTGGAGTTTTAAAACCAGGTAAAAATATAATCGCCGTTCGAGTGATGGATCACGGCGCGCCAGGCGGTATTGCGGGGAAGCCAGAGCAAATCTTTCTGCAGCTGGACGAAGAACGGCTGTCTCTGGCCAATCTTTGGCATTTTGAACCAGGTGCGAACCTGGCTGAACTCAACAACTATAGTCTGGTTCCGACATTGCTTCGGCCGCTCGTTCGACGGAAAGATCCCGTGCCCGCTTTCGCCGATGGATTCACCATCGATCGCGACCAAACGATCGTGATTGTGGGCAGTACGAATGCGTTGGAAAGTGGACGACACGGGTATCTCGAAACACTGCTTGCAGCCGCACATCCACAACACAAGGTGCGGATGAGAAACCTCGCCTGGCAAGCCGACACCGTTTACCAGCAACAACGCCCTCGCAACTTCTACGCAGTGGCGAAGCCGGACTACGGCGAAAGTGATGATCGAACACAGATTGAATCTGACATCGTGTTCTTTTGGATGGGACAATCCGAATCGCTGGACGGACTGGATCGGCTCGACGAATTCACAGCAGCCTATCAGCAACATCTCGATCAATTCGCGAAGTACACCAAACGCATCGTGCTCGTGACTCCGGTTCCGTTTCGCAATCCGTTACAGTTGGAATTGGACATCGACAAGCGGAACGCAACGTTGGCACGGTACGCCGACGAAATCCGAAAACTGGGACGCCAGCAGCAACTGCCTGTCGTCGATCTGTTCGCGGCAATCCAGTCATCAGATGGGCCGCCCGACGTTTCCCGCAACGGACTGCACCTGAACTCAGCCGGCCACTGGCTGGCAGCTCGCACATTCGCATCGCAACTGGGATTTGCCAATCAGGTCAGTTCGATTAAGCGCAACAAAAACCGTAACTCGAAGGTCTTGGAATCGCTCGTGCCAGAATCGGCTGAGATGCTGCGAGCAGCGATTGGGCACAAGAACGATCTATGGTTCCGATACTGGCGTCCGACAAACTGGGCTTTTCTGTATGGTAACCGTCAGCATACGGCTAGCAGCCGAGATCACACAAATCCCTCACGCCGCTGGTTCCCTGAAGAACTACAGAACGCGTTACCACTTCTGGAAGAGGCTGAAGTTCGAATTCAAGAAGCGACGACCGGGACCGTGAGGCAGAAGAATAAATGAGGAGCATCAAACTCGCGAAGATCCTGAAGTGGAAGAGGCGAATTCCATCGAGCCAATGGCGTCGTGTTTGTCTCGGCGTCTGTTTGACCGTTTATACCGTGGCGTCGGCTCGGCAGGTTTCTGCAGACGAGCCGCAAAACGTTGATTTTTCAATCGCCATCAAGCCGCTTCTGTCAGACCGTTGTTTTCACTGTCATGGGCCAGACCGAAACAGCGAGGATGCCAAAGAGAATGGCTTGAGGCTCGACATTCGTGATGAGGCGATTCAACACGCAATTGAACCGGGTGATTCGGCCAACAGCGAAATTCTTCGTCGCATCATGTCAGATGATCCGGATGAGATGATGCCGCCGCCCAGATCTACCAAGCCGCGGTTGACGAAGGAGCAGGTTGAAATTTTCAAACGCTGGATCGACGAAGGCGCGGAGTACTCCGAGCACTGGTCGTTCATTCCATTGAAACGCCCAGAATATCCGGAGGTCGGGAAAGCGTCGCCGCAAATGAACGCCGTGGATACGTTCGTAAATCGGCGACTCAAAGCGGAAGGCGTCGAACCGTTGGCCGAAGCCGATCGCCGTACACTCATTCGCCGGCTGTCGTTCGACCTGACGGGATTGCCGCCGACTCCAGGCGAGGTTGATGCTTTTATCACCGACAATGATCCGCATGCGTATGAGAAACTCGTGGACCGGCTGTTAGGCACTCAGCACTTTGGCGAGCGTTTGGCGGTCTATTGGCTTGACGTGGTCCGTTATGCGGATACCAATGGCTATCATGGCGATAACAATCGGCATCACGTTCCGTATCGCGACTATGTGATCGAAGCCTTCAACGGCAACATACGTTTTGACCAATTTGTTCGCGAACAGTTGGCTGGCGACTTGCTTCCGGACGCAACCAACGATCAAAAGATTGCTTCGGGGTTCAATCGTCTGAACCAGACAACACGCGAAGGCGGCGCGCAGCCCAAAGAATATACTGCCATCTACGCGGCGGATCGAGTCCGAAATACCAGCGAAATATTTCTCGGACTCTCAATGGGCTGCTGCCAGTGCCACGATCACAAATACGATCCGCTCACCCAGCGCGACTTCTACAGCTTTGCAGCCTTCTTCGCCGATCTTCAGGAAACTCCCGTTGGGATCCAGACTCCGGTTTCGCTGCTTAGCTCGTCACAGAAACGGCGGGACGATGAACTGAACAAGATGATCGCGGAAGCACAACAGGCACTCGCCGCCCCCTCCGTAGAAATTGATCAGGCACAGCTTCAATGGGAGGCGTCATTAGTGGAATCGATTACCGATACCACCTGGACAGTACTCCGCCCAACCGAATCCCAATCCCGTGAAGGGGCTTTGTTGACCGTTCAGCCAGATGATTCGATCCTCGCATCTGGCGAGAACCCAGAGAAGGACTCATACACGATAAAGATTAATGCAGAAATCAAGGATGTGACTGCGTTGCGTCTGGAAGTACTCCCGCATGGGTCACTGAAAGCTAAAGGACCAGGGCGCGCAGAGAAGGGCAATTTTGTACTCGGCGCATGCCAACTCTCGGTCGGTGACAAACCAGTCACCTTTCAGCGCGCCACCGCCACCTACAGCCAAGACCAGTTCCCGATTGAAAATCTCATCGATGACAATTTGATGACAGCGTGGGCGATTTACCCGCGCATTGGCACTTCCCATTCGGCGATCATCTCTTTCACCAAGCCAATTGGTGACGGCACGATGCAAACCATTACGATTACGATGCCGCAAGACTTTGGTCACCATCATACGATCGGTCGGTTTCGCCTTGCATTCACGACATCAAAAGACGCGCACGCTGAGCACGCGGTGCAACAAGACATCGCCGAGATTCTGGCCATCACAGCAGAAGAACGGAGTCAGGCTCAGCAGGCTCAACTACGAAAGCGCTTCCGCGCAACAGCACCTAGCACGGCAGCCCTTCGTAAGCGGATCGACGATGCCACACGTGAGAAGAAAGTGCTTGCCCAACAGGCTCAAGTCCTTATCTCGAAGTCGATGAAAGAGCCTCGCGTCGTCCGTATTCTTGGTCGGGGCAATTGGCAGGACGACACCGGCGAAATCGTGCAGCCAGCTGTGCCGGTCTCTCTTGGCTCGATTCCACTGGACGGGCGACAACGTTTGACACGGCTCGACATGGCGAACTGGCTCGTCTCGCCATCAAATCCTCTGACTGCCAGAGTGATGGTCAATCGCCTTTGGAAACTCATGCTCGGACGCGGATTGGCAAACAACCTAGGTGATTTCGGGGCTCAGGGGCAACCGCCAACCCATCCCGAGCTGCTTGACTGGTTGGCCGATGAGTTCATTGAGAGCGGTTGGGACATTAAGCACATGATGAAGCTCATCGCGATTAGCAACGTCTATCGCCGGTCCTCCGAGGCGACACCATCGCTCATTCAACGGGATCCGAATAACGAACTCCTGGCGCGGCAAGGGCGATGGCGACTGGATGCCGAATTCGTACGCGACAACGCACTGAAAATCAGTGGACTGCTTTCACCGCGAATTGGTGGATCGAGCGTTCGCCCCTATCAACCGGCAGGCTATCTGGCGAATCTCAATTTTCCAACGCGAACTTGGGTGCAGGATGCGGGGGAGAGCCAATATCGCCGCGGCCTGTATACATTCTGGCAGAGAACTTTCTTGCACCCGTCGTTGGCAGCATTCGACGCACCCACTCGTGAGGAGTGCACTGTGCAGCGTTCGGTTTCCAATACGCCGCTTCAGGCACTTGTACTGCTCAATGACCCGACCTTTGTTGAGGCAGCACGAGAACTCGCCCGTCGAATGATCACCGAAGGCGGTAACACGGACGTTGATCGCCTCAACTTCAGTTTTCGCGAAGCCCTCTCGCGCGAGCCGACGTCAGACGAACTTTTGGTTTTGACGAGCCTAGTCAAGAAACATCGGGAAGAGTTTAAGACGAACTCAGCCGGTGCTTCAGAATTTGGGAAAATCGGCCTGCGGCCCGCACCATCGATGATCGAAGCTGTGGAACTTGCCGCATGGACATCAGCCGCACGTGCCATTCTCAATCTGCACGAATGCATTACCAGAGAATAATCATGAATCCCTTGCAACACTTGGAAAATCAGGTCAATCGTCGCACCTTCCTAAGCCGAGGTGGAGTCGGCGTCGGGGCGGCGGCGCTCACCGCAATGCTTGCTCGGACCACTGCAGCCCAAACTGAGCAATCTCAGGACAGTCTCGGTGTGGTGAACCCGTTGCATCATGCGCCCAAAGCTAAGCGAGTTATCTATCTCTGCCAAGCTGGAGGCCCATCGCATCTGGAAACATTTGATTACAAGCCAAAACTCACCGAGATGTCCGGCAAACCGATGCCGGAGTCATTCACCAAAGGCCAGCCCATCGCGCAGCTTCAGAACAAAGCACTCAACTGCCTGGGGCCGCAAAGAACTTTTAAGCAGTACGGTGAATCAGGCCAGTGGATCAGTGATGCATTTCCTCACATGAGTAAGATTGCTGACGACATGTGCATCATCAATTCGGCCACGACCGATCAGATTAATCACGATCCGGCGCATACGCTTATCAATACGGGCACGCAGATTTCAGGACGCCCCTCGATGGGCTCCTGGATCACCTATGGGCTCGGCCAGGAGAGCGACAATTTGCCTGGCTTTGTGGTCCTGACATCCGTTGGTGGCGGACAGACCCAGCCGATCGCGGCGAGGCAATGGCATAGCGGATTTCTTCCCAGTCGCTTCCAGGGAGTTCCGTTTCATTCCTCCGGCGATCCCGTGTTGTACGTCAAGCGACCATCGGGGGTCAGCATTGAACAGCAAGCTGATGTGATTGGCGCAATTGGCGACTTGAACAAGCTGCGCGCCGGCATTTCGCATGATCCCGAAATCGCGACCCGAATTGCGCAATACGAACTTGCCGCGAGAATGCAGACAAGTGTGCCTGAACTGATGAATCTCTCAGACGAATCGAAGGCTACGCTTGACTTATATGGCACCGACGGCGCCGACGGCAGCTACGCTTCAAACTGTTTGCTGGCACGACGACTTGCCGAACGCGGGGTTCGGTTCATCCATCTTTATCATCGTGGCTGGGACCATCACGAGAGAGTGAAAGCGGGCGTGGCCAATACTGCCAAACTGGTCGATCAAGGAACGGCGGCCCTGATCACCGATCTCAAGCAGCGTGACATGCTCGACGATACGCTGGTGATTTGGGGCGGCGAGTTTGGCCGCACACCGATGGCCCAGGGAGACGGCCGAGACCACCATATCAAGGGCTTCTCGATGTGGATGGCCGGTGGCGGAATCAAGGGAGGCATGACTTATGGTGCCACTGATGAGTTCGGTTACAACGCCGTGGAAAACCCGTTCCATATCCGCGATCTACATGCCACGATGCTGCACTTGCTGGGCATCGATCATGAACGACTAAGCGTCCGCTTCCAGGGTCTCGATGCACGACTCACAGGTGTCAAACCCGCCCATGTGGTTAAGGACCTTCTTACATAGCGGCGTAGTAAACAAGTTGAAATTTAATAGATCTGAACCTGGAAACTAATGATTCAGAGACAGCATGAGAAACAAAAGGGTGATTCGGTGAAACTGATCCTGATAATTACGGCAATGCTGCTGACTCTCTTTGCTTGCGGATCGCAGGCACGGGCAGACGATATTGCTCGGCAGGCCCGACATCTGTTGGCACAAAAGTGTTTTCTTTGTCATGGACCAGACCGAAACAGCGAGGACGCCCAAGAGACCGACCTGAGACTCGACCTGCGTGAAGTGGCACTCGAATACGAGGCACTCGTCGCAGGCGACGCGGCAGCGAGTGAAATGCTGACACGCGTGACGTCTCAAGATCCCGATTCGCAGATGCCTCCGCCAGGTCATGGAGCACCATTGTCCCAAGCCGAAGTGGATGTACTGCGGCGCTGGATTCAGGCGGGTGCGGTTTATGAAACGCACTGGTCGTTTCGCAAGCTGCAGGAAACACAGATCCCCCAAGGAACGGACCGTCGCTCGTCTGGCAATCCCATCGACGCGTTCGTGCTCAAGCGGCTCGGCGAGAAAAGTATCCAGCCATCGCAAAAGGCTGACAAGCGGACTCTTATTCGGCGGGTTTATGCTGATGCCATCGGAATGCCGCCTTCACCGGAAGAGTTCCAACGGTTTATGGATGATCCTGCTCCGGATGCCTACCAACAACTGGTCGATCGGGTTCTTGAAAATCAACATTTCGGTGAGCGTTGGGCGCAACATTGGCTCGACGTTGCTCGCTTTGCCGAGAGTGGTGGTTTCGAATTGGATGGGATGCGACCTAACGCCTATCAGTTTCGAGACTTCGTGATCAAGGCGTTTAACGACGACCTGCCCTACAACCAATTCGTTCAGTGGCAAATCGCAGGCGACGAATTTGCACCCGATAACATCGAAGCGCTCAAAGCGACCGGTTTTCTCGGGTGTGGTGTTCGCAATGCGGTCATCACGAAGAACCAGGTGGAGAAGGAACGTTACGACGAACTCGACGACATCCTTTCCGCGACCATGACATCGATGCTTGGCCTCAGCATCGGCTGTGCCCGTTGTCACGATCACAAATATGATCCGATTACTTCAGACGATTACTATCGCCTGCTCTCCACGTTTGCCACCACGGTTCGCGCAGAAATCACGGTGACGCAACCATCAGCCGAAATAGACAAGGCGCTGGAAGTCTTTGAACGTGACCACCAGAAGCTGGTTGCCAAACTGGCGGACTATGAAAAGGAATCTCGCAACAGCCAGTCGTACACGAACCCCGCGATCAAGCACCAACCGTTGATACTTAGCTCGTGGCAGTCAACCGGGCCGCTCAAGACGACTGGATATGTTGCCGGACACAATGCCGTTTTCCCATCCGAGAAAACGCCCGGTTCAAAACCTGCACTGTCGGCAATGTGGCGCCCCAGACCGGAACTCGCGGATGGAACCAGCCATCAAATTTCCGAAAGCAACAGCGTTTTCTTTTTCCACCGCACGATCACTGCTGAGTCGGCCACCCCAACGGTTCTTTCGTTTGGCGCCGACGACACAGTGAAAGCCTGGTTGGACGGGGAATTGATCGCGGAACGTATCGTTGCGAATGCTGTGAATCCTGACCAGGCGTTGGCTCATATAACGCTAACCAAGGGCGAACATCAGTTGCTTGTAAAGATCGTGAATGGCGACGGTATTGGTGGGTTTTACTTCAATGTAAAGCAACAAGGTGTTCCCGAAACGATTCGCAACATTGTGACAACACCCGTCACACAACGAAGCCCCCAGCAGTCCGAGACTTTGCTCAACTGGTCACGTCAGTTCGACGCGAAATGGCAGCAGCTTTCCACTGAGACCAAAAGCCACCTGGCACAGCAGCCAAAGCATCCACAGGAGACGGTCTTCGTCTCGACCGAGGGCAGGACGGGGTTTCGACCGGCCATCTATAACGTTCAAGGCCCGGAGTTCTATGAACAGACCTATATCCTAAATCGAGGCAACCCAAATTCAAAACTCGAACTCGCCACTCAGGGCTTTCCGAAAATCCTCATGCAGCATGCCGACAAGGAGTCGCATTGGATCGAGCAACCACCGGCCCAAAGCAAATCATCTTATCGTCGCAAATCGCTCGCCAACTGGATCACCGATACGCAGCATGGTGCCGGAAGTTTGCTGGCGCGGGTGATTGTGAATCGCCTTTGGCAACATCACTTCGGAACTGGATTGGTGACAACGGTCAACGACTTTGGCACGCAAGGGGCGCTGCCAACTCATCCGGAGTTGCTGGAATGGCTGGCGAGTGAACTGGTTCGGAACGACTGGAGCCTGAAACACATTCACCGGTTGATTCTGACCAGCGAAACATTTCAGCAGGGATCCGCATTTTCGGAAAATGCCTCCAAAGTCGACCCTGAAAACAAACGCCTCTGGCGGTTTACACCCCGTCGTTTGGAAGCCGAGGCGATTCGTGATTCGATACTGGCCGTATCAGGTCAACTGGACCGTACCATGTTTGGAAGTGGCACGCTTGATCCCGGACAAAAGCGGCGGAGCATCTACTTTACGGTGAAACGCAGTCTGCTGAATCCGATGCTCAATCTTTACGATGCACCGGAAACCCTGACCAGTGCCGGCCGTCGCAACTCGACGACAACAGCTCCTCAGGCACTGCTGCTGATCAACAGTCCCTATATCCGCACGCTGGCCCAGGCATTCGCTGCCAGGGTCTCACCGCAGTACTACGAAGAAATTCATGCTGCCTCGGAGCTCTTGGCGGCGTCTATCCATGGTTCGCCCGATGTGGATATTGCAGTGCCTAATGGGAGCTATACGTTGCAACTGCTTCTTTATGAAGGATGGCAATCACGGTCTGCAGATATCCTAATCGAGGGGAAGACGGTCAGAGCGGCGTATGACATGTTCAAAGAGCAAGGTGGACACTTCGACCATGGAAGCGTACTTCGCCATACTTTTACTCTCAGCGATGGCCACATCGACATTGAAATCAAGGGCCCCCTGCATCTTGGTGGCTTGATTTTATCAAAGGGAAAAGCAGGTTCCGCGGATCGGGTGAAGATCGTGAAAAGCCAGGCGGATCTCGATCTCAAGGAGGTCCTCAAGGCAATCAATTTCGGGAACACAAAAGACTTAAACATTGGCGATGTCAAATTTGCCGCCGCTGCGGTCAACACAACGATTGATGGCGTCACCAATAAAGCGGCGGGTGATGTGTATGCCGGGCAGTATTCGCAGAAACGACCCACGATCCTGAAAGAAAAGGCGCACCAACGATTAGGTGACGACCTTTCGACGATCGTTACCAACACCTATTGTTTGGCCCTTAATCGGGAGCCTTCCAGCCATGAACTGCAAGCCGCGAGACAGTTCATTGAAAGACAACAGAAAGACTACGAACAAAGTGCTTCTGCCGACGCGAAGACTGCCGCGCTCGCCGACTTTGCACAGGCAGTTTTCTCCACTAACGAATTTATTTACGTCGATTGATTTGGAAATCATGAACTCAAACACAAAACCTTCGCGACGAGAAATCATCAGTCTTGGTGGCTATGGACTGGGTGCCCTCGCGGTCAGCTCGCTGTGTACTTCCCGCTTTGTGAAAGCAGCTCCCTCGGCTCCACAGATCAACACTCGCGCCAAGTCGGTTATTTGGTTGGTGATGAATGGCGGCCAAAGCCACGTTGATACCTGGGACTACAAGCCCCAGTTGGCAAAGTCAAACGGCAAGAAACTAGAGGGGTTCGACAACGAAGTCGGCTTCTTTCCCGAGAAAGTCGGCGCGCTCATGCAGTCGCCATTCAGCTTCAAACAGTATGGCGAGTGTGGAAAATGGGTTTCTGACATTTTTCCGAGTGTTGCCCAGCACGTCGATGACATGGCGTTCGTGCATTCGTGCCACGGCAAGTCCAACAATCATTCGCCTGCTCTGTTTACATTGAATACCGGAGTCAGCCGTATGGGGTATCCGTGTGTCGGATCGTGGGTCACCTACGGACTGGGCAGCGAGAACAAGAATCTGCCGTCTTTTGTCGTGATGACTGACCCCCAGGGTAGAGGTCTTCCGAAAGGGCAGGCTCAGAACTGGGGCGCCGGATTTCTTCCAAGCACGTTTCAGGGAACAGCACTCAATAATAATGGCCAGCCCATCAACGATCTGACTCGTATCGCGAACATCTCTGATCGGCAACAGCGTCGACAACTCGACTTTCTCAACACGCTTAACCGGGAACATCAAAAATCCCGCGAGGCGAATGCTGAACTGGAAGCTCGCATTCGCAGCTTTGAACTCGCTTATCGAATGCAGACAGCCGCACCCGAGGTCTTCGATCTAAAACGCGAGTCGCCTTCGACGCACGCCATGTATGGTCTCGACGATAAACGTTGTGCTCATTTCGGTCGTCAGTGCCTTACCGCCCGGCGAATGGTCGAAGCCGGCGTTCGTTTCGTGCAGCTCTACAGTGGAGGCACGGAGAACCAGAAAAGCTGGGACGGCCATATAGATATTGAAGGCAATCATCGCGGCTTTGCCGAAGAGGTGGACCAGCCGATTGCCGCGTTGTTGACCGATCTGAAGCAGCGAGGGATGCTGGAAGAGACGCTCGTCATTTGCGGGGGTGAGTTTGGCCGACTGCCGATCGCGCAGGTTGAAGCCAAACCCGGACGCGACCACAACCCGAATGCTTTTACGACGTGGTTCGCAGGCGGTGGTGTCAAAGGAGGCGTCAGCTATGGAGAAACTGATGAACTCGGGCTGAACGCGACGGTCGACAAGGTTTCGATCCATGATCTGCACGCCACCATTCTTCATCAACTTGGAATTGACCACGAACAGCTCACGTACGGTATCAACGGCCTCGACGTCAAACTCACAGGTGTCGAACCCGCGCGGGTGATCGACCAAATCATTTCGTAGATAATTCGTTGTATTATGTCTTCGACCTATTTCGAATCCGAACTATTCGCTATCCGAACTTTGATTAACCAATGAAAAAATATTTCTTGTATTTGACTTTCGCCGTTGTGGCCACAACCAATGCTGTCGCGCAAAATCCACTCTCGGTTTCCAAGCCGGAAACGGACAACACAGTCGCGGCCGAACTGAAGTCGTTCACCCTGGCCGACGGCTACCAGGCAAATCTGTTCGCCGACGAGACCGACGGCGTGGCCAACCCGGTTTGCATGTCGTGGGACCCTGCCGGACGGTTGTGGGTGCTCTGCACCTGGGCGTATCCGCAAGCGAAACCTGTCGATAAACCAGACGACAAATTGCTGATCCTCACCGACACCAACGGCGATGGCCGAGCGGACAAGACCACCGTCTTCGCCGACGGGTTGAACATGCCCACTGGTTTCGCGATCGGGCACGGAGGGGCATATATCGGCGAAGGCAATGACATTCTCCATCTGGAAGACACCGATGGCGATGACCAGGCCGACACCCGCCGTGTGCTGCTGACCGGATTCGGCACAGGCGACACGCATCAGAATATCAACTCCTTTACCTGGAGTCCTGGTGGTGAGTTGTTATTCTGTCAGGGCCTGCACGCATTCTCGCGTGTTGAAACGCCATGGGGAATTCGCCGGTTGAACGAACACGGTTCTTGGCGGTTGCGACCGAGGCGGCTGCAACTTGACGGATTCCGTCGGTCCGGCGGCGACGGTAACCCGTGGGGAATTGCTTTCGGCAACTGGGGCGAGCCATTTGTCAAAGGCAACGGTCAAGGCATCTTCGAGCTTCTCCCCGGCATGGTGAGTACAGAGCGAATCGGCAGCTTTTGGGGCCGCGAAATGTCGATCGGGCAGACGAGGATCAAGTCCATGATCATCGAATTCGCCGAGTCGCCGCATCTGCCCGACGACATTCAAGGCGAGATGCTGATCGCCGGCTACTTTGCCCGCGATGTGAATCGATTTGGCTGGGAGCCGGACGGCGCCGGCCATCGCTTGACGCCAAAGCCCAACCTGATGGCCTCTTCTCACAGCGCGTTTCGCCCGGTCGATATCCGGGTCGGCCCGGACGGAGCGATCTACATTGCCGACTGGTTCAACCCGATTATTGGTCACTACCAGGCTTCGTTTCGACATCCGGATCGCGACAAGACGCACGGTCGCATCTGGCGGATTACGGCGAACAACCGTGACTTGGCCAAGGCGCCCGACCTGTCGAAAATGAACGCTGATGAGCTTTGCGAGCAACTCAAATCGGATTGGCGATACGTCCAATATCAAGCCAAACGGCGTCTGGCCGATCTGCCCAAAGAAGAAGCGATTCCAGCGATCACCACGTGGGTCAAAAACCTCGATCAAAACCATGCGAACGTTGAACACCACCTATACGAAGCGATCGGCGTTTTTGAATCACACGAGGTCGTTAACCGACCGTTGTTGGAACGTTTGCTGGTTGCCAAAGACCACCGTGCCCGCGCGTACGCAACGCGCGTCGCCGGTCGTTGGCACGATCGTCTGGAATCACCGCTTGACTTGCTCAACCAGAGTGTTATTGATGAGAATCCGCGAGTCCGACTGGAGGCAATTGTCGCCTGCAGCGATATTCATTCGGCGGAGTCAATGGCGATCGCTGCAAAAGCGACGGACCACCCGATGGACCGCTTTACAAGCCACGCACTCACGCAAACCGTCCACGCTTTGGCGACACAATGGCAGCCGGCATTAAAACAGGGTCTCCTCAAGTTCGAAAATTCTGCCGGATTGATCTTCGTGCTGCGGGCTTTTGGCGGTGACGATGTTGCTGGACAGGTTCGCGGACTGATTGAATCACCGGAGATTTCCGACGACGGCCAACGTGAGCTGTTGCAGCTACTCGCCCGAGTTGGTACGGCGAGCGACCTTGACCGTGTCTTTCAACAAGCTTTGCAGGATCCGAAGCTATTCATGTCCCTTCCAGCGATCGCGGAAGGGCGGCGCGTTATTCCAGCAGGTATCGTTGATAAAGAGCTGGCAAAACTTCTCGGGAACAAAAATCAAGGCGTCCGCACATCGGCAGCTCGTCTGGCCGGACTCTGGAAGCAGCCACAACTTATTTCACAATTGAAACTCATTGTTGATGACACGACTGACGAGCAGACTCAATCCGCCGCGATCCTGTCGCTTTCTGAGCTGGTACCCGAGATTGCGGTCAAAGAATTCCAGCCATTGATCACAACTAGAGTCTCGCCAACGGTTTACCTTGCTGCACTGGAAGCTACCGCGCGACAAGACCTCATAACGGCGGCAGTTGCAAGCCTTCGACTGCTTCAGGAAGTTCAGAACCCTGAATTGTTTGGGTCCGTGTTGAGTATCATCATGAATCGCGTCGGGGGTGCTCAAGCGCTGGCAGCTGCTCTCAACGAAAACGAATTTTCAGCCGACAAAGCCAAATTGATCAGTCGCTGGCTTAGTGCCTCCGGCCACGACGACATTAAATTAGTCAATGCTCTGAAAACGCGAATAGGCATCAACCAGGGCCAGGCCATCACGTACGACCCCGCGCTTGTGCGTTCACTGATTAAAGAAGTTCGTCAATCCGGCGATGCTGCCGCCGGAAAACAGGTTTTTTTATCGTCGCTCACGAACTGCGCGGCTTGCCATCAGATTCACGAAGTGACTCCGCCCACGAATTCTTTTCAGAGCGGCCCGAATCTGACCGCTGTTGCTGCAGGGCTCCCCTTGGAATTGATTGTCGAAGCGGTCATCTGGCCGAAACGTCAGATCAAGGAAGGTTACAAAATGTCGACCATTCTGACCGACGACGGCCGAACTCTGTCCGGATACTTGACATCAGAAACTGTCGATAGCGTCAGCCTGCGTGATCTCGCCACCGGAAAAATCCGCGAGATTCCTGCTGTAACTATCGAAGATCGCGTCGATAGGGGAACCGCGATGCCGTCCGGCTTTACAAACTCCCTGACTCGCGAGGAACTTCGTGATCTCATCGCGTGGCTGGCAACGCTTAAATAAAGCGACAATCGACAGGCAAAATTTAATTCAAGTTCTTGAAGCCTTAAATCATAGTGGCTGGCGTGTACTCGCAGCGCAGAACCGTACGGGATGAATCCCCGTTGTCTCCAGACCAACTTTGATCGAGTCTAAAATTGACAGCCGGACTGAGAATTTCTTCCGCAAACAAACCAGCACTATTTTGGATCCTGAGGTCGGAGTTCGTTACCCTCCTGATCCATTGGGTATAGCGCGCCTTCGGCTTGGAGTTGCTCAACCATTTCACGCATCATCCGCCTAAGTACCTGTGGCTGTTGTTCGGCAACGTTTGATTTCTCAAATGGGTCGTCTTTGAGATTGAACAGCTCATACTGTGTTTTGGCGGGGTTCATGCTCGGTAGATAGTGATAGATAACCTTCCACTCCCCGAGACGGAGCACTGTGTAGTAATTGCTGCGGTGGCTGTGAGGGAAATGCATTAGAAACCGTTCTTCGCGGTCAGGATTTCGCTTGCCGGCCAGTTGTTTGGCCAGGTCTGTCCCGTCGATTACATGGCCCTTGGGCACCGCAACCTCGGCAAGATTGAGGATCGTAGGGTACAGGTCCATCACGCTACCGAGCTGTTGTTGGATCGCACCCTGTGCAATCGGCAGTTTCTGCTGCCACTTATTCTTGAGGTCCGGCTTGGCCCACGCGGCGATAAAGGGAGCTCGCATCCCACCCTCGTAGTGAGTGCCTTTCTTAGCTCGCAACGGGAACGAACTATTGTGCTCGTGAGTCGGACCCAACGGTGCGTCGCTGCCATTGTCCCCCAAAAAAATGATCAGAGTGTTCTGGGCAATCCCCTTGGCTTCGAGGTGATCCATGACGTCGTTGAGACACGTGTCCATGCTTTCAACCAGTGTCGCGTAGGCTTGCGCGGACTTGCCCTTACCCGAATCGGCGTAGTTTGCCGCGTAACGTGGATTGCTGTGGAAGGGCGCGTGTAACGCGTAGAGCGCGAGGTCGAGAAAGAACGGCTTGTCGTCCTTTACCGCCTCATCGATTTGCTGTTTGGCCTCGATCGTGAGTGCCTCGGTGAGGAATGTCTCAGAGCCATGATACTTCTCAAGGTGCGGAACCGCACGTTTCTTGTTGCCTTTGAGATGCCCATAACCATCCTCGCCGTAGTAGCTACCCGGTTGCCCCCAGGAACAGCCGGCGATATTGACATCAAAGCCAAGATTGTCGGGGAATTCTGAGGGCTCATCGTTCGGTCCGAAATGCGCCTTGCCAATAAAAATCGTGCGATAGCCCGCGGTCTTAAGTCGGCCAGGCAAGGTTCGCGTGGCATCTTGAAATCCAGTCCAGTTCCAATCAGGCGGGCCAAACGGCCCCTTGTTGTTACCCTCCGAACGAATCCACTGGGTAACGCCGTGGCGAGTCGCGTTCTGTCCGGTGAGGATGGAAGTGCGAGTCGGCGAACAGACACTCATGGCGTAGAAGTTGTTGAGCCGTGTCCCTTGGGCCGCTAATCGTTCCATGCCCGGGGTTCGATAGTAGTCATTGAGCGGGTACCGTTTGGGATTACTTTGATCGTCGGTCATGAACGGCACTGACGTATCCATCGGCCCCATATCGTCAACGAGAAAGACGATAATATTTGGTTTTTCGTTTGCATGGGCAGTAGACAACACGGCCAAAATTACCGACGGAAATATCAGCGCTAACCACAAACGCATATTAGGTAATCGAAACATAGGTGACGGCATGGTCAAGCCTTTCAGTGAGCCGTGGATATTATTACGTGATAAATTTGAAATAAAACGATATGCCTACAATACCGCCCCCGCCTCCAAAAGGCCACAAAAATCCAAAATCGAATTCCAGTAGGCAATTTACTCGTTTCAGCTTTTGCCCCGACTATTCCGTCGTACGTTTAAACATCGCCGCGTAGCGGAATCACAACATAATGGCTGTGATGCTCGTACGGTTCTCCCAATTCGTCTTCCTCTGCATATCGGCTCACGGCCTGGACAGCTGCGGGGATGCTTAAATCACTGGAATTTTTGAACCAAACCTTGAAGTAGCGAAACGGGATGCCGGCTACGAAATGGTTGAAAAATTGCAACTTAATATTTTAATCGACAATTTTTGTCCACTCTTCTCCGTGATTACGTAAACTATTAATTGGGGAGATTTGTTCTTCAGGGACGCAAAAATCTCCTACCGTCCCCAATTTTAGACCGATAATTTTAATCACTCCCTTTCAGCACAACCTATGCTGCGAAAAAATTAGAATCATGAAGAAAACCACTGGACTAACATTTCTGTGCCTGCTTGTTTCACTGACTTTTGTAGCACGCACAAACGCGGATGATTCGATCAAGCAACAGATTCTTAAGCTCTTTCCTCAGGCCGACACTGATAAAGATGGTGTCATATCTGACGCGGAAGAGTCGACAGTTCGCCAACAGATTCTCAAGCGGTTTTCGCGAGCCGACAAAGACGGAAACAGCGTTCTTTCCGATTCTGAAATGAAAGCGATATTTCGACAGGCGGCTAAGCGAGGGAATCGGAACACATTGAGTGCGGGTAACTCGCGAACAAACAATGCAAAGAAGAATCCAGGCGCAGAGGCAATTCTAAATTCGCTGGGCGTGAAAAACGAACTCGACATCGAGTACAAGAAGAACACTTCCCAACAGAGAAATAAGCTGGACTTTATTTACCCCAAAAAGAAAGTTTATGAAAAAGCACCGCTCTTCATCTACATCCACGGAGGCGGTAACACTGGGGGTACAAAAAACGCCATCTACACGAAAGGCGATTTGATTCTGAAAGAACTTACCGATGCAGGGATCGCCGTCGCGACTATTGATTACCGGGTATTTGGCCAGGGCGAAGAGCTTGGTTTCCACCAGCTGTTTCAGGACTGCAAGGATGCAATTCGATTTCTGGCAAAAAACTCAGAACGCTTTGGTACCGACCCGCACAAAATGGTCACGTGGGGGACGTCCGCAGGTGGATCGAAAGCGTTAATCTGCGCCCTCACGGCAAACGATCTCCTTCCTGGGGAAGTCACTGGCCCGGGCACCGAACACACGGTGATCGGTGCGATCTCGTTCTATGGCGTTACCACTTACCTCGTCCCCGAACTTTGGAATAAGCGGCTCGAGCGATTTCCGGCAAGGAGCCAATCAAAAGGTGAAATGATGTTCAAACCATTTGATGGTTTGAGCTCTGAGGAAATCAAAAATCTGGTCAGCGCTGATCAACATCTAAAAGCGGATAGCCCGCCCATTCTGCTGGTGCATGGCGATACGGACCCCACCGTGCCGATTGAACTTTCTAAACACCTCGATCAAAAGGCGAAGACGTCAGGCGGTGACGTGAAACTTGTCGAAGTCACCAACGCCGGACATGGATTCAAACCAGTCAAAGGCAGCAATGCTGCACCATCTATGACCTGGAACGAAACACAGACGTTGGTGATCGAACAGGTGATTGAATGGGTGAAACAGAAATAACACTTAGCGGCCTGTTCGACTTGAGACTAAAAAACAGAACGGCGACAAGCATTCCATTACACTTTCTCGCACTCGCCGCGTTTGCCGGCTCTGCGGGTTTCCAAGACAACCGTTAATCGCCGTCGGTCAGCTACATAAGGAACCGTAAACCATGAACAAACAACGTCTCATTCTATGTTTCGTGATCCTTACTCTGCTGGCAACAACGCGATTATGCAATGCGCAAGACCAACAGCCGTCTGAGGAACAACTCGGGAGAGTACTTAGGCGTTTCCCCCAAGCGGACACCGACAAGGACGGAAAACTGACGAAGGAGGAGGCTCAGCAGTTCCTCAAATCCAGACAAATGAATAGGCGCCAGACCGCGCCGGCTCAACCGACGGAGGCTGGGGATGCGAAACTTACCGAAACGCTAGATAGGATGAATGCACAGTTTACGAATGTTCAGGTGGAACTTCTCGAATGGCCAGATGAGCTACATAAGAAACTTGGCAAAATGACGAAACTTGCGTTAGTGACGCGTCCAATAAAGAAGGTGGACGGGAAGCGGCCGTTGCTGATTAATCTGCATGGGGGAGGACCGCGTTGGTTCAACAATAGTTTTCAACAGCAACTTGAGCTTGCACAAAAAGTGGGGATGAAGCGGGGATTTGATTTGGCAGAGCTTGCGGGGAAGAATCTGATTGTACTGGACCCTAACACAGCGGAACGTTGGAATGCGGACTGGCTCGATACAATGCTTGACTTTGTGTTGGAAACTTATCCTGAGATCGATAAGGATCGTGTCTACGTGATGGGCTACAGCGCGGGCGGTGGGGCTACCTGGAGATGGATCAATCAATCGGCTGATCGTTTTGCTGCAGCAGCACCTTGCGGTTTCAATGGTGGTAGTGTGAATGACGATCCAAAGAAGCTTGCGAAGTTGCCGATTTGGGCAATGGCGGGCGGCGATGATGGTAAGAATCCAATTGGAATCAGAAAAATGGTCGAGCGATTGAAGGCGGCAGGAAATGCGAACGTAAAACAAACGGAGTTTGAGGGAGCGGATCATCGCGCGGGGGGAAAAGCCGTGTTTAGTACTGCGGAGTTGGTGGATTGGATGCTCGGGTTTAAACGAACAAAAATCGCAGAATAAGAGGGAAGCACCTTCATTGTTTTCTCCGGGTGCAGATATTCATCACTCTGCCTAGGGGATGCGGGCATCAAACTGGTTATCATCAGTACGCGGACGTCGCACTCTTTACTCCGGCAGGATCGGTCCATTTTATTTTGCAGTTTGGCAAACTGGAACGCAGTTCCTCGACTTGTTCGGCAGGAAGTGTCGGATTCCACCCGAGATCGATCACCTCTAGCTTTATGAGAGAGAATAAAGCAGCAAGACATCCATACTTCTCAATACCCCCTTGTTTCTTGGCTCGATGGGGAGTGTGTATAAGAATAGGCTTGTTAGATTTTTTGCCGAGGTCAATCGGAAAGCGGAAGTATTTGTCCTCTGCATCACTTTGGTGGTCGTTACTGGAATCGACTCCGGCATTCGTTGGCGAGCACTGCGAGTTTCTAGGTAGGGACGCTCTCTGGAATTAGATGAGCGGGGAAGTCAATGACTTTTGGACAACCGACCTGCTCCATGACCTGTTGCAATTGCTTCTTCAACATCTCGAGGGTGTGATGTCCGCCGTACCTCCCAAGGGCGCAGACGCCAAACATCGGAGCACGTCCCATCATTGCAAAGTGGGCCCCGCAGGCCAAGCAAGCTGCGATATCTGCTCCCGAATACATTCCGCCATCGATCATCACTTTTAACTTGCTTGCGAACTCTGGTACGAGCTTGTGCATCGGAACGATCGTCGATTGTCCTCGATCGAGCTGGCGACCACCATGATTAGAAACGATCATTCCATCAAGACCATGCTTGACAGCGATCTCTGCATCTTCAGGATTGACGATTCCCTTCACAACCAAATTTCCCCGCCACTTCTCGCGAATCGGGGCGATCTTTGCTTCGGTCAATCGCCCAGAGAAAGTCTTATTCATAAAAAGGCCCAGATGCTTCATGCTCAAGCCCGCAGGAATGTAAGGCTTCATGGTCTTGAACTCTGGTTTGCCAGCGAAAAGTTGCCCCATCGCCCACGTTGGTTTCATTAGCATCTGTACAATATTGCGTGGTGTCATTCTGGGTGGAATCGACAATCCGTTGCGGATTTCTTTGGGGCGATAGGCGAACGTCGGCGTATCCGCCAAAATGACCAGCGTCCGACAACCCGCGTCCCATGCTCTCTCCAGCAGTTTGTCGCGCAGCTCAACTTCGGCTGGATGATAGAGCTGAAACCAGAATTTGCCGCCGGTGATCTCGGCAATGTCTTCGATGCTGGCTGTGCTCACCGTGGACAACGTAAATGGGATGTTGTGATCGACCGCAGACTGTGCCAGAAACTCGCAAGCCCTCGGCCACATCAAGCCCTGTAAGCCAACGGGCGCGATCCCGAATGGTGCATCATACGTTTCGCCAAAAAGCTCAGTGGTTTGGTCTGCTCCGTCGAAATCCCTCAGATACCAAGGCTTTAGTTGGACTTTGCGAATGTCGCTGTTGTTCAACGCCAGGTTGACTTCGGTAAAGCAGCCTGCGGCGAGATAGTCGTACGCGAAGCCCGGCATCCGCGACTTGGCTTTTGCACGAAGATGTTCGACAGACGGATACTCAGAATCAAAGAAAGTTTGCATGAACTTGGTGTTGCGACTTATAAAGTAAACGGATGTAAGGTTAACGACTGCGAGTTGGAAACCGATCCAGCGGTTTGTCACAGACCTCATATGGAGCCGAGAACGTGAACCACGCTGGATCCCATCATAGATCGAATTTCCTTCCTGCGAAATGGCCGCTCAAGCTGATGCTGCTAATCATAGCGGTCAAACTATTTATAATGGGATTTTTTGATCAATACTAATAAAGATTTTAATCCACTAAGACCCAACATTTATATTCCAGAGTCACCTTAATCAGCTTGCTGCCCTCATTATTGCCGCTGCGAAATTACTTTTTCAGTTCTGTTTCAAAATCGGTTCACCAATTCAAACGAACGCTTTCGTAAGTTGCACTCCAACTTTTATAATGGCGGCGAGTCCAATGGCTGATTTGGTACATGTTCCCGCGCGGTACGTAGTCCCGCAGAGTAAAAATACTGAGCCGACGGCAAAAAACGAGGAAATCTGCATAATCGAGCAAGTGAGTTTCGTGGTTGAGTTCATTGACGAATTTTTAAATTGACAATACTCACCAAGTATCCGCAGGAAAATAGCAAAGCCCGCCAGCTTTCGCCGACGGGCTTTTTGGACACATGGTCAGGTTGTGAGTCCTGACAAAAAAGTGGAGGCGAGGTGGAGGAATTGCAACGGGGCCAGGAATTAGCAAGTCGGTCGTTTCGCACGGATTCGCCATCGCTCTCGAACGAGATCCTATTTCGATGAAGCGATACAAGTTCGCATTTCGTCGACTTAAAAGGTCGTTTCGGTTTTTTGACCACACGAGAGAAAAGAGCCGATAAACTGATGCTGTCCGTGGCAGCGTCAAAATACGGTTTTTAAATCGGAATCCCAAAACAGGATCAATTCTTTCTCAGATAGAAAATCGGTTGTTTTTCAAATCCCAAGGAGTAGCTTAGATGGATCCTCAAGGTTGCGACCATAAAGGAACAAACACGATGTTTTCGACCATCCAACCAGAAAAATGGAGCGTGTATCTGCTCCGAATGGTCATCGCGACGGGAGTCGTCGCCGCCATATCTGCTGGACAACTTCGTCATGCGGCAGCCGACACGATTCGCGTGCCTCAAGACCAGAAGACAATTCAGGCGGGCATTGATGCCGCTGCTGATGGGGATACAGTTCTTGTCGACAAAGGGACCTACAAAGAACACATTCGTTTGAAACCGGGCATTATCGTCAAAAGCGCAGGCGGTAATGTCAAAGGCAAACTCGGCATCAAACGAGCCGAATCAACGATCATCGATGGCAGTGTGGGCGCCACCAACGGCTCCGGCGTGGTCATGGCTGAAGACTCGACTTTCGATGGATTTACTGTAACTGGTATCGGTATGTACGACGACGCCCAGTGGATAAAACATCATGCCACTCGGGGCGAAGAACAGTCGCATGAACAAATTGGTGAGCCAGGTCCTGCAGGCATCGTCGTGATTGGGGTTACCCATTGCACGGTCAGCAACAATATAGTGCATCACATTGGCGCTACTGGGATTGCAATTATTGGTGCGAACGACAAGCGGGTAGCGCCGCACATCATCCGCAACGTGACTTATCGCAACATGGGCGCCGGGATCGGTTCGATGCAAGAGTCTATGGCCATCATCGAGGAAAACGTCTGCTTTGAGAATTTCTATGCAGGGATTGGGCACAACAACGCAAGTCCACTGGTGATCAATAATGATTGCCATGAGAACATTCGTGCTGGTATTGGAATCAGTGAACATTCAAGGCCGATCGTACGCGGCAACAAGTGTTACAGGAATCGTCGAGCGGGTATCGGTATTCGAACCAGCAAGAAGACACAACCGATTGTTGACAACAACGAGTGTTACGAAAACGGCATGGCAGGAATCGGGACACGTGAATATGCGTCGCCAATCATACGCAACAACAAATGCTACAAAAACAGATTAGCCGGCATCGGTTCGCGCACCCATGCAACACCGATAATCGTCGGCAACGATTGCTACGATAACGGCATGGCAGGAATTGGGCAGGAAAGTGAGGCTGTGACCGTGCTGATTGACAACCATTGTCATCGAAATAAAGCGGCAGGAATCGGATTCGACACCTGCAAAACAGGAAGGTCGACGGCGATAAACAACCGCGTCTTAGACAACGCACTGGTTGCCGTTGGAATCAATTCTGGTTGGACGGTTCATCTGTCAGCCAATGAATTGTCACGCAAGGACGGCTTGCCGCCGATTGTCATGGTGCATGAAGGGGCAGACGTAACGCTTACCGACAACATAATCCGCGGCGGTGGCGTCGCGGGAATTCGAGTAGCCGGAAAGATTCACGTTCTCAACAATGAGTTTGTAGGCACATCGTTACGCAGGATTGGCCCGCCTAGCAATGCAATTTGGGCGTTGCCTGGTTCGGTCGTGACGATGACTGCGAACAAAATAAATGGCTGGCGGCATGGCCTGCATGCAACCGAGGCTAGTCTGAATGTGACTAACAACACGGTGAGCAATTTTCATGGTTCAGCATTTGTCGTTCAGAAATCCATCGCCCCAGCCAACATCCATAACAACATCGCAATCTCCCAAAACCCGACTGGCAAGGCTGTATCGATCAGCGGCGAAACAGGCATCGTAAGAAACAACAAATTAGTAGAGCCCCAAGGCCAGCGTTGAAATCTGGGAGCGAGATTGAACCAAGGATGTAGGTGAATATCCAATTTCTGGATTATTGACCTGCGGAAGCACACGATCAGGTGATCACCGGATACTTTTTGATGGAAGATCGGATAATTCTGGGGATGCGGCATAGAGTAGGAAACGCTGATAATTGCGTAAGTCCATAGAAAAAGTGAGTCACTCGATTGTGACTGGAAGAAATTTGCAAAGCTCTAAAATCCCGCGATAGGTGGCGCAAAAAACGAGGCCCAGAAGAATGAACTTCCGGGCCTGTTTTTGGTCGAGCCGAGTTGTGTACTCGGCCCTAGTGGAGGCGGCGGGCTTCCAGAGGTGCACGCGTAAACCCTGCTTTTACGGGTGTTTTTAAACTGGCGTTTTTCTAATTGGACCCACGAATGGACCTGATTGGCCACCTAATTGGACCTGCGGTGGCTAATAAAAAGTTTTGAGTTTGTTGGGTCTGATGTCAATTGCCATCTGTCCAGTTCGTCTCGACCAAGAGTACGGTGCGGTGCCGCGTCCATGAGCGTATTCGAAAGCATGCCTTTAGCATGCCCCGGACGCGTTTGATGCCATTGTCTTGCAAGGTTTGGCGGATCTATGAATCTGTTCACCTTCTTTAGGCATGCTTCAAAAAAAGCCTGGAACATCGACGCTTTAGTAAGTCTGCACGAAGATGGCAGCACTGTAATTATTGCTTGCCCCACTAGGGCATCAGTTGGCACTGTGAATAAATCGCCGTGGTGCGGATACACCACGTCCGTAGAGGCTGTGACGGCTTCTTCAAAGCACTGTAAGAAGTGGATGAGATCGTTAAGTAAGGGGACGTAGTTGTGGTAAGCTTGCCGGGTGACTCGGTTCAGCAAAAGGGATTCGCATGCAACACTTCAATGTCCGTAGCTTTTGTTTTTTTTTTCTTGTTGCCATTGTATGCAGGCTGTTCTGAGGACGTCCAGAAGCAGGTCTTATCGCAGGAAGAAAAGCCTGCGGCCGTCCATTACAACAAAGAGTTGAGTAACTTTCTTCGGAAGAATGTTGCGAATGTGGCTTGGGCTTACGTCGTCGATTTCACAGGGCCTGTCACAATCTACAGCGATCTTGCTGCACGCAGTGTGGGGTTTCAAGGTAAACGTGTTCACGGCTTTGACTACACCACTGGTTCGGTGTCCCCGAAGATTAGTGGTCGCGTAGTGATGCTCGTCCAGGGGCCGCCCGTGTTTGAGCAAAGTGTTTATAGAATAAATGGAAAAAAACATCTCCACTATAGCCTTCATGTCGACCGAGGAACCACAGATTCTGCTGCCAGTGGATTTTGGACTAACGAATGGGAGAAGCCTAGCAACGTTCGCGGCGAGTGGATTTGAAGTGACCCCATTCTTCGATACATGCTTATGAAGGAATGGGTTGGGTAA
>CALKNI010000039.1 GCA_938091115.1 uncultured Pirellulaceae bacterium | reverse complement strand
CAAAACCACTCATAAAACTGAGCGATTTTAAAAATCAATCTCTACGACTATCAAAGAAAAAGCTCGCTCTGAACAATTCCGCGGAAATTAATTTTCAGTATTTCAACTAATGCATTACCTCAAAAATCTAAATTTTCAAATCACGTTCTGCTTGCAGCTTGAGTTTCTGCTCTTTACATGATCCCGGGAATGAATCCTTAAATCACCGCTTTAAAAACATGCCGCTACTTTTTAAAAAAAGTTAGGGACAACACAAATACACCGAAGCAATTAACAGCATGACTACCGGTCGAGGCCTCGGCGAAACAGTAAACAAGCACAGTCTTCAAATACGCTAGCACTTCCGAGCGACCTGGCCATATCCAATTTGTGAAAATATACCGCTTAGGATGACTTTGAGCTGCAGGGAAATTTTAGAGACGACGATAACCGATTAGGTGCGCTCTTAAAAACTTGATCACTCGTTGCCCTAATGTTCAAAGTATACATTATTTTTGCGGTTTTAGCCGTCTTCACCTTGCTCAATTTAGCGGGCTGTGGAATTCCACAGCATCGCAAACAGTTCGACATGGAAATGCTGAAATATGGTGATCTTTTAGAATCCACAGGTGAAGTCCAAACTGAGCTAGAGAAAGCTCGAGGCGAAGAGCAAGTTCCCATCCCCAACACGTTTGCTGCCCAAAAAAATGTCCAAGAGCTTTCTCTCGAAGCTGCCATTCGAGAAGCACTTACCAACTCCAAAGTACTTAGAGGCCTTGGAGGGAGGCTCGTTCAAGCGCCGCAAACATCGCGGACAATAATGGACCCGGCAATTAAAGAAACTGACCCAACAACTGGAATCGAAGGGGCTTTGAGTGAATTCGATGCCCGCTGGTCTAACAGCTTGTTCTTCGAAAAGAACGACCGAGGCATCAACAGCGTTATTCATCCGGACCAAGTTCTCCAACAGGACTTATTTAACTTTCAGACCAAACTCGCAAAAACTACTGCTTCAGGAACAACGTTCTCCTTAGGACAGCAAATTGGGTACGAAAAGAACAACTCAACTCAACAAATGTGGAAAAGCAGCTGGTCAACAAATATTCAAGCCGAAATTAGACAACCTCTCCTGCAAGGAAAAGGAGTCAATTTTAACCGTGTCGCAGGACCGAATAGCACGGTTGGCAATTTTAATGGAGTCGTAATCGCGAGAGTTAATACGGGAATTAGTCAGCTCGATTTCGAACTAGGAATTCGTGATTTGGTAAACAACGTCGAAAATGCTTACTGGGACCTTTACTTCGCCTATCGCCTGTACGAATCCCGCAAAAAAGCGAGAGATGCTGCTTTAGATACATTCCAAAAAATCAACAGTCGCTCAGATGTAGACCAGGACGCAAAAGATCAGGCGAATGAGCAGTACTGGTATTTCGAAGACGAATTACTGGCTGCTCGAACTGGCCGTGTAATCGATGGTACACGCTCCAACAACGGCAGCACAGGAGGCACCTTTCAAGGCAACATCGGTATTCAAGTTGCGGAGAGACGACTTCGACTAATTATCGGAAGACCAATCAATGGTGACGATGAAATACGACCGAACAAAGACCCAACCACCGCTGGTGTGAAATTTGACTGGGATGCAATTTCACAAGAGGCATTGAGGAACAGATCAGAAATTCGTCGTCAAAAACTATTCGTTAAACAAGCTGGCCTAGAAGTAGCCGCCACCTATAACTTCCTTTTGCCACGACTGGACTTGATTGGAGGCTATCGATTACAAGGATTTGGCGGCAACGACGCATACAACACCGCTAACCCACAGTTTAAAAATGTTTTTCAAAACCTTACATCCGGTGACTTTCAAGAATTATTCGTTGGCGCCGAAGCAGTACTGCCCGTAGGATTTCGGCAGGCACATTCCGCGCTGCGAAATGCAAAACTGAAACAAAGCCGCCAAAATGCAATCCTCACTGAAGTCAAGCGCCAAGTCGTTCACGATTTAAGCAACGCATATGCAAGCGTTGACCGAACATTCAAACAGACCCAAATCAACTTCAACCGACTTGAAGCCGCGCAAGCCAGAATAAAATCAATTGAATCTAAAAGAGACGCAACTCCTTCAGGCTTTGATCTAATGCTTGATGCGGAAAGGCGTCAAGCAGAAGCAGAAGTTGAATTTTTTCGCTCACTTGTGAGTTACGTTGTCGCAATTAAAAATGTCCACTTAGAAAAAGGGTCACTCCTTCAATACAACAACGTTTTCCTTTCGGATTTTGGAATCCCAGCCAATCCAAGCGTGAATATCAATTCGAGCAATGAATCGCTCCGCCCTAACCAGAAGTCGACAAGCAAAACCAACCGGAACCCCTCAGGCAAAACACCTCAGAGCTCAAACGCAAGCAATATTGAAAAGGCGATTTCAAAGTCCTACGAATCTTCTATCTCTGTCTTAAAAGCACGAACTCCAAAGCAAAAAGACAATTCCTCCAAGTCACCTACGGAGCCTGAAGTCGAAGTGTCTCCCGTTTTTAAAACGCTAACCAAATAAAACGCTTACCAACGATTGCTCAAAGCAATCGATATCAGAAAGATTGCAGCGGCTAACATCAGAATTGCCGTGAATGCCAAACCCGCTTTAATTAGTTTTTTGCGAGTCTTATCTTGCCGGATAGCCTGATCTGTCCACTCTACAAACTCTTGCTCATCTTTTAATTTATCGAGTAATCCCTTCACAAAGCCCTGCCGGTCAGGTGTCTCACCGCAGGCGGCTACATAGCAACCACTATAAAGTGGAAGATCGTCTGCATCGGAAGCTTCGCCTACCCCAACGGTATGTTTTAAAATCTCACTAAGCTTTGATTTCCATCCTAAACGCACCTTGGCCAGCAGCTCATATAGCCTCGTATTTCCAGGGTGAGAGAGCGACTTCTCTTCGCGAAAAAGCGTGTAGCACCAATCCTCAAAGGCTCCGCAAACATGAGCACTCAAATTTTTCATTGACGTAGCATCCGGGGCGACCTGAACATCGAACTTCTTTCCAAAACGCTGAATTCGCCCCCTTTCCAAACCGACCCGTCGCAATAATTCTCGAAAACCTCGTTCGCGTTCCATTCCAACGATTAACGTTGTCACGGGAGCTTTAATCTGCGTTGCGTATTGGATCGTTTCCAAATCACCTCGTATCGCCTTGTGCAACTCATCCATTTCTTCACCGGTGCCGTGAATAGCTTCCAGTTGAACAAGTGAAACCACGCCATTGATACAACAAATTGGCTCACGTATCTGCTTTAGTAGTTTGCAAAGGTATCGCAGTTCTTGCAATGATCCCGAAGAATACTGCTGTGAAAGTACAACTGGCTCAATGGGGGCAGCGAACGACACCTCGTCATCGGGCTCTGCCGCTGGAGGCGCGTTATCTTGAACAGGCGGTGAAGCATCATCGGCAGTCGCGTTGGGGACTACGAATTGATCGAGCAACATCGTGCCAGAAAACTCTCCGTCTCCGCCAGTTTCACCCATTGTAGGCGCAGGAGCGGGAGGCAAAGCAACTGCAGTTTTTCTTTCATTTCCGTACCCCGATTCAATACCTGCAGCCTCAGACATCAGCTCTTCGCGCAATGAAGCGAGACCACTACACCAGCTCGCATCACTGCAACAAATATAAATTCCATCTGGATTGGCATACCAATGAATCGATGCTGGACCAGCAGGCACCCCTTCGACCCGCATCCCTTCTCCAGAGGCAACAAACAACGACTTCTCTTGCTGCTCTGATCGTGATCCCAAAATTAAGTAAATGGGTATGGATCTAATGGAAAGCCCGTTGGACGCAAGGGCATGCAAACCCGCACTCCATGCGTAATCGAGATCTGGAAATAGAGAATCTTCACCTCGAATCCAGAGCTGAACAAAACGCCTCACGGTCAGCGGAATTGCAATCAGCAAGCCAATCACAGCCAAAATTCGCCACGAAGAGATGGCATGCCTCCAAGGCACACTATTCGGATCTAGAAAGAAGGCAGTTGCCGCGACTGAGACCGCTAAAGCCAGAAAAATTGCGGTAAGACAACCCGCGCATCCGGGCGATGTAACTGGAGTTAACCGACTAAGGCACCCCTGCTGCAACGCACCCGCGTCAGGTGATTCAGGCTGTTTAGTAGACTCTTGGCCTTCTGCTAGTTCATCCACGCTTCGGCTGCTCCAAACTGAAATAACAAAACGCACAAAAACGTTGCCATCGCCGCAACTGCCAGCCACGGCCAAACTACACTTGATCTTTGGCTCAAAGGAGGTGCGCCATGAATTTCACGCCCTAAGCCCGACAGCACTGGCCTGCCCTGACCTACACGAATCGACATTGCAGTTTGACGCTTCCACGCCTTTAAGTCACTGGGCAACTGATGCTGCGAAACCAACATTGATGCAATAGCCTCATCTTGATACAGGCCTCGAAAACCAAGGATTACACAGATGTAATACACCTCCAAAGCATCTCGATTCGACAATTGCGAAGCTGCTTTAGCATTCACAAAAAATTGTTCGTTACACAATCTTGTGTTGAAGAACTCAACCTCAAGAACATTGTTGCCCCACCAATCCCGATGTGCCCAAGAGGAAGTCAAGAGTACTTCATCAACCCAAGAAACAATCGCATACTTAGTGAGCTCCCATTCCTCGCTCGCACCAACGATCGCCTCTCCTTGATCGAGAAGCGTTTTAA
>CALKNI010000038.1 GCA_938091115.1 uncultured Pirellulaceae bacterium | reverse complement strand
TGCAGAGTCGTGAGCATCATTCCCAGACCTAAATTCTGGGAATTACAATTAACTAAGACTCAATACGAGAATTAGTCGATTACGATGTTATCTCGGAGTGCACTTCAAGCACGGTCGACAACAAAAAGTTGGCCGTGTTTTTTATTTTACTTGGCAATTTTTTGAGTCGAAAACGCGAAAATCGATGGCATTCCATATTGGGCAGGAAAAATAAACGGCCGGTGGTCAATGGCGTCATTCCGTTGGAGCAATTCCGTTTAACCGAAAGAGGAAGGTCAGGCTCTTCCAAATTTAGGTTTGCACTGCCAAGTGTTAAAATTGGTAATTTGCGAAGGCGAGAGTGCATGTGAGTCATTTCGTTGTCGAGATGATACAATGTCTAGCGGAGTGAACCCATGACCCAAGACAAAAAGCCAACGCAGGAGATGGACTGTTCTGCCGCCAGTTCTAACGCGGTCCGCCGGGTCGTTGAGGTATTGAAAAAAGAGTCGGCTGCGATTCTACGAACCGCCGAGCGCGTCAATACTTCCATCGAGGAAGGGGTGGAACATTTACTTCAATGTCGAGGGCGGGTGATCGTGTCGGGGATGGGGAAGATGGGGTGCATTGCGAGAAAAGCTGCCGCAACCTTTTGCAGTACCGGTACCCCGTCTGTTTTCCTTCATCCTAGTGAAGCGGTTCATGGAGATCTCGGAGTTGTCGCGGAAACTGATGTATTTCTTGCTCTCTCAAACAGTGGTGAGACTCGGGAGGTCATTGGTTTATTGCCTCATATGGTTCGACTTGGAATTCCAATGATTGGATTGACAGGTAATCTTCGTAGCACACTTGCGAAGCGTTGCCATGTTGTCATCGATACCGGAGTTGAGACAGAAGCTGATTCAGTCTCTTTAGCGCCCACTAGCAGTACAATTGTCGCGATGGCGATGTGCGATGCACTTGCAATTACATTGATGGATCGCCGTGGATTTACGAGGGAGCAATTTGCCATTTTTCATCCAGCGGGGAATCTGGGCGGTAAATTGCTAATCAAAGTTGCGGACATTATGCATGTCGATTCCACAATTCCAATTGTTTCAAGCACTGATGCGATACTCCGCGATGCTGTTGGGGTTATTTCCGAAAAGGGATTGGGAGCGGTGTTTGTGGTTGACGAATCGGATGCGATTGTTGGGATTGTCACTGACGGTGATTTGAGAAGACTGATTGATTCTTGTTCAGTAGATTCACTTGGGAACTTTTGGAACGAACCGGTGTCTAAACGTATGTCAAAGGCTCCGAGGACCATTGATCAAACTGCGCTCGCTGCTGAGGCGTTGCGAATCATGGAAAATCATGAAATTACAATATTGCCTGTTTGTGACTCTGGCAAGCTCGTCGGAGTCGTTCATTTGCATGATTTAATCCGTGTCGGTTTAGCTTGAGTTGATATGGAAACTGAATTCGAAAAATCGAAATCCTACGGAAAAGGTGAGCAGCCACTTGTTGTGGCTCGCCGGAGTCCCGGAGAATCCGGAGATGTGAATTCTGATGTGGCGGAAGAGATTGGTCATTCTTTGGGTGAGGTGACTGTCTATTCAGCGCAATCTTCCATTCGAAATCCGGTTCAACTAGTTCAGGATATTTTTTCTGATTTTTGGCAGGGGCGAGAATTGGCATGGCGGCTGTTTCTTAGAAATATTCGAGGCCTTTATCGCCAAACACTGCTTGGGTTGTTTTGGGCATTTCTTCCACCGATCGCCAATACTGCTATTTGGATTTTTCTTCGGCAAGCAAATGTATTTTCGATGGGTGATACGCAAGTCGATGGTACGGTTTACATCTTGACGGGAATGATTCTTTGGCAGGCATTTATCGATGCTTTTCAGATGCCTCTGGCGATGCTGAACAAAAATCGCAACCTGATCAGCAAACTGAATTTTCCTCGTGAGTCGTTAATACTCGTTGGTTTTGGTGAGGTTTTGTTTGATCTTCTAATTCGTTTACTACTCTTGGTTCCAGCTTTTCTGATATTCCAAGTGCCACTGCATACGAGTATTCTCTATGCACCCATTGCGATTTTGGGCTTGGTTTTAATTGGCGCCGCGTTGGGGTTGTTGTTGATGCCGATTGGTTCTCTCTACCAAGATGTTGGCCGGTTTATTTCTATGGTACTTCCGTTCTGGATGATCATTACTCCAATTATCTACGTGCCATTAACGACTTACCCGGGCTCTTTATTAAATTGGATCAATCCCGCGAGTCCCTTGTTGTTGCTCGCTCGCGATTGGTTGTTGCTCGGGACGACCACCCACTTTGCTGTGGGGATGGTCTTTGCCGTTGCCGCAATTCCAATTTCATTGATCGCTTTAGTGGTTTACCGCGTCTCGCTTCCAGTTTTAATTGAACGCATGACGGCATAGGAGAGATTGTGTGAATTTATCTCGTTCGTCATCCAGTGACCTTATTCTGGACGTAGATCATGTTTGGAAGGTTTATTGTCGGAATCTTAAGAGGGCAATGTGGTACGGCCTCAAAGATGTCGGGCGCGAGATCATTGGCGGTGGCCGTGATCGCAGTCATCACAATCTTCGTTTAGGAGAATTCTTCGCTGTCAAGGATGCAAGTTTCCAGGTGCGCCGCGGCGAATGTTTGGCAATGATTGGCCCCAACGGTGCTGGCAAAAGCACAATGCTAAAGATGATTAACGGTCTGATTAAACCCAATTCAGGTTCCATCAAAATATCAGGGCAAATTGGAGCATTGATTGAACTGGGAACTGGATTTAACCCAATCCTCTCGGGGCAGGAGAACATCTACATTAACGGAGCCGTTTTGGGAATGCGAAAACGAGAAGTCGACGGTCTGATGGAAAAGATTGTTGAGTTTGCGGAACTCGGTCACGTTATTAACGATCCCATCAAGACCTATAGTTCGGGAATGCGAGTAAGGCTTGGTTTTTCAATTGCCGCCAATTTGCGTCCAGAGCTTTTGCTCATGGATGAAGTATTAGCAGTTGGTGACGTAGGCTTCCGAATGAAGTGTTTCACACATCTCAATGAACTCGTGAAGCAAGGTGTCTCGATCGTCTTAGTGACTCATGCGGTTGGGATGCTTCAACGAGTCGCGACGCGTTCGGTGGTTTTCGGGCAGGGGAAGATCGTGCATGACGGAGATCTGGAAACCGGTTGTACAATTTACGAAGAAATGCTCGGAGCAAGTGACCGTGTTCGGGCAAAAAACAAAGAGGAATCTGGCCGTATTGGAGAAATTGGTTCAGTCGAGGTTTGCAATGAAGGGATGGAGCCTCAAGCCGAATTTGAGACGGGCGAGACGATTCGGCTGCGCATCCAAATAAATGCAAGAGAAGAAATTAAGGATGCCAGACTGATTGTCGCACTTTGCTCGCCTGTTCACGGTGTCTTGGGCTCGGTTTCTACGCCTTATCAGGGAATTCAATTCGATGTAGACCCACCTGGACGGGTAATTACACTGGAAATTCCCAAAATTCCCTTTTTAATTGGTGCCTATCACTTCAATATTTCATTGTTTGGACGCGAAAAAGTCGATTTCTATCATCGTAGCTCGCTGCGTGGAGTTTTTCGAATCGTCGGACCTCCAACAGATGCCGATGGCTACGGTATAAATGGAATTACCAAGCTCCAACACAGCTGGAAAATCAATGGATAAACCAGAAATACATTTCATCATCAGTGCGCCAAGAAGTGGGTCAACGTGGTTAACGACTGCACTTAATGGTCATCCAGAGGTTTTTGGAACTGAGCACCGGCTATTCGGAAATTTTTGTGAAGTCTGGCAAAATAATGATGGTAGCTCGTCCCCCAGAATAACGTTTGATAAATATGCTGATGCTTTTGCCATGCATTATTTTTATCAGTTCATGAACAGGAACCATGGTTCTTTTGTGGAGGACTTTAAAAAGTCTTTTGTAAATTTCCTGTGTCACTTCGCCAGTGGTCGCACAGGTAAAAATGTGATCGTCGATAAAATTACGCCCTATCCAGGGACGGCGGGATTGGTAGTGGAGGAGATTCGAAGGTTATTTCCAGAGTCAAAAATTATTCACCTCGTTCGGGACGGTAGAGACGTGCTGACCAGTGGAACTTTCGACTGGTTACTCAAGGATGCCGAGGGGACAGATCGGCATGAGTTTTACTTTAATCCGATTCCTGGGATGAAATTAGAAAGATTTTTTGACGCCAAGGTCATTAAGCAGTGGGCTGAAAATTGGTGTGAGACGATTGATGTTTTCTCGGAAATTAAGCCAGACGTTTCGGTTACCTATGAACAAATGAAGAGTGACATGCCCAAGGCGCTGAGCAGCATCTTTTCTGGTATCGGAGTTGAAGTTAATGAACAAGTAATTGAGCATTGCGTTGAGAGTTCGACGTTTGAGAAAATGTCTGGTCGCCCACCAGGGCAGGAGGAGCCAACTGCCAAAGCGAGAAAGGGAATTGTCGGGGATTGGCGAAATTATTTTACTTTAATTGATGGCGAACTCTTTGATGCGTTTGCCGGCGAGCAACTAAAGGAAATGGGCTACGAACAGGACAGTGAGTGGATTAAATCATTACCCGCCAAGTTAGAAATGATACGAGAACCCGGTGTCGATCATACGATTTAAAATGGAAGAGTTGATTCTATATTTATTTGCTGTTGCAGGTGAGCAGAGTAAAAGATGTGCGAGAGCGTGGTCGCACCCGGGATCAGAAAGCTTTTCAAGGGGAACGCAGTGTCGAATTTGAAAGCTTACATTCTTTGTCGATTCGCAAAGACAAGTTCTATCTACTCATCATGGATGGCGGATTCTCCAATTCCTGTTGTCGTCGTTGATGAATATCTACCGAATTGGCCAGTTCCTGCAGATGCGGGGATTTTGATTACACACATGCATTACCGTTGGGAAGAATTGACGGCGTTGAGAAAGGTGCGGGACGAAAACCAGATTCCAATTTTGATTCTGTCCGATGGGATTCTCGAATACCGGAATACCTGGGAGCACCCTGGTTTGGTCGATGGTTCGTTGTTTCAGCCTGTGTTTGGTCATAAACTCGCGTGTATCGGAGCGGCTCAGGCGAGGGTGGTTGAGTCTTGGGGCAACCATGGGAAATGCGAAATCGTCGGGTTGCCGCGACTGGACCAAGTGAATCAAGTGGTCGAAAACACTCCCGGATCTGCCGATCAATTTCGACTCCTGGTTGCAACAGCGAGCACACCTGCTTTCGATGAATCGCAGCGCAAAACCGTGCTTCATTCGCTGAAGGCAATGAAGCAATGGAGCGACCGCAACCCGGTTTTAGGTGGTCGGAGATTG
The DNA here is from genome assembly GCA_938091115.1 of uncultured Pirellulaceae bacterium. Taxonomy (GTDB): domain Bacteria; phylum Planctomycetota; class Planctomycetia; order Pirellulales; family Pirellulaceae; genus Mariniblastus. The sequence goes on along the minus strand of CALKNI010000038.1, from coordinate 48,854 downwards.
GAAGTTGTTTGGAGATTGAGTGATGGCTTTGAATCAGAATTGGGAGTTGGAGACGATATCGCTATCGAAGACCGCGAGCCGCTTTCTCAGGTGCTTGATTCGGTGGATGCGGTAGTAACAACACCTTCAACAATCTATCTCGAGAGCGTATTGAGGGAGTTGCCAACCGCATGGTTGGATTTTCACAATTCACCTCAGTACATTTCTTCCGCTTGGACCATCAGCAGCTCAGGGCAAATTGAAGCTGTCGTGAATGAATTGGCGTCGCCGCCAAGTCATAAAATGTTGTATCAAAATTTTGTACTTCACGATCAATTAGCCAGTCGAACGCCAGCGACTCCGCGATTGTTGAAATTGATCCGATCGCTTGTCGAGGCTGGCCGCTTGGCACGTGAAAAGAGAGTGCCGATTGAATTGCCAGCAAGAATACTGTTCGACGAAGGGGGGCAACCCGGAGCGACCGAAGAAGAATTCAAGATGGATGCGCTTTATCCCGGTAATGAGGTGTTCGAAAACGATGATCCCCGCCGGTTGCAGATCGAGTTGGCTGCCGCAATTAAAAGACTAGAGCAGTTGCCCTACGAATTGGCTGAGAAGAATAAATATATAGCTAAACTGATGCGGTCGTTGGATCGATCACGCGAACGGGTGGAGGATATGCATAATCGCGTTGTTGCGATTAGAAAGCGATTTGGAGTCGAACCGGCACGGCCACCGATCGAAGATGGCGATCTGGGGGACGATAAATAACAGTGAGACTGATTGAAAAAGATCGCCAATATTTTTAGAACGTGAAATTAGATGGCGTTGATTAGAAATGACAGGAGCCAGTGATTCGAAGAAGGGCAGCAGGCAGCTTTATTTTAGACCGGAAGTTTAATTCATGCGTCAATACGATCCATCGAAACCATTGATTTATACCCACATTCCTAAATGTGCAGGTAGCAGCGTCGTGCGTTTGTTGCGGCATTGGTTCGGCGACCAGTATCACAAATTAAATCAGGATGAGCATCGCGACATCATCCTTCCAAGGGTAGAGACTCAAGATTCCAAAGGGAATTGGTTGGAAAACGTCCGCTGTATTCACGGGCACTTTAATCACGGGCGCGGGTACGGACTCCCCTATTTTTATCCAGAGCTGGATCAATATTTTTCTATTCTCCGCGATCCCTTTGATCTTGCTGTATCAATGTACTTTTTTGCAAAAGGGCGGAGTCGAGCCGGGCGGTTTTGGTTTCGGGGAGAGGCCGTTGATATCAGTAAGCAGTTTCCCAATGTGGAAAGTTATGTGAATGCGTACCCTTATTGGTTGTTTGATCACCTTCCGCAGGACGTCACCTTAGAAAATTACGAGGAGAAAATACGTTCTCGATTTATCTATATTGGCATTTTTGAAGATCTGCAAACCACTATTGATAATTTAGGTCGTGTATTAGGCAAGGCTTCAGCGTCGTTACCTCACGTTAATGTTTCGACTTACGATGAACCGATTCCTGAACGTTTGCGTGAAGGTTTTTACGCGGACTATCCGCTCCTCAAGAAAGTATACGATTTGGCAGTCGCTACCTACCGATTGGAGGGTTATAGCTTTCCCGGAGAAGGAATGCCGGCGATTCCCCCCGGCGGCACTGGAGTAATTGAACCGGGCTAATGTTGACGGCGGGTTGCTCACCCAATCAAATAAAGAATGAGAGCAATTCAAATGGACTTGGTGATCTTGTTCTGTCGTTTTGGTTGAATAATCAAAAGACAGTACGTCGTTTTTTAACTGGAGTATTTGGTGAAGTTCGGTTTTTATTCATGCATGAGTGGGATGCCTTGGGGGGGGAGCGAAGTTCTTTGGCAAAGAACGGCGCGGTTACTTCAGCGCTCAGGTCATGAGGTTGCTGTCAACTTTAAGTGGTGGCCTTACAAGGCGCCAACATTGCAACATCTAGAAGACCACGGGGCGTCTCTTTGGTTGCGTGATCCTCCGCCACGACCCTTGTTGAATCGTGTTTTTTCTACAAACCCTCAAAAAAAATGTTGGCTTGACGTAGAAAAGCCGGATGCCGTACTGATTACGCTTGGTTATCATCCCGATGCAATTCCAATTGCAGATGAATGTTACCGGCGGGGTATCCCATACGGAATTAATATTCAGTGTGCGAGTAATTCCTTTTTTATCCACGGCGATCGGCTGGAGGAATACCGGCGGTGGTACCGGAATGCCAAGACAGTATATTTCGTGTCTGAAGAGAATCAGCTTAAACTCGAAAATAATATCGCATTGAAATTAGATAACGCTGAAATTATAGCGAACCCATTCAATGTAAGTCACGAAGCCAATCCGGCTTGGCCTGAAACTGAATCAGAATTTCAGATAGCCCTCGTGGGACGGGTTCATTTCCAGTCCAAGGGGCAAGACATTATTGTCGATGTGATGCGCCAGCCAAAATGGCGAAAGCGACCATTAAAAGTTGTGTTCTATGGGCATGACCAGGGGAACAAGCTTCAGCTGCTCGAATTGATCAAACTTCATGGGTTGGAAGATCAGTTGGTGTTTCACGGATTTTCTGACAGCGTCGAAGGGATTTGGGAAAATAACCACGCCTTACTGCTTCCGTCTCGATACGAAGGCGCACCTCTTGTTGTTATTGAGGCGATGTTGTGCAACCGAATAGCAATCACTACGGACATTGGTCGGAACCGCGAGCTGATGGATGACAATGAGTCCGGGTTTGTCGCAATGGGGACATCCGTTGAGTTATTGGATGAAGCGCTTGAGCGGGCATGGCAGAAACGTCATCAATGGCGAGAGATGGGTGTTTTGGCGGGGAAGCATATTCGAGAGCGTTATTCAGATGATCCGGTGCGTGATTTTGCGGAAGCTCTCAAACTAATTCGTTCTTCGTGAGTCGTTCGCAAGAGGATTGGTGCCGAATGTCAATTTGTAGTAGAAGCAATCGAGTGTTGATTGGGAAGTCGAGTAACTAGCATGACCGGTCGCGTCGTTCGACATGTCGACATCGCCATCTGTACTTGGAATCGCCGCGCAATGCTGTCCAATGCATTGGACAGCATTTGCCGAATGCGGATTCCAGCGGGTGTAACCGTGAATGTTATTGTGGTCGATAATAATTCAACGGACGGGACCGCAGAATTTCTCCAGCAATTCGCTTTGACTGCGGGCGATAGGATTTCAATTAAGGTTTTACAGGAATCACAACAGGGGCATACGGTTTGTCGAAACCGGGCAATTGAATCTGCCTCGGGCGATCTCATGCTGTGGACTGATGATGATATCATTGCCTCCGAAGACTGGCTATCACGGTATCTCGAGTTCGTGAGCGACGACGCTGAGTCGTCATTTTGGGGGAGTGTCATTGAGCCTGAATTTCCAGGTGGAATGCCGACTTGGATTTCAGAGAATTGGAATGAGTTGAAAGGTTGTTTTGCTGATCGCGATTTAGGCGGAGAGCCCCTTTGCTTTAATGAAGATCGACTGCCTTACGGTGCTAACTTTGGGATCTTGACTGAAGTTCAGAAGAAATATCCTTTTGATTCACTACTGGGGCGTCGTGGAGACGCAGTGATGGGTGAGGATGAATTTGATTTGTTTCGTCGACTTTTGGACGATGGTTATTCTGGCGCTTGGGTGCCACAAGCCAGGATCGGTCACCAGATACCGGTGTCTCGCTCAAGCCAGAAATATGTTTACGACTACTTCGTTGGGCAAGGACGCGCATTGATAGCGAATAACAAGGGATGGCATCAAGAGCTTGAAAAAATGAAAGCGGAGTCTCAATCAGAGTTGAGGAAATATAAACTCAAGCGATGGTTTAGAAAATCCAGGGTCTGGGTGAGCCATATGATCCGCAGCGGGTTGGCGCGCGGACAGTGGGAGGCAATGCGTGATGATAAAACCTCGCAAAGTTAGCGGTCTTAGGAATCGTTTAGTTCGCTGCTCTTAAATCAATGAGCGGCATTCCGTTCGTTATTTTCGTCTTCATCGATCGCGGATGGTTTATGAAACTCACTGCGTGCGGGGACGTCGGTGCCTGGCACTAGTAGAGGGCCAGGCGAATTCTCGTCGATGATTTCTTGAAGCTCATCTGCATCGACTGATTCAACTTCGATCAGTCGATCTGTCAATGCCATGAGCGCCTGCTTTCTGACAACCAGCATCTCTCTCACCGCTTCAATCGCTTGTTCAATTATACGTTTCACTTCAGAATCAATATTTTTAGCGGTATCCTCGCTGTACTGACGGGGGCCCACCCCACCGCTGCTGGCACCTGCTAAGAACGGATTGCTTCTATCTTCTTTGTAATTAATGCGTCCCATCGCACTCATGCCGTACTGCATGACCATAGAGCGGGCAATGTCTGTCGCTCGTTCGAGATCGTTGGACGCGCCTGTGGAAATATCCTGATAAATTAATTCTTCAGCGAGTGTTCCGGCAACGAGAACTTGGAGGTTGCTTTCCAACTCACTTTGTGTCATCAGGAAGCGGTCATCGGTGGGACGCTGCATAGTATATCCGAGGGCAGCGAGTCCTCGTGGAATAATGGAAACTTTGTGCACAGGGTCTGTATTGGGTAGGCTGTAAGCTACGAGCGCGTGGCCGGCTTCGTGGTACGCAACGCGCTGCTTCTCGTCGGCGTTCATAATTCGCTGTTTTTTCTCGAGTCCTGCGGTGACCCTCTCAACGCCTTCGTTGAAGTGTTGCATTTGCACGGTGTTACAATCTCCCCGAGCTGCAAGCAGTGCGGCCTCGTTTACGAGATTGGCGAGTTCAGCGCCGCCAAAGCCCGGACTGATCGCCGCAATTTGCTGGATATCCACATCGGGATCAAGTTTGACATTTTTTACGTGAACTTTGAGGATGGCCGCCCGCCCCATCACGTCGGGGCGATCGACAAGTACATGGCGGTCGAATCTTCCTGGACGCATTAAAGCCTGGTCGAGTGTTTCGGGGCGGTTGGTTGCCCCCATCACGATAACTCCACTGTTAGAGCTAAACCCGTCCATTTCAACTAACAGCGCATTGAGAGTTTGTTCACGTTCGTCATGCCCACCAACCGCATTGCCGCTGCGCGTTTTCCCTAAAGCGTCGAGTTCGTCAATGAAGATGATGCAGGGTGACTTGGCCTCTGCTTGTTGGAACATATCTCGAACACGAGCGGCGCCAACACCGACAAACATCTCAACGAAATCACTTCCCGAAAGACTGAAGAACGGCACTCCCGCTTCCCCGGCAATTGCCTTGGCGAGAAGTGTCTTACCAGTTCCCGGCGGTCCCACGAGTAATACGCCTCGCGGGATTTTTCCACCAAGCTTTTGGTATTTTTCTGGTTTTTGGAGAAAGTCAACGACTTCTTTGACCTCTTCCACGGCTTCGTCAATCCCTGCAACGTCGCTGAACATGACTCCGAGGTCGTCTTCAGCCATTAAGCGTCCACGACTGCGACCGAACTGCATTGGTCCTCCTGCCCCGCCTAGGCGTCGAAGCATGAAATAAAACAAACCAATGATCAGTGCCATTGTGATAAGAAAGAAACCGTAACGATCCCAGGCACTTGGCCCATTTGCAAAATTCCAATTAGCGTTGCTCTTATTGAGCAATCCCTGCAAGTCAGCGTTAGTGGATTCAGAATCGTCCTTATTGCAAGTGAACTCTCGAACTTCGAATTTCCCGTCAGTCGCATTTTCGGGATTCGTTCCGGGGACGACCCGATATTTGAGATAGCCTCGGATGGTGTTCGGACCAACCACCATCTTGTTGGGTTCTTTGTATTCCAGTTGACGTCCGTTGGTTCCTGACTCTTTGATCGTCAGTATTCCGTCATCGGTAAGCCCTGTGACAAGTTTTTCGTGTGATTCATCGTAAGTCGTAATTTCCAGCAACTTTTTAAAATCACTGAAATCAAGCGTCTTTTTCTGTTGATTTAAGATCAAGAAGAGTGAAACAGCCAGCGCCGCAACCACTATCAGCGCGAATAGTACGGTTGAATTACTTTTGGGCTCACTGTTTCGTTTTGGATTTTCGTCCATCAAATTGCCTAAGATTAGTTCTTGTGTACGGGCTTCGGTCGATTATTCGCGGCAAATCAGGCCAAAACTTAATTTTGACCGGTGGATGAACCTTAAACGAGGAATGTCAGAACGCAATGTTATGTTAACTGCCTAATGGAAGAAAAGAAAATCGGCTGCTCGAGCGTCCTCATAAGCGTTCTCTTTAGACGCATATTATCGGGAAACGGGAATCTCTTCTACTGTTCACGCGGTTCGCCTTGTGGTGTTTTTACGAGCCTTTTAAAATGATCCAGCGAGTAAAAAACCGAATTTTTCTGTATATTTGTTTTCGATCCAACGCCTAACTGGTTTCGCCCTGCGTAACGAAGTAGTCACAGGGTGGGTAGGTCGCCTCGTTTTTAATTTAGCAAGGCTTAGATTGAAACCACGTTAACTTAGCAACTGCGACGTTTGCTTGTGATTAACCAAAGCCAATTACGTGTAGAGTGTATCTCAGGTTCGCCCTGATTTCGTATCTGGAGTCGATTGCCAGTTATGAAATTTTTAAATTTTGTAAATAGGGCGGACTTTCGATCTCGGTAATTTCCACCATGAACCGCAATAAAAATATTACGATCCTCGGTTCGACTGGTAGCATTGGACAGAGCGCGCTCGAAGTGGTCCGTCATGTTGAGGGGCTCAATGTATTGGCCATCTCTGGGCGTCATAATTTATCTAAGCTGGTTGAGCAAGCATTAGAATTTAAGCCCCGATATCTTGTGGCTGCCGATAAACTGATGGCTGAAAATTTTACGTTTCCCGATTTGGGTGAAACAGAAGTCTTAGTGGGCGAGGCACAACTCGACTTTATTGCGAGTCTTCAAGAGGTCGATATTGTATTGGCAGCGATCGTCGGTGTTGCCGGGTTACCAAGTGCTTGGGCAGCGGTGGAATCCGGAAAGACAGTCGCCTTAGCGAACAAAGAGGCATTGGTCGTTGCTGGTCATTTGATGACTGATTCTGCTAACCGAAGTGGAGCGACGATTCTACCCGTCGATAGTGAGCACAGCGCTGTATTTCAAGCTCTTAAAGCGGGTAGCCCTGAGGAAATAAAGCGCATTATTCTGACGGCCAGCGGCGGGCCATTTCGAGACCGGGATGCAAATCTGATGGAATCGGTGACCGTTGAGGAGGCTTTAGCCCACCCAACGTGGGATATGGGACAGAAAATTACAATCGATTCTGCAACAATGATGAACAAGTCGCTCGAGGTGATTGAGGCCAAATGGTTATTTGGAGTGGCAGCATCTCAAATTGAAGTCGTAGTCCACCCTCAATCTATCGTGCATTCGCTGGTAGAATTTGTGGATGGATCGACCGTCGCACAGATGAGTCCACCCGATATGATGTTGCCGATTCAGTATGCATTTACGTATCCTGATCGCGTGGTGGGTCCTTGTCCAAGATTAGATTTTGGACAGTCATTGAGTCTGGATTTTTATCCTCCCGATACAACTAAGTTTCCTGCGTTGGAACTCGGATTTGAGGTAGCGAAATTTGGGGGATCGACCGGAGCGGTTTTTAACGCGGTTAACGAAGAAGCGGTCGCGGCGTTTTTGAATCAAAAAATTAAATTTACCGATATCACGACAGTTTGTCGCGATATTTTAGACCAACATAACTTTGAACCTTTTCCGACAATGCCGCAATTAATTGCAGCAGACCAATGGGCGAGGCAGGAGATTTCCAAGTGGATGAATGCGTAGTTTTACTGGCGGCTAAAAGTTATTGGCTGCAACCTTCCAGCTGGTGGGCAATTTTTCAAGTTCTGATTGGACTTGGTGCTGTAATTTTTGTGCACGAGCTTGGGCATTTTTTACTTGCGAAAGCGTGCGGGGTGAAATGCGATAAATTCTACGTCGGGTTCGATGTGCCAATTCGGCTGTTCGGGCAGACGATCATTCCTGGGAAACTGGTCTCATGGAAGTGGGGAGAAACTGAATACGGAATTGGATCGATCCCTCTCGGCGGCTATGTCAAAATGCTCGGGCAAGATGACAATCCCGGGAATTTAGAAGAGCAAGTCAAAGGGTCGATTCGTGAGGGTGAATCAGGTGAGTCCGCGATTCTGGCCTCTGGTTTGATTGATCGCTCAAAGCTCGATCCACGAAGCTTTCTTGCAAAGACTGTCATCCAGCGGATGTTGATCATTTCTGCTGGCGTAATCTTTAACCTCGTATTTGCTGTATTTTTTGCAGCCTGGGCTTTTAAATCGGGTGTGAATTATGAACCTGCGGTAATTGGAAATGTAATTGGCGGCGGTCCTGCATGGCAAAATGATCTTACGGGGGCAGAAGTTGAGATGATCGGTGGAAAACCTGTGAAGGGTTATTTCACGTACATGGATATGGCTCAGGAAGTGGTTTTCAACGGGGACGATGCCGAGCATCCGCTTGAGATTAAGTTTAAGCGATACGGTGAGGACACCGTGACGACTGCGTCTTTGGTGCCTCAAAAGGGGTTTATTCGTCAGGCGCAGGATTTGCCATTGATTGGTGTTTCCCGTCGTTTGACGCCAGTGATAGGTGAGATGGGCGCCTTGAAGGGTAATGCTGCGGCATTAGCTGATCCGCCTCTGAAGGCGGGAGATCGGATTGTTGAGGTCAATGGAACGCCCATTGGCGATGACATTGAACTTCGGCAGGCTTTGGCTCGCAACGCAGACCAGGTTGCGACGTTCGTCGTCGAGAGAGCTTCTAAAGGGGATGGTTCTCAAACAACGACTATTACGACCGATGTCCCGAGAAACCCGATGCGACTGTTTGGATTCGGTGTCCAATGGATGCCGATCAAGGCAATTAAAATTGGTTCGCCTGCGGAGAAGGCAGGGTTAGTCGTTGGCGATGAAATTATTCGCGTCGATGGTCAGCCACGTGGTGACTTAATTACGTTGGACCAGAGGATGATCCGGGCAATTAATGCAGGGAATGCGGTAAATTTAAGCGTCCGTCGCGTGGATGGCTCCGAAGAGGATGTGATGATCACTCCTGTGATGCCAAAACTGACACCTGATTTGGGCCCTGATCAACCGTTGGCTGTTGATTCATTGGGTGTGGCTATTCCAATGACACTGACTATCGAATCGGTAGACGCAAGTGGCCCCGCCGCTGCGGCAGGAATCAAGGTTGGTGATGAGTTAATTTCTGCCGAGTACGTGCTGAGCGAGGAGCAGGCATCTGATGAAGCTTATGCAAGTTTAAAGAAACGGCCAGTTGTAAATTTTGTGGATGACACAACTAGCTGGGCAGAGGTGTCTGATCTGATGCAGATGATGGAAGCTGGCTCTCAGGTCAATTTTAGAATCAGTCGAAATGATTCAGAGCAAACGGTTTCAGTGAAAACAATCGCATCGGATGAATTTTTTCAAGGTAAGCGAGGTGTCTCACTGACATTGATGCAGCGGAGATATCAATCAGAAACCTGGGCATCGGCTTTCAGTTACGGAGTAAAGCAAGTTCGCGAAGATGCGATGAGGGTAGTGAAAACACTCGCCAAGCTAATTAATGGTAAAATTTCACCGACAAACCTAGGTGGTCCCGGAACAATCGCGATGGCGGCAACTTCAGAAGCGTCGCGTAGTACCTCAAGGCTTTTGTTGTTCTTGACATTTTTGAGTGCTAACTTGGCGGTCGTTAATTTCCTTCCCATCCCAATTCTTGATGGAGGCCATATGCTGTTCTTGGCTTATGAAGGAATTTTTCGGCGACCGGTAAGTGAGCGGGTTCAGGTAGTTTTGACTTACGGCGGGCTCTTTATGATTCTTGGGTTAATGCTGTTTGTTATTTTTCTGGATATTGGCAGAATCGTTTCACTCTAGCAGGGGGTGATTTAGTGATCTTGAAAAAAGTTAATCGCTTTTTCCATGAAATAAGCGGAACATTGCCGAACGAAGCATCCTAAAGCGGTTCGAGATTTAGTCATCCCATCGGTTTTCGTTTTCGAAAAAACGGTTATCATAGAGCGTAAGAAGCGCCGTTGACGCGGCGTTGTTTTCTTTCAAAGTGAAAAATAAAAGTAGATAAAATGAGTGAAGTAAAAGTACGAGGTGTGGTCAGTGTTGTTGAGGAAACCAAGACTTACGGTTCCAATGGTTTTCAGAAAAGATTGATCGTGCTTGAGCAAAATGATGGCCGTTTTGCAAATCTGATCCCGCTTGAATTTATTAAAGACAATTGCTCGACTGCCGATGGCCTCAATGTTGGTGATGATGTCGAGGTGAGCTATAAACTTTCTGGCCGTAAATGGCAGCGAGATCCTAACAGCGAAGTAAAATATTTTTTAAGTGCTGAAGCACTTAGCTTCAAAGTCCTTTCAGGCGGTGGTGGCGGTAGTGCTGATCAGACAGAAGTTGCATCGGCTAATGATGCATTTTCACAGTCATATGATGAGAATGACATTCCATTTTAATTAGCCTGGTTGGTTTGACGGTAGGAACTGCGGACAGGCTTCCGCGATGTGCTATTTTTATTAGCCAACTAGTCGACGCGATTCGAGGTAGATATTGTTGGAGTCAGCCAAAATTGCACGGATCTGCTGGGTGATTTGCTTGGTGATCTGTTTTTCGCATTTGTGTGAGGCTCAATCAAATCCATCGCTGGATTTATTTAAATCCAGTCGCCGGAAGCAGCCGGAAGATGACGTTGTCGAGAGAGTTCGGCAGCCGGTTTCCAGAACTCGGCCCAACGTAATTCTCATTAACCTCGATGATGCGGACGTCGACTTATTCTCCGATGATATTTTAGCGCGTTATTTACCGAACATTCGTCAGTTGGCGGCCGATGGGTTGCGGTTCACCAATTGTCATGTGGTTACGCCATTGTGCGGGCCGTCTCGAACATGTCTTCTGCGCGGGCAGCATGCTCATCGAACGGGGATCAAGACTAATGTTGCCTCCGGGCCGATGAATAATGGTTACACCGGAGCCTATCAAGAATTTAAGCGGCTGGGGTATGAGCAGGAGCATCTGGGGGTATGGATGCAGCGGGCCGGGTATCGCACGATGATGATTGGGAAGTACCTGCATGGCCGCATGAATCCAATTGATGTACCCGGCTGGGACGATTTGCATATTTGCTTTGGCGGGAACTACTACGCGACCTCGAGGTATTCAACTCGGTTTCCAGAATCTGAAAGGCGACGCGCGACTGCCGCAACTGATTATCGAACTGTCGTGGAGACAGACGAAGCCGTTTGGATGATTGCGGAGCAACACAAGCGTAACTTAGGATCAGGAGTTGATCAGCCGTTTTTTTTGTACCTTGCACCGCTTGCGCCTCATAAGCCGGCGGGCAAAACCCAAATGGTGCAGCGAGAATATCGTGAGCTAGGCCAAGAAATTAGCCTTCCGAATACCCCTGATTTCAATGAGTTAGATGTTTCTGATAAGCCACTCCATTTGCGAACTTCGAATTTAGACGCCGAAGGCGTAAAGTTAATGCACGAGGAGTTTCGATTACGAGTACTGGCAACGAAGTCAGTAGACGATATGGTTGGGCGGATTCGAGAAGTACTCAAGAAGACGGGTTTTGCTCAAAATACGTATATTTTTTTTACGAGTGACCACGGTTATCAACTTGGCCATAATCGTATGATTGCGAAGAAAGTACCGTATCATCGCAACACAGTTGTACCGATGTTTGTGGTGGGGCCGGGGGTTGCAACCGGCGTTGCAGATCAGCTGTTAGCCCACATTGATTTAGTCCCTACTTTTTTAGAGATTGCAGGTGGTAGCGCGCCTATCGAACTCGATGGAAAATCTTGGAGACCGCTTTTTGCTAGTCGTGCGGATGACTCGGAAAACTCATTTCGCCACGAGTTACTGATTCAGAATTGGGAGGCAAAAAGCCAGCTTGGTAGTCTCATTCCGGCAAGCTACGCCACCTTGCGGATGCCACAGGAAATCTTCACTCAATGGAGTAATGGCGAATATGAATACTACAATCTTGACCGTGACCCTTATCAATTGGAAAACCGGTTTTCAGCCCTTTCTGAGGAGGAAGTGGCAAGCTTTGCCAGTCGGCTTCGTGCGTTGAAACGTGGAAGTGAATCGCCGTTGGTGACTTTGGACTGTCCCGAGCTGATTTCGAAAAACACACCTATTTCGGGAGTCGCCGAAGACGATAATTCAATTGTAAAAGTTGAGGTTTCGGTGCAGGATAAAACTCAAGGTAGCTATTGGAACAACGGCAAGTGGTCAACCAGCCAAGCTTGGACAGAGGCTGAGTTGGCTAATCCCAACGGTTTAATTTGCGATTGGCAAACGCGGGTTGATCTAACGGAAATAGAGAACAATGGAAGTATCGAGGTGGTGGCGCGTTCTCAGAACGCAGAGGGGAAATTCTCAAAGCCAGTGATAGCGCAATACAGTGTGGATGCAATTGAACCGACAACGGAAGTTCGTGTCCCTCAAAACGGAGCAGAGGTGAAGTCCCCGTTTATTGTCTTTGGAGTCTGTAATGATAATGCAGAGATGCGAGGGGTTGAATTAGAGTTGAAGGATTTGAACTTAAATCAATATTGGAATGGTACGAATTGGACGAAAGACAAATCGACATTTTTTAAACGAGTGATGCAAGAGCGGTGGCATGTAGAACTAAATGCCCAGTCAGGCTCCTATCGAGTCACAGCTAAATCGCTCGATCGCGCAGGTAATTATGATGCGACGCCTGAGGTCAGAAAATTTAAAGTAAAGTAGCGGATGTTATGACTGAAGAACAACCACCAGAGCATCTCCGCCATAAACCACTGACAACTCTATCGCGTCCGAGGGAATTAGTTCTCGCTTGCCCCGCTTTCAAAAGTAAAGTTAATCTATCGAGGATTGTTCGACTTGCTGGTTGTGCATCTGTGAAAAAAATTGTCGCTTGCGGTACAGCAAAAATTGATTCGACCATTGCTCGCGATGGAATTGGTCACGTTGTTATCGAAAGACGTCGGACGCTCGTGCCGGTTTTGAAGGCGTTAAGAAAGGAAGGGTACCGCATCGTTGGGCTCGAACAGACTGACCGTTCGGAAGTCATTTACGAATATGAGTACCAGCGTCGCACGGCCTTGGTCATTGGTCATGAACGTCACGGTATGAATGCGGAAGAGCTGGCATTGGTGGACGATGTGATAGAGATCCCCGTGTATGGGATGCCGCATAGCTACAACGTCGTTACTGCAACTACGATGGCTGTCTATGAGTATCTTCGGCAGTTTCCACAGGGTTAAGATTTTATTTTGCTGACCAAGCCGATCCGACTCACGTAAACAATACAGCCATTAGATTAGTAGAGGTTTATAAATTTTGAAAAACGATGGCTCCAAGTCATTCGAAAACTAGCAGATAAGTTCAAAATATCCGGTAATGGAAGGCAGAATCACTTTTGAGCATGGCTACCCAACTTCCCCTTGAGACGGGAATTATCAGAAGCTGAATGTAAATTCCTATAAACCAAGTTTTGAGAATTTCGGTTGGCCGACTAAACTTAGATCGAATACCGCATCCTGGCAGCGTCCTGTTTCCTCCATTCCTCCTTAGATATGCAACGACAAAGGTGTCTCGTGGAACACACACACGTGGGTCCCTTCAAGATTGTCAGTCAACTTGGCAATCGCCGCCAAAAGGTTTATCGCGCTCTTCAAACCGAGCAGGGGCGGGAAGTGGCGTTAAAATTCATCAGACTCCCTCCGACGGTCGATTGGGATAAAGCGATCGCCAAAATCGATCGTGAAGTAACTGGCCTGCAAGATCTTTCACACCCAGGGCTTGTCAAAGTTTACGGTGCTGGAGTTGACAAACAACGCGTTTTTTTTGCCAGTGAGTTAATCGAAGGTGAATCTCTCGCCATAGTTCTCGCGAGGCGCGGTAAATTGACGCCTGATCTGGTTGTTGAATACGGGCGGCAAATTGCCGATGTCCTGCGTTATCTTCACAATAAGGATCTTATCCATTCTAAGCTGACACCTGAAAAGATTTTAATAACAGAGCACCGGATCAAAATTGCTGACCTTCGATTAAATCGTCCCAAAAAACGGCGTTGGGATAAGACACGGCGGAGGGAACTGGATACAGCGGCTTATATGGCACCGGAACAGTTTGTCGATGGAGCGACGCAAAAATCAGATTTCTACTCGCTTGGTGTTGTCCTATTCGAAATGCTGACTGGCAAACTGCCTTACCCGCCTGACACAATTGGGCGGATGACCAGAATGAAAATGAAGGCGAAAGTACCGTCTGTCGCAAACCATATCATGAATTGCCCGATTTGGCTGGACAAAATTATTAGTCAGATGCTGTCCCCTGATGCCAAAGCACGGCCGCACTCAGCGCGGGCTATTGTCTTGGCGTTTGATGAGATCAAGAACATTGATGCTACGAAGAAGCCAGCGATTTCTCAGATTTCAGGTGGTTTCAATCCTCTGACGATTGGCACTGACAGGTCAGAGGCGCGACGTTTGCTTGGTGTCAAGAAGAAAAAGGAAAAGCGAGCGTTGGGAAACCAAACGCCGTTAATTCAAACGGTTGGTTTTCAAGTCGTTGCTCTTTTGGCCGTCACTTGTTTCATTGTTTACTGTCTTATACCGGAAAGCTCCAGCGAAATTATTGCAAGGGCAGCGATTATGGTTGAGTCAGAAGATCCGGTGCAGTGGGCAGAAGCGGAAATTCTATTGAAACCTTTGATGGATGGTGATTCAGATGTTCGGCAGATTTCAGAGAGACTGTTTTTTGAAGCACGAAGGAGATCACTTGTTCGCAATGCTGAACGCGGACTAGCGACGCGACTTCAGACGGAGAACGTTCTTGATTTCGGGCGAGCGGTTCAGTTGCAGTTAGATGAGAGCGATGAATCGGCAAAGAGGATTTTTACGAAATTAGTTGCTTCGATTGACCCGGACGGGAGAGAGCGTCACGTCTACGCAGAATCCGTTATGCGGTTAGGACAACTGTCAAGCAAACGTACGCTGCCGACAGATATCAACGAGTTAAGTGAGATGATCGCAGTTGCTAAGGAAGTTTCTACTCCTTATCAGATGGCAACCGCGCACGACCTCTTGTCCGAGATCGTCTTTACGTATGCGGGGCAGAGCGACTATCGGCAGTTGGTCGTCATCGCTACAGAGCAATTGAAGCTTTTGAAAGAGAGAATCGAGTCCGAGGGCGATGGAATGAAAAATATTGAACCCGAAATCACTGACGGTCGAGAATGAGCTTGTCTTTCAATTAAGTTGGTTCTTTGGACGAGAGATTTACAATCTCCCCTGCAATCCAGTCGCAAAGCATAATTCCGCGATTGGTTAATCGAAAATGACCGTCTTCGTGTTCTAGCAATTGGTTATCCATCAGTCTCTGTTCTAGGCCGCGTAAAATCGATTTGACCGAGTGGCTTGTGCGTTTAAGGAATTGAACTTCGTCGACGCCCTTGATCATCCTTAGCCCAATAGCTAACCGCTCGCGTGCTGCCGCTTCGGGGGGTAAATGCTCTCGATCGGCTACGGGAGATTCTCCTGAGTGAACCAAGTTCAGGTAATGCGTGGTGCTGCGGTGATTGGTTTCTCGAATTCCATCGACAAATCTTGCAGCCCCCGGACCGAAAGCAAAAAACGGATCGCCTTGCCAATACGCAAGATTGTGACGGCAGTTTTTATCGGTTTTAGAAAAGCTAGATACTTCGTACTGGTTCATGTCAACTTGCTGCAACCGATCGATGGTGTGGGAGTACATTTCGGCTCTCAGGTCTTCCTCCGCTTCGCGAAGGGTTCCCTGGTTGAGCCGATTCCAAAATTGAGTGCCCTTTTCATAAGTCAATTCATAGGTCGAAAGGTGGTCAGGCTCGAGCGAGATGGCTTGGTTGAGATCTGTTTTCCATTGCACGAGTGTTTCTTGAGGTGCAGCAAAGATCATGTCAAGCGAAACATCAAACCCGCAATTTTTTATATGGGAAATTGCCCGCCGGACATCGGTTTCACAATGATCTCGCTCTAGCCGTTTTAGTTTCGCTTTGTTCAGGGATTGGACTCCGAGGCTGATTCGGTTAACGCGTAGATCTTTGAGAGCATGGAGACGATCAGAATCCAGATCGTTGGGATTACATTCTGCGGTAATTTCGGCGTTCGATGACCAATTAAACCGGCTGTTGATAATTTTGGCGAGCCTGCCAAGTTGTTGCGGATTGAGATGACTGGGGGTACCACCTCCAAGAAATAGTGTATCTATAAGATAGTTTTTATCGAGCCAGCCAATTTCGATTTCGAGTGCATTGAGAAATCGATCAATCAAATAATCTCGACCGGCAACCAGTGTGAAGTTGCAGTAACCGCAACGGTGCCGGCAAAACGGAATGTGAATGTAGACCGATTTTGGCAGACTGAACTGTGGTCGAAACGTCGAGCTTTGGGATTTCCCTTCATCCCCTCCGGGAGTGGGACTCGGCATCTGATTTCCCATTAGACCCACAGTTTCAATCTTCCTCCAAGCATTCCTGGCAACTGTTGGCTTACCAGTTTTTTCGATTGGTGGAGGCTGTACCGAGTACTGAAATGACCAGCGATAATTACTTCGTTATTGAATTTTTCCTGACGAGCAATGAAGTCATCTAGATGCATGTGCCCGTTTTTGTGAATTAGTTCTTTCCGATGTTCCGGTGATATAAAGGTCATTTCGGTAATTAGAATTTTTGCATCGTAGAATTCGGGATTATTATCTAGGCCTGCCGGCGAGGTGTCTCCGGTGAATCCGATTAAAGGTATACGAGATTCAGTTGTGATATCCGTTCCTTCTCTGCGAAGCGTTTTAATTTCATCGCCGTTCAAATCAAAATACTCTTTTTTTAATTTCTTGCGTCGTTCAGAAACGATATACCCAACACTGGGAACGGTATGTTTTGTCTGATGAACGTTGACGATAAGCTCTCGGGAAATCTCGATTTCATCTCCAGGTGAAACACCGATTAAATCGCATGGCATTTTACCGCGGTCAAGTTTTACAAACGAATTCAGCATTTGCCGCACGGCGTCGGTATTTGATTGAGGGAGGTAGATTTTGGGTGGACTCATTTTCATGAGTCTGCGCCGAGCAACATACAATGGGAGTGCTGCAATATGATCGAGATGACAATGGCTGATAAACCAAGTGGGCGTGCCCATGAAATCCCATGGATGTGCGCCTAGGTCAAATCCAAGCTTGAGTTCGGGGATTCGCCAATAGGACTGAACTGCGGCGCGAGAGTACCCCTGGATGGTCAAGCCATTGTGTTTAAGGTTTTGTACGGGAGCGTTGTTAAGCATGGAAAACGGCAGTCACGGTCGGATGTCATGAACCTCTGGCAGAGCTTGCAATATCAATTCTGCATCAAGCTCAGGATTGAGATAATTAGCTCCTTAAATCTCAGATGCATTAGTTGAATTTAAGCGAGCTGGAATTGGTAAAGGATCCTGTCAACATACCACAAAAGACGCGATGAGGGATAAGCCCCGTGCGTCAATCACGGTTCGCGTCATTAAGGTGATCGCAAACCCTCGGTATTCCTTGTTCCGCTGTTGTCCGAGGGCTATGCTTTGTCGTCCAGAATTTCGACGGCCGTAAATGTTTTTCCTTCCAGCATAGCGAGGCTTGCCCCGCCGCCAGTACTTACGTGTGTTACAGATTCCTCAAATCCAAGTTGAGAAACGGCAGCCGCGCTGTCCCCGCCGCCGATGATGCTAATCGCTTCGCTATCGGCAATCGCCTGAGCAACTACCTTGGTACCTGCGTCAAATGGAGGCATTTCGAATACACCCATGGGGCCATTCCAAACGACAGTTTTTGCTGACTTTATGATGTCGGCAAACTGTTTTGCAGAGTCAGGACCAATGTCGAGCCCCTCAAAGCCGTTGGCAATCTCGCCAGCGGCAACAACTTGTTTGTTGCATTGGGCATTAAAGTCATCGCCACAATGGGTATCAACTGGCAGGACGAGTTTGTCTCCTGCTTGAGAGATAAGCTCTTTTGCCAATTCAATTTTGTCCGGTTCGACGAGGCTTTTCCCAACTTTTCCTCCCTGTGCCAAAGCAAAGGTGTAGGCCATCGCGCCGCCAATCAATATGTGATCACAAACGCCAATTAAATTTTCGATAACTTTGATTTTATCGGAGACTTTCGCTCCTCCCAAAATTGCAACAAAAGGCCGCTCTGGATTGCTAATTACGTCATTGAGATATTTAATTTCTTTTTCAACAAGCGTTCCAACCACTTTTGGTTTTCCACCCATTGCCAGAGGTACACCGTACATCGAAGCGTCTTCGCGGTGACAGGTGCCGAACGCATTGTTGCAATAGATGTCTGCAAAATCGGCCAATTGTGCTGAGAATGACTCATCCCCCGATTTCTCTCGAGCGTCAAATCTTAAATTTTCCAAGACTACAATCTCGCCGTCTTGAAGCGACTGGACTTTTTCAGCAGCGTCCGGACCAACCGTATCGTTTGCAAACGATACTTTGTTTTCGAGAATTTCCGAAAGTCGCTTGGCGACCGGAGCCAGGCTGAGTTCTGCTGAAGGCACCCCTTTTGGGCGTCCGAGGTGGCTGATGAGAATTAGGCGACCGCCTCGGTCGACAACTGATTTAATGGAGGGCAGTGCCATCTCGATGCGACGGTCGTCAGTGATCTCAAGGTCGTCGTTCAAGGGGACATTGAAATCGACGCGCATGAGGATTGATTGACTGCCGACTTCGATATCGTTAATCGTGACTTTGGCCATGGTGGTTCCGGAAATGGTCGATGGGTATGGTATTGTTGAGTATCTAATTTACCGATGTGTTGGAGGTTGAAAAAGGGGCGATGCAGGCGCCATCCTTGGGGAGGAAAGGGATCCGGTGTTGCCCATTAAGGGTCGGGGAATTGGCCAAGAAAAAAAGCCATCCCGAAGGTGGCCTTTCAAAATCCAAAATAGATTGACGGTTGGTAGGATGCTATTTTACTTCTCGTGGGACGACTCGCTTTTGAATGTCGGTTTCGATTTTACCGAATACTTCTTCATGTCGTTGTACGGAGACATGGAGTGCGTGGAGAAGGCGTTTGGCTGTGTAAAAATTGAGCACGATTCGCTGTGAGATATCAACCGGTTTCTCGTTTTGCCCCATTGGCTGGGAATTCATTCCGAAATCAACGATTAACTCTTCTGGTGACCCAGTAACGCGGCAGAAGTTGGCGTAAGAACTGACCGTTTTTGATTCGTCAACGGTAATGGGGCGGGGGTTGGGGGATTGGTCTTTTTCGGCCATGGAATTCGCCTCGTTAGGGAAAAGCTTGTTTCGGAATTTAATTCATAGTAAAGAATGCCGTATGAAACAGGTTGCGTCAACCTAGAGCTTTGTTGGATCCAAAGCTGGGTGGGTTTGGGTGCATCGATGGGAATTTAAAGGGCAGTAAAGTTTCGGCAGAAACTTCGCATATTGTTTACAATGGTTCCGTCGTTGATTTCGTCGATTGGATAAAACCCGTGAAGAAAATATGTGTAATTAATACTGGTGGCACGCTTTCAATGCGGCAGTCGGAATCAGGGTATCGTCCTTCGCCAGGTTACCTTGCTAGTCAAATGGCAAACATGGACGAATTGTCTCAATCGCCCATGCCAGAGTTCGACTTGCTTGAGTATGAGCCGCTGGTGGATTCATCGAATATGACACCCCACATTTGGCGAAAAATCGCCAGTGATATAGAGGAGCGGCATACTGCTTACGATGGATTTGTCGTTTTGCATGGAACCGACACGATGGCCTACAGTGCTGCGGCTCTCGCGTTTATGTTGGAGGGATTATCAAGGCCGGTCATTTTGACTGGAGCGCAGCTTCCGCTTGGCCAAATTCGAAATGACGCCCGGGAAAATTTAAAAACTGCAATGGTTCTTGCGGCCAATTATCAAATTCCAGAAGTAGGTCTCTTGTTTGGCGATCATCTATTTCGCGGTTGCCGGAGTACTAAAGTCAGCGCGACCAAATTTGATGCTTTTGATTCTCCGAACTATCCGCCACTGGCTACTGTGGGAACTTCTATCGAAATCTTTGAGGAGAATTTACGATTTGCAAAAGCTCCCTCGGCGAGGTTGCAGGTAAAGCCAATTGAAATTACGGAAGTGGCTGCTTTTCGTCTGTTTCCAGGAATGTCGATTGATATCCTCCACCATCTTCTCCAGAGACCTCTGAAGGGAATTATTCTCGAAACCTTCGGTGATGGAAATGGTCCAACAGAAAACCGAGAGTTCTTAAACGCAATTTCGTCAGCGACTCAGGCGGGCATGGTGATTTTGGGGTGCACGCAGTGTTTGCATGGTGAAATGACTCAGGGAAGCTACGCCACTGGGACAGCGCTGACCGAAGCCGGGGTCATTCCCGGTCGCGATATGACAATTGAGGCGGCCTTAACGAAAATGCAATTTTTGTTTAGCCAAAATTTTTCAATCAATGAGATTAGGGAAAAAATTGGCCAAAATATCGTGGGAGAAATTTCAACCATTACCGATTGAAAATTTGATTGAAATCAATGGCATCCCGTTTTTTTTAACGTTTTTCGTTCTGCCTCGGGTATCTTAAACGTGATGCAAAAGTGTTTTTTAATTTGCTTCGGTCTAAAGAGTAATGAAGTGTCCATTTTTTTGATCTAGTAGGAAACTAACAACGTGAAGTTATCTTTCAGCTGTATTGTGTGCGGAAGCGTCGCATTTGTGTGGTTGGCGTCTATGGTGTTTCAAACCAGCGAATCAACTTCTTTTTCTGAGGTTTCAAATTCGATGCCGCGAGAGTTGCTCCAGCCAGTCTCGTATGAAGTGCCGGTTTCTAAAGCAATCAGTGAAACCGGTCCCGGGATTGTGAAAGAGAAGCCAACGTCTGGACAATTCGTTGAGATCGAGGGTGGATACATGGTGCCTTATACGGCTACCATTCCAGGAACAAAAATTCAGTTCGAAATGATCCCTATCCCCGGTGGCAAGTTCTTGATGGGAAGTCCCGAAGATGAAGAGGATCGCCGCGATGACGAAGGGCCTCAATATGAAGTTTCAGTTGAGCCGTACTGGATGGGAAAGTACGAGGTAACCTGGCTCGAATATAAAAAGTACATGCAGCTCGACAAGGTTTTCAAAGCACTTAATGGAAAGGGACTTCGTAAAGTTGACACGGACAACGAAGTGGATGCCGTGACAGCGCCGTCTTCATTGTACGACGCAAGTTTCACATATTCAGCCGGCGAGGCCGATGATCAGCCCGCGGCAACAATGACGCAGTTTGCAGCCAAGCAATATACAAAATGGTTGAGCTTGATGGCTGGTGATTTTTACCGTCTTCCCACGGAAGCTGAATGGGAGTATGCCTGTCGTGCCGGGACCACCACCGCCTATTACTTTGGGGACGATCCGGACGACCTCGAAGATCATGCGTGGAACATTGAGACCTCGGATGATGAGCGCCATCCCGTTGGCGAATTGAAGCCTAACCCATGGGGATTGTACGACATGTATGGAAATGTCGCAGAGTGGGTGCTCGATGAATACAGTGAGAATGGGTATGACCATGTCGAAGCTGGAAAGTCGGTGACCACAGACGAGGCGTTGCGTCGTCCCACCAAATTATTTCCTCGAGTGATCCGGGGAGGTTCTTGGGAGTTAGAGCCTGAGGATTGTCGGAGCGCTGCTCGGCTTGGTTCCGATGACAAAGAATGGAAATACGAAGATCCGAATTTCCCGAAGAGTCCATGGTGGTATACCGATTCACCAGGTTTAGGTGTTGGGTTTCGCTTGTTGAGACCTTTGAAAGCTCCGGATGCCAAAGTAGCAAGAGAGCTTTACTGGGATGCTGATATTGAATCGATTGTTGACGACGCCAAGAATCGGATTCGAGACAATGGGAGAGGTGCTTACGGAATCGTTGACGAAAAGCTCCCTAAAGATATCTCCGAGTTGACTGACGAGGATCGGTAGCAAGTTGGAGTGCTAAAAAATCGTCGACTCAAGGCGTGGCTGGAAGGTCGGCGATTATCCACAGGAAAAAAGAGACCGGGGCGGCGAAAACTAGGGAATCCATGATGTCCAGGATGCCGCCCAGTCCCGGTAGCCAACTGCTGGAATCCTTGGTTTGAGTATCGCGTTTGATCAGTGATTCAGCGAGATCGCCGACCATGCCAGCAGCGGTGACTAAGATGCCGTAGGCCAGGAACCACCACCAGGGCTTGGCAACCTCAATTGAAAAAAATCCTGGTGCTACGATGTAAATTACAATTGCAGTGCCCATGCATCCGCCAATGAACGCGCCGACCGCTCCTTGGACTGTTTTTCCCGGGCTTAGTTTTGGGGCGAGTTTGACGGTGCCAAAGCGTTTGCCGATGAAGTAGGCGAAGGAGTCGGCGAGTTTGGTGGAAGTGATGAGTGTGATGATTGATACCAAGCCGAGAGCGTTATCGTTCTGAAGCAGTCGGTGGGGAACAAGGAACGCAAAGAGCATGCTCAGGTAAATGAAAATCAATGCTGAACGCCCCAGTTGGTCAATGATCTCACCGTTAGCCGGTGATTGAGACGGGGTGAAAGTCCGCATTTGATGGGTGAACACGAGAACGATTGCGAGGACGATTCCTGCCATGGCCCATCCGAAATGTCCCAGCGGACAATTGAAAGGCTGGTCTCTCCACAGGATAGGGGCAAAGGCGATGCAGGCCATCACGATGGTGGCACCAACGATCACGTGGTGGTTTATTCGACAGGCTACATTGTCGAACATGATGACCAATTCACTTGCCGCCATCGCTGCAAGAATGACAGCTAAGCCACACAGTAGTAGACCAGGTCTTCCGAGGCTCTCGGGGCGTCCAAGAGAGTAATCGAAGTACAGCAGTAGCAACATTGATGAAATGATGACCGCAGCGGAGATTAAGCGACGCCCTAGCACGTTGATTCCTAACTGTTGAGTCCACCAAACCGTCGATTCCGTTTTGAAAAATCACCAATCGCTTGGTGGAAATCTGCGATTGAGAACTCTGGCCACATTTTATCAGTCACCCACATTTCAGCATAGCTGATTTGCCAAAGCAAGTAATTGCTAATTCTCATTTCGCCAGCTGTACGGATCAGCAGGTCAGGGTCAGACATGCCGGCAGTGTAGAGGTGGTTGGAGACGGTTGTCTCGGTGATCTCGGAAGGATCGAGTTTCCCTGTGGTCACCTCGGAAGTTATTCGCCGGACGGCATCCACAATTTCAGCACGCCCACCGTAGTTGATGGCAAGACAGAGGCAGGTGCCGGTATTAGCGGAGGTCATCTCAAGGGATTTGTCCATCTCGATTTGAACATCCGCAGGAATTCGCTCTCGCCTTCCAATGATTTGCAAGCGAATGTTGTTTTCCATCATCGTCTCGCGTTCCTGGATCATGTATTGGGAGAGCAGAAACATTAGGAATTCAAGTTCGTCCTCGGGCCGTTTCCAATTTTCGCTAGAGAGGCAATAGAGGGTAAGTTGTTTGATTCCGATTCGCGCACATTCTTCCGTGATCAATCGCACGGTTTTAGCACCTTGTTGATGTCCGCGAATACGAGGTAGTTCCTGACGCTCAGCCCAACGCCCGTTCCCATCCATGATAATTGCAACATGCCTCGGAATCTTTTCCGGTGCCACATCGAGTTGCAATGGTTTATCGGATGAATTCATAGAGGCTGAAACTGCAATTGAAAACTGCGAGTGGATTCTAAATCGATAACATCGTTTGAGTTTTGCGTTTGAAAATTCAAACGGCTTTTGCGTTTAGGTAGTCTTCCAGAGATTCGTTTTGGGAAATTTGGATGGTCTGAGCACGGTCAGGGCCAACCGAGATAAATTCAATGGGTCGCCCAATTAAAGTCTCAATTTTACGAGCATAGCGAACCGCATTGAGGGGCAAGTCCTCAAGCGATCGAGCGCCAGTGACATCAATTTGCCAGCCGGGTAACGACTCGTAGACCGGCGTCAAATTGCGGAGATCATTGACGTTGGCCGGGAAGTGTTCGATACGTTCTCCCGCAATTTCATAGGCGACGCAGACATCAATTGATTCCAGTTCGCTGAGAACATCCAGCATTGTCAGCGCGACGGATGTTGCCCCGCCAAGCCGTGCGGTGTAGCGGGCGGCAACGGCATCAAACCAACCACATCGACGAGGTCGCCCCGTGGTCGTGCCGTACTCGTTGCCCATGTCGCGAATGTGTTGACCCTTCTCGTTGTCCTGCTCGGTTGGGAAGGGGCCGCCACCAACTCGGGTTGCATAGCTCTTGGTAACACCGATGACTTTTTCTATCCAGTTTCCCGGTACACCTGAGCCTGTCGAGATGCCTACGCCCGAACTGTTACTACTGGTTACGAATGGAAAGGTGCCGTGGTCGATGTCGAGCAATGAGCCTTGAGCTCCTTCGAAAAGGATGTCTTTGTTGTCGTCGACAGCGTCAAGCAAGATTCGATTGGTATCGGTGATCAATGGTTCCAGTTGTTTGGCATAATCTAGGTACTCTGCGATAATTGCCTCAGCGTCAAGCTCTGTTTCGCTGTTTCCAGAAGTTGCTGAGAGAACCTTCTTTTTGACGGCAACAATTTTTCGGACGCGTTCTGGAAAATCAGGTTGAATTAAGTCTCCCATGCGAATTGCAAAACTACGTCCGATTTTGTCGGCGTAGCAGGGGCCAATGCCTCGCAGCGTTGTGCCAATATTATCATCACCGGTAACAAGCTCGTTCCACATTTTGTCCTCTAGAATGTGCCAGGGCATAACAACATGAGCCCGCTGGCTGATTTTCATTCGTAAGGAGACATCAATTCCTCGCTCCGCAAGGGAATTGATTTCTTTGAGAATCGTTGGCGGATTGATCACTACTCCGGGAGTGATCAAGTTCAAGACACCTTCGTTAATGATTCCGCTGGGAATATGGTGGAGTTTGTAGACATCGTCTCCAATCACAACGGTATGGCCAGCATTGGCTCCGCCTTGATAGCGAACGACAAGGTCTTTTCCATCGGTTAGCAAGTCGACCAATTTTCCTTTGGCTTCGTCACCCCACTGCAATCCAATTACACACTGTCCAGGCACCCTGATCTCCTCAGGCAATAAGTGAAACGCCGCTTGTGAAGCGGTTGGTAAGTTAATCGGCAATCACCGAAGAACACCGGTTCATGCAAGCTTGAGAGTTTAATTTTTCGGCGGCCCAATGGTCAACTGCCAACAGGCGATCTGCTGATAAATCCTTCGAATTTCAAGTCTATTTAACGCTAATCCGTTAAATCGTTAAACCAAAGCATCAACCTGAGCGTTTAGGGTGAGTTCTCGTTGACGTTTGCGGTGCCGATAAATAGCCTTGAGTGTGGGTTTTTTGTTACGATCTGTGCCTTTCCAATTTTTCTACAATTTTTTGGTGGTTAGTAATGCAGTTGTCCCGTCTAAAAACTCGGGTTGGGTCGCAAGAGGCGCATCAAGGAATATTGGCTGTTTTGGTCATGTTGTTTTTTATACCGGTCTCTGCCTCAGGTGAGGATGCGGTGGTGCGGGGGAAAATTGAATACTCCAAAGTCAATCAGCAATCTTGGGATGGGCTAACGTTGACGGTTCCGTTGAACCAGTTAGAGGCGACGCTTCGGGAGCAAGTTGAATGGCCAATGCCGGCATTTCCAGCAAAATTTGATGAATGGAATAATGAAGACAAACTTGCCTGGTCAGAGAAATTTTTAGCTTCAAAAGAGGGGAAGAAATTTATTGAGCAGCGCGAAACTCTTTTAAAGCAGGCGAAGGTTTTTGACATCAAGTTCGATTCGGAAGGACGGTTTGTGGTTTACGATGTTCCGCCGGGAACTTACGCTCTGTCCGCAAGATTGGATCGCCAGATTGAGAAGACCACTTACGCATTTGAACTCTTTGCGCAACTAGAAATTCTCAAAGATGTTGACGAAGTATCATTACCGCCATTGCAAGTCGAGATAACTCCTATATTGAAAACGGGGGATCCTGCTCCTCCGTTTGAGGTGACTGGCATCAGTGGCGATGAGTTAATCAAATCCGAACAATTCGATGGAAAGTTTTTACTGCTTAATTTTTGGACGACTGCGGGGTCGAATGCTAAGTCGGATCAAGAGATGATCCAAAAAGTGTACTCAGCAACCAAAGACAAACACGATCTCCGGTTGTTGTCGATCAATGTCGACAACAAACGGGAATCCGCCATTGAATTGATCAAAACGGGCAATTTAGCGGGCTCTCATGGAATGACGCAGGGGCTCGAACATCCAGTGCTGTTTAACTACGGCGTGCGTTCTGTTCCGTCGTTATGGTTGCTGTCTGGGAATGGTAAGATTGCGATGACACCCAACGAAATTGCGTTGTGGCAGCAAGAAGGAATCGCTTTGGAATCTATCATTTCTGATCGATGTTCCGGAAAGAAACTCTCTTTGCACTCGAAAGATTCGCTAGAAAAGCGCCCTTGAGGTGTTAGGTGACTCGGCCAATTTACAGACGCCAATAGGCTACCGTTACAAGTAGTCTCCGTTACAAGTTACGCGTTTTTTCGAGCACGGGGGTGGGCTTTTTCGTAAGCTTGCTTAAGGCCGGCAGTGCTGACGTGCGTATAGATCTGGGTTGTGACTAGGCTTTTGTGTCCCAATAATTCCTGAACACTTCGAATGTCGGCGCCACGATCGAGAAGGTGAGTAGCGAAACTGTGCCGAAGTGTATGGGGGGAAGTTCGCAAATCCAGCCCTGTCAGTTTCAGGTATTTTTCGAGCATTCTCGCAACACTTCGCGTAGTAAGCCGTTTTCCAAATTTATTTAGAAATACGGCGGCCGCCTCCTCTTTGGTCAGTCCGCGAGCTGGCGATCGCTTTTTGAGCCACGATCGCAACGCTTTGACTGCAAAACTGCCTAGGGGGGCAAGGCGTTCGCGTTTCCCTTTTCCCCTGACGCGAACGAGGCCATCGGTGAGATCGAGGTCGTCAAGATTTACACCTACTAATTCACTGACGCGTAATCCCGCAGAATAAAGGGTTTCTAGGATCGCTCGATCACGTAGTCCTAGTGGCTCATTTTTAGAAGGGGCTGAGAGGAGTTGCCCGATCTCTGCCCCTGTCAGAAAGTGCGGCAGTTTGCGCTCGCGCCGCGGGTTCCTCAGAGGTTTAGCGGGGTTGGTTTCGCAGAGTCCTTCACGCTGGCAATACTTGAAGTAGCTTCGCATCGATGCCAAGCGTCGCGAAACGGAGCTCTTGGCATAGCCCGATTCGTGAAGCGCCGAGACGTATTTTCGTAAATCCAAAGGAGTTATTTTAGAAGGTCTTGGGCTCGAAGTGAGCGTGTCGCACAGGAACCCGTAGAGGAGTTCGAGATCTTCACGGTATGACTTAATCGTCAGTTCCGAACAGTTTCGCTCAACATTCAGGTAACGCAGAAATCGGGGGATGGATTTTTCCAAATCGAAGTCGCTCCTGTTCCGTGTTCGCGTTACCTACGAAAAAAATCGACAGTTTCGTAGATAAGTTAGCTCGGAGGCGTTTAGAAGTTGTCTTCCCCTGAAAAGAGATCCTCGTTGGAGAACAAGTCTCCAAGGTGCGGAGCGGCAAACCGGCCTTGTGACGGTTCCGACGGAGTTTCGGTTTTTTGAATATTTCGGACTTTTTGGCTCAAGACAGCAGCATCGTACCACGAAAAACTTAGCTTTCCGTCTGACGCGTAGCGGCCAAGTGTGCGGAGTGTTTCGCCCTTCTTTTTGTCATTAAACAGAAAGATGTAGCGTTCCTCGCCTTTTACCAATGCTACTACGTTGATGTCCTGTGACACATTTGCCCCCGTCGGTGATGGTTCGAGCCGAGTGGCTCGAGTCGTGCGATTGGGATTCAATTACTTAGATTCCCACTGACTACATCGGCAGCAAATCGCTTTCTCAATAGAACGGTTTGAAGGATCGTTAATTGAATACAAATCGTG
This sequence comes from uncultured Pirellulaceae bacterium, assembly GCA_938091115.1. GTDB lineage: Bacteria > Planctomycetota > Planctomycetia > Pirellulales > Pirellulaceae > Mariniblastus. The sequence goes on along the minus strand of CALKNI010000038.1, from coordinate 20,870 downwards.
CTCTACTTGAGCGTTAAAATCGGAACGACTTGTAAGTTCCGAATCGCCATGCCAACCAAACGACGAATTTATGTTAGACAGTTATTAACGAATTACCGAATTAAGTGAGGTTGGTTTGAATGAGAGATAACATCGATTTAATCCACTTTTAAAGGGTGTTTCTTACGCAGGATTGATCTAAATTCGATATGAATAAGCCCATCTAGATATCATTTCCTGGCATTAATCAGTTAGACTTTCTGTCAATTTGTTAAAGGGAATTGATGACGAATAAGAGTGATGTCATTTTTTGATTGCGTGATGAATGCAAGCTAGGAAAAGTCCGACTTCGAGATCAAGCAGTGCTAGAAAACTAAAATAATTTGGAGATTAATCTGTTCCTCAGTTAGAAGGTTGAAGATAAGCGGATGGAAGAAAATTATACTGAGCCGTCACTGTCTCAATCGGCTCCAACACATTCGGATGAGCTTGATGCAGAACTTAAGCCGTGGATTCACGACCTGTTGGATATCCGAGTCATTATGTTTTTGGTTTCAACCGGCGTGATTGCGATGACCGCGACCATTCTGTTACTTTCCGGTGAGGACGAAGTTGGGGAAGGCGATCCGGCGAACCAAGCTAATTTGGCTGGAGTGAATTCTATTGGCGAAATTGAGGAAGTTGAAGCCTCGGTAGCTGAGGAGAAACCGTCTAGTGGAGTAGCACTAGAAGTTGAGAATGCTACGTCGTTGGATGGGGACAAGCCGGGGATTTCTAAATTGAGCGTTAGTCAGGAAACTGATAGCAGTTTTAATTTACCGATTCGTTTAGCAAAGGTCACCGGTTGTGAGGCAAAGACCTCTGGAATCAGCAGTTGGTCGAACGAGGCCGAGGCGAAATGGGACCTTGCAATCGAGGATCGAAAAACAGGTTATTTTCGGTGTTTCATCACCTACCGTTCCAAGTACGAAGGAAGTCTCGATATTTGTCTTGGCGATCGAAGGCCGGTCACTTTTTATGTACTCCCTCAGGATTCTGATTTTACCGAGCAGGTGATGGTGCGACTTGGTAAACCGGAGAGTCCAACATTGGCTTTAGTTGCCAAGGAAATTGACCCCAATTCTGATTTGATCATTACTCGCATTCGGATGGTGCCCCGTTAAATTTAGAGTCCGGGCAACCAAAAATCTGTCGATGATGTTCAGGTTTGTAATCGAGTGTGGTAACCCTTTGATTCCACGCGTGCACTAGTTGGCGAAAGTGGCCATCGAGGCAATCACCTCGCTAACTGGATCATCAAAAACGCCTGCTTCGTTCGATTCGAACGCCGCTCGCCATAGTTGGTAGGCATCTTCGTAGGCGGGCAGCTCAGCGGATTCATTATCGAGCTGCAGCACGCATTTTTCCAACGCTTCTTCGGAATATGGAAGGTGGGCGATGAATGTAGTGACGCCGCCGGCAGCTTCTGTATTGGGAATGGAAACGTCGGACACGAAGACATGGACGATCGTGCCGAAATCGGGATCTTCATCGAGCCGGACGATGGTAATTCGTGAATCGGGTTCGCAGTCGCGAGTAGCGTAGGTCCAGACTTGACCTACGGAAAATTGGGTAAGCATTGGTTGTGCCGAGTTAGTCGTAAAAACGTCGAGTACGCTTGCTTGCGCGAAAGATTGGGTGGCGCAACTAAGATTTGCCGCGTTCCAATCGTCGTACAAACGCCTCACGCGGAATTTTCGTAACCTCGGAAGTTGCAACGAGGTCGGTTCGTAAGATGTCTGTTTCTTTTTTACTGGTGGGCATTGTAAATTTGACCATGAAGCCACCGACTTGGATCCCTTGCATTTCGTAGATTGGCGGCCAGAAATCCTCGGCGCGCGTGGCAAGAGCACGAGCGAGAAGTCGCGTCGCCCGCCCGGAAAACCCGCCTAGAACCATTTCTAAACGACCTTGGGATTCTCGGTGCACATAAAATACGAAGGCAACCTCTTCTTTTGGATTGTCGCTTCCGAAACGATTCCAAACGCCTTGTTCGTTTTCATAATAAAGCCCGGCATCGAGAGTTTTGTTATTTTGGCTAAGATTTAAACCGGCAAAGCAGGATGGAATGTGTGGGTCGTTGTCTCGGTATCTCATAAAAAAAGGAAGTGCTCGTTCCGCGGCGTCACTAACGGTGTCCTGACTTTCAAAGGGATCGCAATTGAACGCTTTCGACAGAACGATTTCAACCACTGGGTTGCTTTTAGTACTTCCGATTCCAATGAGTGCTTTGTCCCCTTTGGATTCAGAGAACTCGTTGTAGACCATTGAGGCCCTACGGATGACCTCCTGTTCGTCCGCCTGCCCAGGGCTCCAAACGAGCGACTGTTTCAGGTGTTCGGGGTGCGGGAGTGAGTCGGACGTCATCATGGACATATTCCCATCCGATTTTCTTAGTTTCGCTGTGCCGCCAAGTGTGGTGACTCCATTAAGAATCTCACCGAGCAAAACAGAGTCGGAGGCAACGACGAACGAAACATCTGGGTTTTCCGCACTGACATCCTTACGAACGCCTACACACATTTCCAATCGCCGCCGTCTAGCTAGCAATTCCCAGAAATTCTCTGGTTCGACAGAGAATAGGGCGCCCGGCAATTGATCCGCGGTAGCGTGACCGTGCTCGATTAGGAAGTCGCATAACCTCGAAAGAGCTTTTAAAGGAATGTACTTAACTTCGTTTTTGAGAAGCGCAGCGACCTGATGGCGATCGAGACCGGTGTATTCAACAATTGCTTTAATGGTACCAGGGCGTTTTCTCGGATCGGGAACGTGCCCCAAAAGCTCAGCGAGACGGAAACTGTATTGCATTTCTTCAACCTCGAAAATGTCAGTGCAATCGCAAGTCAATTGGACAGAGGGGTGTTTCTTGCCATAACCAGTGCGAAAGCGCCAATGTTAAATATATGTCCATTAGACACCGCTTTTCGTTATTTTAAGGTATTCGTCATGCTGATGCAAAAAATTTCACGCGATTATCTGGCTTTTTGGTGGAATTTTTACCTTTAGCTTCTTGAGATGACTTCGGATTTGGTTTTTTTCCTGAATTAAATTGGTCTGGCTCAAGTTTTACTGGTTTGGTACCGTCCGCCGTGATGAAAACCGCCCTGAAATAAAGCACGGATTGCGATTGTTGGCGGCACGAATGTCAGGAGAAAGAGATGAGATCAATTCGACTGTTTATTATTGGATTGCTAGCCGTTGCGGTATTTTCTCAATCGGCCAGCGCCCAGCGATTCAAATTGCCTTTTGGAAGTAAGAAATCAGAAGCGCAATCTAGTGAATCTCGGGAGCTAACTAGGAAAGCGGGGCCGTGGTTGATCATGTGCGCCTCGTTTGTTGGCGAAGATGGTAAGCAACAGGCTCAGCGGCTGGCTGATGAATTAAGTGACCAGCACCGCTTGAAGACCTATGTCTACGTCCACGAATTCGATTTAAATCCAATCGTTGCCGATCAGGGGTTGGGTTTTGAGGTTTTCGATGATGGTGGTCAAAAGCGGCTTCGTCCAAAACGAATGAAGCCGGCGAGTGCATCTCAGATTACGGAGACGGCGGTTCTGGTTGGCGAATTTGCCTCGGTTGAAGACAGTCGTGCTCAGAAAACGCTTGAGATGATTAAAACCTTGAAGCCGGAGTCAATGGTCACCTATGACAAAGTCGGTATTGATAAAGATTCGACCTCCGTTTTACGTGCTTGGCGGAATTTTTCGATGCTGAAGAGTGATGACCCCAAGGATCGGATCAAAGGGCCGATGAAGGCAGCGTTTATGATGCCTAACCCGATGCTCCCCGATGAGTATTTTCAAGCTCGAAAAACTGACGACATCGTTATTAGTTGGAACCGGAATTCGAAATACAGTTTGCTGAAGAATAAGAGCATTTATACGGTCAAGATTGCCTCATTTAGTGGAGATTCCACAATGGAGCTCGAGGAGATCGCCCAAACACAAGCTGAGGAATCTTGGCGGAAAAAGAATGACCGAGCGCAAACGGAGAGCAAGCTAGTCAATGCGGCCAAAAAGGCGACGGTTCTTACCGACTATTTACGGAAGCAAGGAGTCGAGGCCTACGAGTTTCACGATCGTTATGAGAGCTACGTCTGCGTTGGCGGATACGACTGGCTGAAGCAGAGCGATGAAAATGGGATTGATCGTCAGAATCCAGAGATGGTGAAGATGATTGAAAAATTCAAAGGTTCTCCCGCGAATTTACCCGGTAGGCCCAATGCGATTCGCTCGTATTCCTTGCCGGCGAAACTTGCCAAGGCAGGAATTGCCTGTGATTTGCAGCCGGTGCCTGTAGGGGTTCCCCAAGCGACTGAGCAGACTGCCTCAGGTGTATTCAGTCGGTTCAAATAAAGCTGCGGTGACCGAACGTTTCACGAGAGCCTGAGGCCGAGTGGTTTTGGGGCTTTTTATTGGTTTCAGGTTGCTGATTTGTCGTTATTGAAAGCAAAATGTTGCTTTTATTGAGACATTTTCAAAGACTTCGGTAGGTTAGATGCACTAACTGAAGTCTGGTTTGCCGATGGAACGCTTAGCCATTGCTTTGGCAGTCATCCCTTGATTTACAGGGGGTCGGGCCTGCTTTGCCGGACGCGGTCAAGCAAAAAGGCAAGTTTTGGCGTTTAGGGCGAGTCTTGGGGCGTCCAAACAGAAGAGTTTCCTAACGAAAGCGGGGCAGAATTGAACTGAGCCGAGCCCCGTAGCGGTTTCCGCAAGAATTTTTGGTGGAATTAGCAAAGTCCCTTAGTAATTCGGGAGATTGGGATAAAAGCCCTTTAATAAAGACTCGTTTCCGCGTACAATCCTCCATTCAATTTTGATTTTAGAAACACGATAGCGATTCAATGTCAAACAAAATGAAAACCCACAAGGGCACGAAAAAGCGTTTTCGCTTGACCGCGTCCGGCAAAGTCAAGCACCGTGCTTCGGGTAAATCCCACCGAAACGTCCGAATGAGTGCAAAACGCACCCGCAATCTTCGAGGTGGAACAATCCTCGACGAGTGCATGGTTCAATCGGTTGTGAAGGCTCTCGGTAAGTACAGTTACTAAGCGGTCTCCCGGTGAAAGCGATCTCGATGGTCGCTGTTGGAACCGGAAGCCAAAGCAGGGGCGAGTTCTCTGCGTGCTTTAATGGGCAACCAACTTCAAACGATTGTTTGAGGCCTGTTTAGCAAAACTTAAGGTAGATTAGATGCGTACAACAAAAGGTGCAGCTCGCACTAGAGCGAAGCGGAAGCTTTTCAAAAGAGCAAAAGGATATCGTGGCGGTCGCCGCAACATGTTGCGAACCGTGAAAGAGACTTTGATTCGAGCGGGTGTTTTCTCTTTCCGGGATCGACGAGTCAAAAAGCGAACCTATCGCCGATTGTGGATTACTCGAATCAATGCTGCCTGCCGTCAAAGGGGCTTGCGCTATAGTGAGTTCATCCACGGCTTGCACAAAGCCGAAATCGAACTCGATCGTAAATCACTCTCTGAGATTGCAATTTGTGACCCGGCGGGTTTTGATGCGATCGTTGAATCTGTCAAAGAAGCACTGGCCGCTTAGGACAGCATTCGGGAACTTGATATATTAATAAGGGAGACAACTTTGGCCGGTTGTCTCCCTTTTTCTATGAAATTAAATGAGCTGAGATCACTAGTTTTTGAAAGAATTTGACCAAATTGGATCTATGTGATTCAGGCAGTACGAACCAGGCGGATTCGATTTCCGGTTTAACTATAAATCTCTGGATGTTTGTTGGGTGATCCAGCAGGCTGTGATGAGACTTTAATTTACAATCCCTTCCAATTTTAACAGGCAAACGGCCTGCTGCAGCAATGTCCATCGAACTCTTTATAGAACAACTCGAAGCTCTGGCTCAAGAAGCCGGCAAAGCATTCTCGGAGGCTGCTGATTCCGATCAATTAGACCTTTCGCGTGTGGAGTTTCTGGGCGCGAAGAAGGGGCGGTTGAAATCGCTTCAAAAAAATATGGGAGCGGTCCCCGGTGATCAGAAAAAAATAGCTGGGATGAAATTGAATGCGGTCAAGAGTCTTATCCAGGAAGCGTTTGAATCGGCTCAAAGTCGGCTGTCTTCTGCGAGCAGTGACGGTCAGCCCGATTTAAAGTTTGATGCGACTTTGCCGGGTGAGACATTTCATGTCGGCCGTCTACATCCTATAACGCAGACAATTAATGAGTTGAAAGATATTATGGGGCGGCTGGGGTTCACTCCAGCGGAGGGGCCGGAAATTGAGGACGACTATCACAATTTCGAAGCCTTGAATATTCCTCGCGCCCATCCGGCCCGCGATCCGCTTGATAATTTTTATCTTTCGGTGGCCGAGACGACGTCGGGTAATGATTCGGCACTTTCGGGTAATCCGTTGTTGTTGCGAAGTCAGACAAGTACGGTTCAGATTCGTGTGATGGAGAACACGCAACCCCCAGTACGGATTGTTTCTCTCGGACGGGTCTATCGGCCCGATACCGCAGATTGGTCGCACTATCCGATGTTTCATCAGATCGAAGGGCTGATGGTCGATGAGAACGTGAGCCTCGCTGACTTGAAGACGGTGCTTAAACTTTTTGCCTCGAACTATTTAGGTGATGAAGTTCCGGTTCGAATCCGTCCATCATTTTTTCCTTTCACTGAACCGAGCGTGGAAGCTGATTACTATTGGGACGGTAAGTGGGTTGAATTTGGCGGCGCGGGAATCGTCGATCCTAATGTTCTTCGTGCTGTCGGATACGATCCTGAAAAGGTAAGTGGATTTGCATTCGGGCTTGGAATTGAGCGACTTTGTATGATCCGACATCAGATTACTGACATTCGATATTTGTTTACCAACGATACGCGATTTCTACACCAGTTTTAACTTTGCTTAGGCTGTAAATTATTGGACAGCTGGTGATTTCTTAGTTTCTCATTCTCTCAAATTTAGACGTTAGAAAAATGATTGTCTCCTGGAATTGGCTAACAGAGTACGTTGACTTGGCGATGACCCATGACGACTTGGTAGATCGTTTGACGATGTCCGGGTTGAATCACGAGGGAACCGATGTCGTAGATAAAGATCAGGCGATTGATCTGGAGGTTACGAGCAATCGTGCTGATTGCCTTGGTCACATTGGTGTTGCTCGTGAAATCGCGGCGCTGTACGAAATTCCTCTCAAGATTCCTAATCCTCAGCCGGCGACTTGTTCTGATTCTATTTCTCAGTTCTGCAGCGTGGAGATTGAGGCTGAGGGGGCGTGCGAGCGGTACACGGCTAGATTAATTCGTGGAGTCAAGATTGGCCCAAGTCCGCAGTGGATGCAAGACAGACTTAGGTCGCTAGGGATTGGCATTGTTAACAATGTAGTGGATGCGACAAATTACGTAATGTTTGAATGTGGGCAACCGCTGCATGCGTTTGACTTTTCCAAAATCCAAGATGGAAAAATCATTGTTCGGGAGGCCCGCGTCGAGGAAACATTTGAAGCGATTGATCATCGTACCTATCAGCTCGCCCCGGGAATGTGTGTTATTGCTGACTCCGAAGATGCTGTGGCGTTGGGTGGCGTGATGGGTGGTGCGGATTCAGAAGTTTCGGAAGCCACAGTCGATGTGTTAATCGAAGCCGCTTGTTTTGACCCGTTAACCATCAGAAGCGCCGCTAGAAAATTAAAATTACATAGTCCTTCTTCGTTTCGGTTTGAGCGAAACATTGACTCTGAAAACCTGAACTGGGCGAGTCGACGAGTTTGCGAACTTATCCTGGAGTCTGCCGGAGGAGAATTGTTGGAAGGTGTGATCGATGTGGGATCGCCGTCTCCGTCGCGCGAGTCAATTAATCTGCGCTATAGCCAGTTGCAGCGATTGCTTGGAATTAAGATTCCGATTGACTTTGTTGCACCTACGCTCGAAAAACTTGGCTTGGTGATTGAGTCGTCTGACGAAAATTCTGTTACGGCAGTTGCTCCAAGTTGGCGAAAGGATCTCACTCGCGATGTAGATCTTGTGGAAGAGGTTGGCAGAATCTACGGGTTCGAAAAAATTCCTGATGATGTGAACGTCCCAATGTCAGCGTCTTATCGGCCTAAAGCGGATCGTGTCGTCGACAAAGTTCGTAATGTTCTGACCGCAGCAGGGTTCGATGAAGCGGTAACACCGAGTCTCGTTCCACAGCCCTGGTCTGACGCGTTTACTCCCTGGTGTGATTCGCCGCCACTAATTAGTAGTCAGCCGATGCTGGGTGTGCTGGAAGAGTATTCGCATAATATTGGCACCGTGAACTTGCTGCGGCGTAGTTTAGTTCCAAGTTTGCTGGAGGTACGTCGAATTAATGATTACCGATCCAATGCAAATGTCAATTTGTTTGAGACCGCGAAAGTGTATCTCCCTTCGGATGGCAAGGCGATTCCCGATCAGCCAATGAAGTTAGCGCTGGTCAGTCATCGTGATTTTTTTGCGGTGAAAGGTGTGGTTGAGGCGCTCGTAAGGGAGTTAAATCCATTAGCAGCAGTCCGGGTCAAAGACTGCAATGAGGCTTTACTGGATGCCAGTCAATCAGGAGAGCTCTGGCTTGGCGAACAGCGGTTGGGGTGGATTGGGAGTGTTTCAGATTCAGCTAAAAAGCAATTTGGATTACGGTCTGCGACGGTCGTTGTCGAAGTTGATCTTGGAGTTCTCGAGCACGAGACGCAATTGATAGCTTGTCATGCCAATCAAAGTCCGTTTCCGCCTGTGATCCGTGATTTTAATTTTATCATGGACGACGAAGTTCGTTGGGCGAGTTTGGAGTCGACGATTCGCTCGGAGAGTGGGCCATTGCTGGAATCGGTCAAATATCTTGAGACATTTCGAGATGAAACAAGGGACGGTCCCGGTAAGAAACGCGTTCTATTTTCGGTTGTCTTTCGATCCAATGAAGCAACGCTGACTGGAGCTCAAGCTGAAGAGCTGTGCAATCGTATCATTACGAATTGTACTAACGCTCATGAAGCTACTCTAGTTGGATAAACCCATCGGCAAGTGCACATGTGCAGTAACTCCGAAACAAGAATAATCTATTTGACCGCCGGAGCAGGCGGAATGTTCTGCGGAAGTTGTATGCATGACAACGCGCTCTCGCGAGCTCTGTCCGCGGAGGGCTGGAATATCCAGCTTGTCCCAACCTATACGCCGATTCGGACAGATGAATCGGATTTTAGCGTCGATAAAGTTCTATTTGGCGGGATCAACGTTTACCTACAGCAAAAAGTTCCTTTTCTGAGGTATCTGCCGGCCGTCTTTGATCGCTTCCTTGATTCGCCATGGTTGATTCGCAAGGTTACGTCCCGAGCGATGGAAACTGATGGCGCGATGCTTGGCAATCTGGCCTACTCAATGTTGCTGGGTTCTCGCGGTAACCAACGCAAAGAAGTTCGTAAAATCTGTCGTTGGATGAGTCTGGCTCGTCCCGATATGCTTATTTTTTCCAATATCCTGATCGGCGGTTGTATCGAAGATATCAAACAAGTTGTCGATTGTCCTGTTCTTGTGACGCTGCAAGGGGATGATGTTTTTCTTGACAGTTTGAAACCGCCTTACCGGTCGCAGTGTATAAATCGTGTTAAAGAAATTGCGAACAAAGTAGATGGCTTCATTGTGCAGAGCCATTTTTTTAAAGAATATATGTGTGACTATTTTTCGCTCGACCCTCTCAAGGTGCATGTGACTCCATTGGGCTTGGAAGTTGCGGATTACAATTCTTTTTTGAATCGTCCGGAAGACGAGCGGGGGCGTAGGACACAGACTATTGGTTACATGGCACGTATTGCTCCGGAGAAAGGCTTGCACCATTTGGTTGAAGCCTTTATTCAGCTGAAGTCTATGCCGGGTACGGAGGATGCGCGGTTGCACATTGCGGGTTGGCTAAGCCCTGAAAATCAAGCTTATGCAGCTGAACAATGGGGGCGTCTGGAAGGCTGTGGATTGCAGGAAGCCTACCAATACGAGGGTACAGTTGATCGTGCAGCCAAATTGGAATTTTTCCGCAACATAGATGTTCTGTCAGTGCCAACGGCGTTCCAAGAGCCAAAGGGGCTTTACGCGCTGGAAGCAATGGCTGCTGGCATCCCTGTTGTTTTGCCGTCACACGGAGCATTTCCGGAGTTGCTAGAGGCTTCCGAGGGTGGGCTGCTCTTTGAGCCTGGTAACGAAGCGGAACTGGCTCAATCGCTGGCGGAATTATTAGTTGATGATGAGCGGCGATTAGTACTTGGCGGTAGCGGGCAGCAATTTGTTCATCGGCATCGAAATGCATCGGTTATGGCGGAGTCTACTTCTAAAATTATTAGAGAATTTCTTGTGTGATGGCTGAATCGATGTGCGATTATGGACCGTTCACCAACACACATTCAGACTTCCAGACCGATGGCAATGAGGGCATGCCAGTTGGTAGTAATCGATAGATTTGAATGAAAAGTTTACCGTTGCTTCTTGGTGGCGCTAAGCCACAGAGCCAAAAGCAGACAGATTATGACCGAGGATATCAGTCCAAGCCATGTTGAAAGGGAGAGGCCGATTAGGCACAAGCCCAAACCAAGATAAGAGGTGCCTTTGCCGTTGGATTTGAGAAGTCCAAAGTTCCACATCAGGATCCCGAGAATCCCGTTTATATTGCTGTAAAGAGAGAAAAACGACCCAACAATACAGAGGATTCCAAGAACGATGCTACCGATGGCTGCTCCTCTCGCAGTCATGTCGTCTGTTTTGAATCCTGTCGGGGCCGGGATGGAGCTAAGGCGGTGATTGGCAGATGTGGCGAGTTCCGTAAATACAACCTCATTTGGCTCCGACGTTTCATCCACTAGTTCTGCCAATACGATATCTTCGTCTGATTCTGAACCGCCGGATGAGGAATGAGAGGAACGCTCACCCTGCGGTTCTTCGTTCTCAATCGAACTATTATTGGGCGTCAGATTCATTTCGTTGGGTGGGTTTTCTTCAGCACTCATATTTACGACAATAAATTACTTACTGGACTAAGAGAGTTTACACTCGATTGACTGGAAAGCCAAGATTGGCGATGTTAGATCGACTTAACGTGGCGTTGAGGTCTGTTTTATTTAGATTTAGACGCGCGAATTAGTGACGACTTCCGACTCTCCATTGAATTTTGTTAAGACTAAAAAATATGACACGATTTATTACCCACTTTGAGAGTGCAATTGATCCCTCAGTTTCGTTACCTGCTGACTGTGAGCAAACGATGTATGAAAATCGTCCTCTCTGGTCTCGATATGATCTTGAAGGTGTTCGGGACAGTATGACGAAGTCTGCGCTTCAAAAACGCCCGCGTGATATGTGGCGGTATCGCGAACTGTTACCAATTGGAGATGAAATTGAACCGGTCTCGTTAAACAAGTCGATGAGTCCAGTCATCGAGTGTCCCACTTTTGCGAAGCAAATGGGGATGCAACACGTGTGGATTAAGGATGAATCGCAATTGCCTACTTGCAGTTTTAAATGCCGGGGGATGTCGTTAGCCACAACAATGGCGAAGCATTTCGGACAGACCCGAATTGCGATGGCAAGTAATGGTAACGCGGGCGGTGCAATGGGCATGTATGCAGCTCGCGCTGGAATGCAATGTGTCTGTTTCATGCCTCACGACACACCCATTGTAAATCAGACCGAGTGTTATTTCAGCGGTGCAAAATTGTTTGTGACCAATGGACTGATTGATGAATCTGGAAAGCGGATTCGTGAAGGGCACAATCGTGGTCTGTGGTTTGACATTTCGACGTTAAAGGAGCCCTACCGATTAGAAGGAAAGAAAACGATGGGCTTGGAGCTTGCAGAGCAGTTCAACTGGGAACTGCCTGATGTAATCCTCTATCCCACGGGTGGTGGAACTGCCTTGATTGCCATGTGGAAAGCTTTTGAAGAACTACGTGAAATGGGTTTCCTGACGAGCGATACAATGCCGCGAATGTATGCAGTTCAGTCCGATGGTTGTCAGCCGATGGTTACTGCGTTTGAGGCGGGAGAACGATTCGCCAAACGGCATGAAAATGCTCACACCATAGCATCAGGGATGCGTGTCCCCGCTGCCTTGGGTGACTTTATGGTGCTCGATACAGTTCGGGCCAGTGGTGGTGCTGCGATTTCCGTCGAAGAGACGCGATTAATTGAGTGGCAGAAAACAGTCTCTTCAGCAGAAGGGATTATTATCTGTCCAGAAGCGGCGACCTGTATTGGCGGATTGGAAAAATTAATTGAACAGGATCAAGTGGCTCTCAACGAGCGGGTCGTGATTTTTAATACTGCTGCGGGGCAGAAGTACTTTGGAAAGGGTGACCCCCTCGACGTGCCGTCCATTGATTTATCTCAGCCTACCGATTGGGATGCGTTCGAGCAGGACTATTTGTTGAACTGATTGGTGGTCCACAGCGGCGAGCTTGTTCGTATCTTGTCGCCCGTCCCGCTTAGGGTTGAGCCGCTCTGACTGAATCGCTTAATTAATTTTTTCTGAAGCTAAAGTTGATGGCAAAGCGGAAACCTGAATTTCGAATCCGAAGTTTTGGGATTTATTCTAACTGGGATGCACAGTCAAAAATTCTTCCCAAAATCGAACAGTTCACAACGGAAGTGCCGGCCGATCTTGGGATTGAGTTCGGATTTATTGTGAATATTAAAGGGGCGAAAAATCGGGAGTTAGATTACTGCATTGATCATCCTGGGATTCTAGACACGCAGGGTATTCGTCGTGCACCTTTTACCGGATCTGTTTTCGTAAAAACCAACGATTGGGATTTTTACCTTGGAGATACAATCTGGGAGCCCGTCGCTGACAAGTTGGGGCCTTGGCGAATGACGATGCAATTGAACGGCGTTGTTATTGGTGAAAAAGTGTTCAATGTAGCTCTGCGTAGCGAAGCTGATTAGCTTCGCAGGGTCGAATCTTTCGCCTCTCGGTCTTAGATTTGTTAAACTAACTAACGAGCGATTGAAAGTCCGCAGTTCTATTTTCATTTTTACTGAGCGAAGTACTTATGGCCAATTCTGAAAAAAAGACTGTTAAAAAGATTGAAAAGAAACTTTATCTTCTCGATGCAATGGCTTTGATTTATCGAGCACATTTTGCACTGATTCGATCCCCGCGATTCACCACTTCAGGAGTTTGTACTTCGGCTGTATTCGGTGTTGCAAACACCGTTTTTGATATTATTTCCAAATATGAGCCGACCCATTTAGCGGTTGCCTTTGACACCCGTGAGCCAACCTTTCGCCACGAGGCTTTTCCTGAATACAAAGCCCAGCGGGACGCACTTCCGGAAGATATTGCAGTTCAGTTTCCATTGGTTGACCGACTGTTTGAAGCGATGGATATCACAATGATTCGTAAACCTGGATTCGAAGCGGATGATATTATCGGCACGTTGTCTGTAGAGGCGGAGGCTGCGGGGTTTGAGACGTTTATGGTGACTCCGGATAAAGACTATACGCAATTGGTTACGGAGCATGTCACTATGTTTAAGCCAGGCCGTCAGGGTGGAAGTCCGGAAATGCTGGGTGTGAAGGAAGTTCTTGACAAGTGGCAAATTGAACGCGTTGATCAAGTCGTTGACGTCCTGGGGTTGATGGGAGATGCCAGTGATAATATTCCAGGCGTGCCCGGAATTGGACCAAAAACTGCTCAAAAATTAATTTCAAAATTTGGTTCGATTGAGTCGTTATTGGAAAACACCGATCAGTTGAAAGGTAAGCAAAAAGAGCGAGTTGAGGAGAACAAGGATCAGGCGATTCTCTCCAAAGAACTGGTCACAATCTGCCTCGATGTGCCTCATGATGTTGTTCTGGATGACTTGAAATGGACCGGTTTTAATAAATCGAAGCTGAAAGAACTTTTTGGAGAGCTCGAGTTTGATACGCTTGGCAAACGCATGTTGGGGAAATCTTTCTCGGCAGCGCCAGCGAGGCAGGCAGCAATTAGGGATAAACGTGAGAAGGAAATTCAGTCGACGCTGTTCGATGAAGAGGGGGTAGAGGAGAAGACAATTGCTGATGTTCCTCATCAGTACACCACAATCAAGACGAAAAAGGAGCGGGCTGAATTAATTAAGAAGCTGTTGGATCAAAAGCGTTTTTGTTTTGATACTGAAACAACGGGCCTCGATCCGCGCTCCGCGACTCCTCTGGGAATTGCATTTTCGTTTGAAAAGCATCGCGCGTATTACGTTGTGATACCTGAATCGGAAGAAATGTCGGAAGCTGTTTTAGAGGAGTTTCGTTGTGTTTTTGAAAATGAGTCAATTCTCAAAGTTGGGCATAATCTAAAATACGATATAAGTCTTTTGAAATGGCGGGGTCTCGACGTCCGCGGCGACTTAATCGACACCATGTTGGTCCACTCGATGAAAGAGCCGGATATGAAACATGGTCTAGATTACTTGGCCACGATCTACCTAGGCTATCGGCCAATCCCGACCAGTGACTTGGTCGGGAAGAAGGGGGAAGAGCAACGGAATATGCGAGATGTTCCTCTCGAAATTGTTGCCGAGTACGCCTGTGAAGATGCCGACATTACGCTTCAAATCGCCGACGCACTCGGCGCCGAAGTTGAGGCTAGAGGCGTGGCTAAGGTTTGTTACGAAGTCGAATGTCCGCTGGTACCGGTGCTAGTCGAGATGGAGTATCAGGGGATTCGATTAGATTCGGAGGCTTTGAATAAATATTCAACCGTGCTGGCTACAGAAATTGAGGAATTACGAACGAAAATCTTTGACGAAGCGGGGCGCGAGTTTAATATCGCTTCGCCAAAGCAACTTGGGATCGTTCTCTACGACGAATTGAAATTAGTTGATAATCCTAAGAAGACTGCGACCGGCCAATATTCAACCAAAGAATCTGAATTGTTGCGATTGGCACCGAAGCATGATATCGTCGCGAACGTTTTAGAGTTTCGTAGTGCTCAAAAACTCAAATCGGTTTACGTCGATCAACTGCCCGATGCGGTTGATCCCAAGTCCGGCAAGCTCCACACCCATTACAGCCAAACCTGGACGTCAACCGGAAGGATGCAGTCCAATAATCCAAATCTTCAAACGATCCCGGTACGGAAGGAGCGGGGGCGTGAGATACGAGCCGCATTTGTTCCGCGAGATTCTGAGCATTTGATTCTGGCTGCTGATTATTCTCAGATTGAGTTGCGAATCATGGCTGCCTTAAGTCAGGATCCGACGATGCTCGACGCCTTCCGGTCGGGGACCGACATTCATTCGGTCACTGCGGCTCAGGTCTATAAGGTACCCATAGAGGAAGTCGATCGGGAAATGCGTGCTAAAGCAAAAATGGTGAATTTTGGAATTCTCTATGGAATCTCGGCATTTGGGTTGCAGCAACGACTTAACATTCCCCGCGCTGAAGCCAATTCATTGATCGATAACTATTACGAAAAATATCCAGGTGTTCGGGAGTATTTTGATCGGACAATTCGTTTTGCCGAAGAGAATGAATTTGTGAAAACTCAGATGGGGCGTCGCCGACAACTTCGTGACATTAATTCTCGAAATAAAACATTGAAAAATGCATCCGAGCGACTTGCTATGAACAGCCCCATTCAGGGAACTGCGGCAGACATGCTCAAGTTGGCGATGATAAAAGTACATCACGCACTCCGGGATGGAGAATTTAAAACTAAGATGTTACTTACCGTTCACGATGAATTAGTGTTCGACATGTATCGCGAAGAAGCAGAGGCCGTAATGCCGGTCATTGAATCGTGTATGAAGACGGCTCTTGAAATCGATGTTCCGATCGAAGTCGAAATGGGCACCGGCGAAAATTGGCTTGAAGCTCATTGAGCTATACGTTTTTTAATTGCGGGGCGAATTTAGTTGCCGAACTCTTGTCGATGAGAGACTTGCCAAAGGAAATTCTACCTAGACTACTTGCCGAGGAACTTCAGCCAGGACATGCGGTCCTTCTTGTTTGATTTTCCTTCATCGTCCTCAACGTCGCCCGACAGTTTTTCGGCGAGCTCGCAAATCGATTGTGTGATCGTGGCATTTTTAGCGTTTTCTAACAGCGGTACGCCGTTGTTTCTGCATTCTGAAATGACCGGATAGTTGTTTGGGATTCTCCAAAAGATGTCTCGGTCGATTGTCTCTTCCGCTTTCGTCGAGCTGATCTGCATTTTATCCAAGCCCACCCGGTTAACGACAATTCTAATTTTTTCATTAACGTCGCCGTAGGTTTCCAGTGATGAGAGTAGTCGCACAATATTTCTGAGGCAAGGCAGGTCGAGTTGTGTCAGTAGTACAATGCTGTTTGCACTTTCTAAAGCAGTGATGTCGAGCCGGCTATAGGATTTCGAGCAGTCAATGATTAGGTGTGTGAACGAGGCTTTTAATAATCCAATCACACGTTTCAAATCTTCATTGGAAATCGCAGACATGTCTTCGATTTGGACAGGTCGGGGCAACAGGTATACTCCGGATTCGTGTTTAGTCAGTGATTTCCTCAAAAGCGCGAGGTCGAGCCGTGAAATATTCTGAGCAACATCGAGCAGGGTATAGTCTGGGATCATATCTAAAAAGACATCGGCGTCACCGAGTGCGAGATCGAGGTCGATCAGAACGACGCTGCGATCAGGGTTGGTGGCCAAAGCTACTGCGAGATTTACCGCGATGGATGTGCTTCCCACGCCACCAGATGCTCCGGCGACGGCGATAATATTTCCAGCGTTACTACGTTGTTTGCCGTCTGTATTGGCGGCAACTCGATCAAGTGCGCCGACAAGTTCGTCGATTTGGATTGGAGAGTTAAGGAATTCTCTGGCTCCGGATCGCATCGCCCGGAGGATCATTTGGCCATCGGTGCGGTTGCTGACGACGATAATACCAATGGATGGGTGCTTTTTTGAAATTGATTCGACGAGCCCCATCGCTTTTTCACCATCGGAATCAATATCGATAATTGCGATTTCGGGAGTAGTTTGAGAAACAATTTCAGCGAAGAACTCGTAACGTGAACAATCTGCCTCAAGCCAGATTTGATTCATGCCAATGAGGTAGCGTTTTAAATTCTCTCGAGTTGTCTCATCTGGATCGCAAATCGAGATGCGTAGCGTACCGCTCATTTGTTATCCGTGTGTTTAGGCTGCCGTGATTCGTTGTGGTTTGGTTAATCGCGAGTTTTGCGATTTTAACTTAGTAAATGCTAAACCATTAGTTTAGCGGACTTTGGTCTTAAAGGGCCATTTGAAAATTGACTTTGACTCACGTTCGGGTTGAGATTTAGTCTTTGCGGTTGTAGGACCTGTGGTTTGGTTTGCGATGGTTTTGAGTTGAAACGGTGAGTTAGTCGCTGGCTTTGTTTGTGTAGAAGAGTGAGGTGTCATGAAAGGGAAATTACCTCTTGCTTGAGTGCTACCGAAGCTATCAATCACCGGGCAATCGTCCTCACATCTTGGCACTTCGGTGTAGCCATTAATATAAAGCTCTCGGTCTGATGGACGTGTGGTTAGCCTTCCTGGTCCGTAATCTGGGAGCTGATCTTGCTCAACTTCACTGATGAAGTTCGGGGTCAACAAAAAGACCAGTTCGGTTTCATTCGATTTATCCGAAACCGATCGGAAAGCCGGGCCAAACCAAGGATTATCCATCAATTTTGGAATGCCGCGGACTTCAGTCTCGTCCTTCTCACGGTAATCTCCCGCGAGTGCTAAAGTATGCCCCGCTTTCATTTTTACGCCGGTGTTGACGCGTCGCACACGAAAACCAGGCACGCCAGCGTCACCGGCAAGGTCTGCAGCAACCTCAGAGACTTCCGCTCTGATTTCAAGCGTTAGTTTGCCCTGTCCGTGGATGATCGGCACGACGTCAAGTTTGGTACCGAAAGGCCGGTATTCAATTGCATTGGTTCCCAATCCACTGGCGACCGGAATGGCAATTTCACCACCGGAAAGAAATTCGGCGGGTCGACCGTTTTGAGCGACCAAGACGGGTTGGTCCAATAGTTTTGCCAGGTTGTTACTCTCGAGTGCTTCGATAAATGCGTTAAATCTTTTGCCATCATTGAGAACACCGAAGGCAAAGTTCGCTGAAGTTCCTGCGGTATCTCCAGTAGAAACATCCTGAATCAACTGAGCCACGCTTGAGACCACATTAAACTCTTCCCCAAAATATCCCCAGTCAACACCCAGCTTTCGAAGTTTACCGCGGGCGACTTCGTATACCTTTACTTTGATTGCAATGTTCTGCGTGCCATTGACCTGAAGTTCATTGATTACATTGGCCGGAAAGTAATCGCGAGCAACCTTGAGAATGTTTTCTACCTGATCGGCTCTCGCCACGTTCCCAGTCAGAATGATGCTTGACTTCAAGGGATTAACACTGACTTGAGAATCTGGGAATATTTTTGCAATCGCTCCTTCGACTTCTCTCACGTCAATCGAGACCTCGATGTTGATCATTTCGAGATTCTTATCAGGATCACTGACAGTCAGAGTCGACATGCCAGGTTTGAGTGCGCTCAAGAGAATGGTGTTCGGGGTCACCGGCGTCGCCCCGATGACCTCGGGGTTCTCAACCATCAGCTCTGGGATGTTGTAGTCAAATTGAAGGCGTTGGCTTGAACCTTCTACCATCTGAATCGTTTTAACTTCCTGACGAATCTGATAATTCAAACCTACCTGTGCCTGCGCCGTGCCTGGTAATCCAAGCAGTACAGTTGCAATTAAGGCAAAAACAATGCGAAATTGAGTTGAAAGACGCCTGTTCATCCATGAATCCTTGCGTTGGACGGATCGGCTTTTGTAATCTGAAACGAAGCACAGTCTTTCTGGAGCCATCCTTGACATCTGCAGCAGGCAAAAAGTTGCACCGGAGCTGCCCAGCGGTTTTTCAGTGTTATAACCAGACAAAGTCATACGTTACAAATAGGTAATTCGAACCTATTCACCCTGATATTGATCTTATTCCAAATTGCGATCAATTTCGTTAGAGCCGTCAAAGTCAGCCTCATCGTCGTCATCCGTATCTTTGGAATTCACGGTCACGAGTGGAGCCATGTTGATATCGGGAATAGTGCTTTGTGGCGGTAAGCCTGGAGTGAATGTGTAATTCTCAGGTGTATTACCGCTCCAGATTGTCATTGTGGGAGGGACTTCGGATTCAATTTCCGGACTACCCCCGGTCACGGTGACAACATTTTCAGTGGTCTCAGCTTCCTCTTCGTCGACGAGGTTCCAACCCATGATTTCGTCTAGACTCTCAATGTCGTCGTCGTTAGTCGCATCTTCACCGCGAAGGGTCAGTTTGATTTGAGCTGTTCTTTGCACGTAGTACATCGCTTCTGCTTGTTCCTCATTAGCCAGGACACCCACAACTGCTGAGTTTGTGCCGGCAGTTGGACTATCTTCTCGAGTTTGTACTGATTTCATGCTGTTATTGATGCTGAAAACCTGAAGTCCTCTCAGAAATGTTTTCGAGGTCTGATTGATACGATTCGCGTTTTTCTTATCTCGTTTGGTAAATAGTCCAATTACGTCGACTTTGTCACCCGGGCTGAGTAGTCCGCCAAATAGATCGTCCGAGGGTACTTTGATGGCAACGACTTTCATGTCGCTGGGAATTGAAAGTGAAGCAACCGATTTTTCATTGACGATCACTGACAGCTGGATTGGCATTCCCTTTCCAAGGCGATTACGGTTGACCATGTCCTCAATGTCGTCGAGGCTGGTTGCGGCGTCATCGGGGATGATGTCGAGTGGCCAGTTTTCAATTTTGACGTTTTCTTCCGTCAAACGCGTAATTGGATCCAAGTCGGCGGCAGCCACGATTACCGGCCCCATTGCCTTCTCTGGCTCCGCGTTAGCTGATTTCTGACCGAGCACTTGGCTAATACCGATGGCGGCAACGAGTCCAAAACCCGTCGATAGAACCATTAACATGAATGACTTAGATTTCATAGGTTTCACCTCAACACCAGCGGTTTAGGGTTGTTTGCCAATCACGCCATCAGGCTTAAACATTTGGCATAAATAATTGGCTTAAAAAATCGTTTTCGTCAGGCAATGCAATCAACAACCCGTCCTTGAAACTCATCCCAATTCAATCCGATGGGCGGCTTGCATGCATTGCACCGAGCAAGTAGCCCTTTTCCGATTAATTCGGTTCTCTTCGGTTCTTAGTCCAAAAAAAGCAGGACAGGTCTAATTGGGATTAAATCCGGCAGAATCGGAACAATGCGTAGGTCTTAGATGAGGTATCCCATCCACGCGAAATACAATACGGTTCCGATTGCTAATGGAATTCCGTAGGGCAGCAAACGCATAGAGCTTTTTCTTTCGGTCGCAATTTCTGCGAGCGCTTCAGGATTACGAATGGTGGTAAATTCATTGAGAATGGAGAAGAACTGGTTGAAGTGTTTTCTTCCTTCCCCTGCAGCGATCACCATGATTACTGCAAGAATGGCTCCAACGATTGCCGAAACGCAAAACGCATAAAACGTAATTGTGCAGTGAACCCAGGCTCCAATTGCAGCCATCATTTTCACATCGCCTGCCCCCATTCCTCCGACGGCGTAGGCTGGGAGCAGCGTCGCGATTCCGACGGCAGTCCCTGCGAGGCTCCACATCAACCCGATGTACCAACCCTGCCCGTCCATTCCATAAAACATGGCGCTGTAAATCCATCCGCTGATAATCATTGGAAAAGTAATTTTGTTGGGAACTCGAAGTTCCTTGCCGTCAATGTAAGCGGCAATAATCGCAAAAATACTGACGGCCCAATAAACCCAGTTATCGGCCATGGTAACTAGAATCTCTTCCATAACAAAAACTCCTGCACTCAGTGTTGTGTTGGTTCGCGAGAGAAAAACTCATTTTTTCT